>CALLIL010000073.1 GCA_938009755.1 uncultured Marinomonas sp.
GTCACTTACATGCTGTGCTTATCAGGTTAAACCTGATTGAGATGAGCTAGTGGCTCATAAAAAGGATGCATCGACAGGGTGTTGTCGAGTTATATAGACGCTTATTTTGTCGTTCTGACAAACATTTGTCAACCTAAAGGCAAGCGTATATAGCAAACAAAAAAGCACAATTAATCACGACAAAAAGCACTATAAAACTTGCTCTAACCCACACTTCATGGTGTCATAGCGAAATAATTTGATTAGGAGTTTTTCCATGGCTAATGAGCTTAACCAACAACGTATTATTGACGAATTTTTACGCTGCTTTCGTAAAATTTTAATGAATCCAGAACTGTCTGGAGAGTTGGTTCGCATCGCAAAAGAAAACATCAACGAGCCAAATGCTTACCAACGTATCGCTGAAGAAGTGTCGAATCAAACCACACTTAAAATCCAAGAAGAGCACACAGAAGCGGATCGCATGTTTATTAAGCTATTAATGGATGTTGTAAAAGGCGACGCTTTCCTTTACTAACTTTCTATCAGACTAGGTTGAGCCTTTTCAACCTAGTGCTAACCATTTCAATACTGGTGCGCCATTGCTTCCTTCTTCCCTATCCAGTTCAGACGACCTTATAAAGCTCGCTGCCGATATCAAATCATGGGCAACCGAGTTTGGCTTTGCCGAAGCTCGCATTGTGGAGCCTGAATTAGAGCAATACAAAGAAGAGTTCAACCAATGGCTTGATAAGCAATATCACGCTGGCATGGATTATTTGGCCAATCATGGCGACATGCGCTTCTATCCAGAGCAACTTCACCCTGGCACTCGTCGCGTTATTTCTTTGCGTATGCATTATTTGCCTCAATCCGTCGAAACCGTTGAACGCTTAAAAACCAAAGACAAAGCTTATATTGCTCGTTATGCCTTGGGCCGCGATTACCACAAACTGATTCGTAAGCGCCTTACCCAGCTTTCTAAGAAAATCGAAGAGCAAGTAGGCGATCACGGTTATCGCGCTTTTGTTGACAGCGCACCAATTCTAGAAAGACAAATCGCCGAGCAAGCAGGAATGGGCTGGATTGGAAAAAACACCCTCTTACTTACTCCAAAAGCAGGCAGTTGGTTTTTATTAGGTGAAATATTCACCAACCTTCCCTTACCTGTAGACGAGCCTACCGCCACTCGACATTGCGGGAGTTGCACCGCCTGCTTAACCCAATGCCCGACCGATGCCTTTGTGGAGCCTTGGGTGTTAGACGCAGGGAAATGCATTTCCTATTTAACCATTGAACATAAAGGCGCAATTCCTAAAGACTTACGCAGCAAAATGGGCAATCGTATTTTCGGCTGTGATGACTGTCAGCTGGTTTGCCCCTGGACAAAATTTGCCAAGCACACGCAAGAACAAGATTTTCAGCCAAGGCACAACTTAGACTCGGCCGATCTGATAGAATTATTTGAATGGAACGAAGACACTTTCTTGAAAAGCACCGAAGGCTCACCAATACGACGAACAGGTTATGAAAATTGGCAAAGAAACCTTGCTGTTGCATTGGGTAACGCGCCCACCAGCCAACATACAATTCAATCTTTGGAAAACGCACGACCGAATGCCTCTGAACTCGTAAAAGAACACATTGATTGGGCTTTAGGGCAACATTTAAAATCATCCTAACGCCAAACACAAAAGCGAAGAACCAAGTTCACTTTTTACAGTCAAACCCTTCTGCCCATTCAGTGAAAAAATAGGCAATACACTTGTAACGACTTTGCTATATAAGCGTTTTTTTGCTCTTATAGAGGTCTATTTCTTGAGGTGCTTTTTTTGACAACCAACGCTCTAATTGACCCTTTTGGTCGCAAAATTGATTATCTACGCATTTCCGTCACAGACAGGTGCGATTTTCGTTGCACTTATTGTATGGATGAGGACGTTACTTTTTTGCCGAAAGAGCGCATCCTATCATTAGAAGAAATTGTCCGTGTTGCAAAAACCTTTATTAAAATGGGCACCAAACACATTCGTATTACTGGCGGAGAACCTTTAGTACGAAAAAACATCTTATGGGCGTTAGAAGAAATCGCCAATACTGACGGTTTGGAAGAGCTCACTCTGACAACCAATGGTTCTCAGCTTTATAAAATGGCGCCAGATTTACTCAACGCTGGTGTGTCACGCATTAACATCAGCCTAGACACATTAAAAGCCGATCGCTTTTTTTCCCTCACTCGAAAAGACAAATTCCAACAAGTCATCGACGGCATTGAAGCCGCCAGTCAATTGCCCTTTAAACGGCTAAAAATCAACAGCGTCATGTTAAAAAACCACAACGATGACGAACTGTACGATTTAGCAAAGTTCTCCCTCGACCGAAATATGGACATCAGCTTTATCGAAGAAATGCCACTTGGTGTGATTACCGACCACGATCGAGCGGAAACGTACTTATCCAGCGACGATGTGATCGAGCAACTTAGCCAGCATTATCAACTCTCTTTAAGTGACATGAAAACCGGCGGCCCAACACGTTATTATCATGTGGCAGGCGCAAACAATAAGATTGGCGTCATTTCCCCTCACAGTCATAATTTTTGCGATACCTGTAACCGCGTTCGGTTGACAGTTGAAGGCCGCTTATTGCTTTGCTTAGGCAATGAACATTCTAAAGATTTAAAAAGTGTTATCCGTAACACAACTCAAGACTCTGGCGCACTAGAAAGCGCCATTATGGAAGCGTTAGCGCTTAAACCACAACAACATCATTTTGATCTAGCAGAAGCCCCGCAAATCTTGCGCTTTATGAGCGCAACCGGCGGCTAAAAAGGATTCCCATGGCAAAAGCAAATACCCCATTTCAATCTTTGAACATCAGCGTATTAACGGTTTCTGACACTCGCACTATTGCGGAAGATACGTCTGGCGATGCGCTTATCGAGTTGCTTACCAAAGCGGGTCACACACTTTCAGAACGAAAAATTGTCAAAGACGACGTTTATCAAATGCGTGCAGAAGTGTCTCAGTGGATTGCCAATCCAGACACACAAGTTGTACTGATTACGGGCGGCACAGGTTTTTATTCTAGAGACAGCACTCCAGAAGCCATGACGCCTTTGTTTGATAAAACCATTGAAGGCTTTGGCGAATTGTTCCGCCACATTTCTTATCACGAAATTGGCACATCTACGATTCAATCTCGTGCCGTGGCAGGTTTGGCTAACGACACGCTCATTTTCTGTTTACCGGGTTCGACTGGCGCCTGCAAAACCGCATGGAACGGTATTTTAGAAGAACAGCTTAATGCTTCTCATCGCCCATGTAATTTTGTCGGATTGCTCACAAAATCGTCTTCGGCTCATCAATAAGAGGTCTCAGCATGTCAACGTTACTCGCGTTTGAAGACGCTTTAAAAGAAATACAACAAAGCGCCAACGTTCGAGTTCAATCTCACTCTTTGCCTTTGGTCAGCGCCGTCGGTCGAATTCTTGCGAAAGACGTTGTCGCGGAGATTTTCGTACCGCCTCACGACAACAGCGCCATGGACGGCTACGCCTTGATCGCTTCAGATTGGCAAGAAGGCAAAGCGTTTACGATAAGTCAGCGCATTCCTGCAGGGCAAACACCTCAGCCATTAGAAGCTGGAACCTGTGCGCGTATTTTTACTGGTGCCAATATCCCTGCTGGTGCAAATTGCGTCATCATGCAGGAGAACACTCAAGTCATTAATGACAAAGTGGTGTTTAACCAAGTCGCAGAGGTGAATAACAACATCCGCCCGAAAGGACAAGATATCCAAGCGGGTCAAACGGTTATCAAGGCAGGAGAGAAAATCACTGCGATACACATCGGCTTACTTTCCAGTCTTGGTGTTACAGAAGTATGTGTTTATAAACCATTACGTGTTGGCGTGTTAACCACAGGAGACGAATTGATTCCTGTTGGGAAGACACTCGCGTCTGGCCAAATATACAATTCAAACGGTCCGATGCTGTCTGCACTGGTTGCTCAATCAGGGCACGAAGTGGCTCAATCTCTTCACGCTGAAGACACACCAGAAGCAACCGAAGCAGCGCTCAAAACATTGATGGCATCCTGCGACGTTATTCTTTCTTCTGGTGGCGTGTCTGTCGGTGAAGAAGACCACGTCAGAGATGTACTCGAAAAATTAGGCACTGTGCATTTATGGAAAATTGCCATTAAACCGGGGAAACCATTGGTTCATGCCACATTAGACGGCGTACCATTTTTGGGTTTGCCGGGGAATCCGAGCTCGACCTTGGTGACTTATCATTGGTTTGCGAGGCTGTTGCTGTCTGCCAGCTCAGGAGAAAACGCCTCTTTACCACAATCGTATTTGGTCGATGCGGGGTTCAGTCGTAACAAAACCATTCAACGGGATGAGTTTTTACGTGTTTCAATTGGCGAAGACGGGTTAGCGTACGCTCACTCTCAACAAAGCTCAGGCGCATTACTTGCAGCCAGTGAAAGCCAAGGCTACTTACATATAAAGGCAAACACACCGATTGAATACGGTAGCGCGTACCCTTTCTATCCGTTTAGCGGTTTCTAAAGAGTCAGTCAGATTCAGATATAAAAGAGCCGCTACGTCATAGTGACGTAGCGGCTCTTTTCACTTCAATAAAATCAACCTAAAGACAAGTAACTTAAAGACACGTCACTGTATGAATCCTTACTAAGACTGAGTTATGGCACGAATCTCTGCGGATGTCATACCAAGCAAATACAAAATGCCATCCAAACCAAGGTTGTTCATTGGACAAGGCGCTTGCTGGCGAACCAAAGGTTTTGCATGCAAAGCCACACCTAACGCCGCATGATTAAGCATCAACAGATCGTTTGCGCCGTCTCCACAAGCAATTGTTTGCGACCAATCAACCTGCTTTCGCTCAACAATTTGAGTCAATAAAAGTTTCTTACGCTCGCCGTCAACGATCTCGCCTAAATGTTTTCCAGTGAGTTCGTTGTTGTGAATTTCCAATACGTTCGCGTGCACTTCGCTCATCGAGTAAGCACTTTTCACTCGGTCGGCGAAGTAAGTAAAACCACCAGATAAAATAGCAGTATGCCAACCATAATGATGTAACGCCTTCATCAAGGTCGCAATGCCATCCATGTGTTGAATTCGATCATACACACCGTCCATCACCGTACTGCTCAAACCTTTTAGTAAAGACAGGCGTTGTACAAAACTCTCAACAAAATCGATTTCACCACGCATTGCGCTGGCAGTCACGGCGGCAATTTGCTCTCCAATGCCGGCATCAACCGCCAGCTCGTCCATCACTTCTGCTTTAATCAATGTAGAATCCATATCAAACACCGCCACACCAGCCTTATGAACATCCAGCATAGTGGCTTGATAAATGTGATCAATTCCTGTCTCATCAGAAAGCTCTAATAATTCAGTTTTAAAAAGCGCTGTCTCTTCAACCGCTTTGTTTAAAGTAAATTGCACTACCGATACAAGATCACTCTCGTCTGTTAAGACAACAGAAGATCCATTGAGATCGCGTTTGCCTAGCCAAGCGGTGAATTGATCAAGGTATGCAGGGTTCAAAGAACCAATAAGTGTGATACTGGCAGACATAACGACTCCTAATGAAATGAGGCGCTTACTATAACAAATCGTTTTCTTTTCGCTAATTTCTTTTTTTTAAGTGTTTGTAGTACTTTAAAGAATTCCGAGAAGAGGCTTGATGTGTGTATACTTTAAGCCATCGTTCAACTATCCATCTTAAAGGAAATGAATGGACACCCAATCTAAAATTCAGGTCATTGGCGCTTTTATTCGTTCAAACCTTAGTGCTGCGATTATTGCCGCTGCGGCATTTGCCTCATTGATCATCCTGACAGTCTGTATTTTTTGGTACACCTTGACACATTCGTTAGGCAACTACCTTTCACAGCAAACAGAAGTCTTAGGCAGCAGCTTAGCCACTCAAGCGGCGTTTAATGCCACGCAATCTATCTTGACCAACGACCTTTTAAGTCTGAATGTTTTATTAAACCGCTTAGTGGTTGATGATAATATCTTGAGTGCTCGAGTTTTTAATAAGAAAGACGAATTGCTAGCGGAAGCGGACAGTAGCGACTCAAACCCATTGGCCGAACAGGATTTTCGTCCCAATGACCAACAAAGAATCTACAGTTCCAGTATTAAATTTCGAGATGAAATCGTCGGTCATGTTTTAATTACTCTAAACAAAACCCCTGCGCAAGAAACCCTACAGCATTTAAATAACCTATTACTTAGCGCCGCCATATTCATCGGCGCCATTGGCACTCTCGCCATTGTATTGATGACAAAGTGGCTTTTCGCACCCATAAATCAAGCACGCAACGCGCTCTTACACTACAGCAAAGGGAATCCTGAGAAGCATTTAATATCGCCGATTTACAAAGAAGCTCGCGAACTCGCTGAGGCCATCACACTTGTGCAAGCCATGCCAATCAACATAGAGAAAGCGACCAACGATAATACTGAGCTAGACGCCGAAGCAGAGTCTAAAGCCAAAGCACAATTTGAAATAAACTTTGATGCAATTTTTGAAGAATCCAAGCAACACAGCTGCATTCTGTATTTTGACATCACCAACCTAGAAGCTTGGCATGAAGACATGACGCCAATTCAGGTGGCCAATTTACTGACGCCTATTTATCGAGCGATGTTTCAAGCCAGTGAAACTTACTTAGGACAGGTTCACCAGTATAAAAACGATTCTGCGATCATTTTATTTAGCGCCGTAAACAGCAACGATAACCTGTATATTGATGCCGTGAGCACAGCACAGCTCTTTTTAGGACTGGTCGATAAACTTTTTGAGAACGAGTTGTATGCTGACGTGCCTGAGCTTCATTTTCATTTAGGTTTGCACCAAGGTAACCAATACGTAACAAACATGGTTAAAGAAAACACCTTTGAACCTGAAGAAATTGAAACCTTATTAGAAAACATTCATCACCTGAGCAAATCCGCAAGCAACAATAAACTTGTTATCAGCGAGGATATTTTCACCTTGCCTTATATTCAAAACAGGGTATTTACAGGCTTGCCTGAAATCATCGAAATCGACGAAAGAGAAGTATTTGCTTACGAAGTGAAAGGTATGTCTGATAAATACAAAAACCAAATTCAAAAACACATTGTGCAGATCGCAGGGTCTGATTCGAAAGAATAAACACAAATTTCAGGCAATAAAAAAGCGGCTTATAATGCCGCTTTTTTTTCGTTTTAATCGACCGTCAAACCAGACAGAATTTACCGGTTAATCGATCAGTTTTCTAAGCTCATAACGTCGTCTAGAGACAAACCTTCTTTGTCCATGATTAAGCGTAACTTACGTAATGCTTCTACCTGAATTTGGCGCACCCGCTCACGGGTTAGTCCAATCTCGGCACCGACATTTTCAAGTGTGCTCGCTTCATGCCCACGCAGCCCAAATCGACGCGTGATTACATCTCTTTGCTTCTCGCTGAGCTCATCCAACCAACTTTCAATACCTTCTAACACATCTGTATCTTGGCGATCGGCTTCTGGTCCTTGATGAATATCATCAGCAACCACTTCTGAGAGGCTCTTATCATTGCCCTCACCGCCAAATGTGGCATCTAATGAGCTGACCTTTTCATTTAGCTTTAACATCTTCTGAACATCCTCTACAGGACACTCAAGCATGTTGGCAATGTCTTCCGCGGTTGGTTCATGGTCCAGTTTTTGTGCGAGCTGTCGTGCAGCACGCAAATACACGTTCAATTCTTTCACCACATGAATGGGCAAACGAATGGTTCGAGTCTGGTTCATGATTGCGCGCTCAATGGTTTGTCGAATCCACCATGTTGCATAAGTCGAGAAACGAAAACCTCGTTCAGGGTCAAACTTCTCAACCGCTCGAATAAGGCCTAAATTGCCCTCTTCAATCAAATCCAACAGTGACAAGCCACGGTTTAAATAACGTCGAGAAATTTTAACCACCAAACGCAAATTACTTTCGATCATGCGTTTACGCGCTTTTTCATCGCCTTTGAGAGACAATCGAGCAAAATACACTTCCTCTTCTGCACTTAACAGAGGAGAAAAGCCAATTTCGCTCAAATACATTTGTGTGACATCAAGATTTCTGCCGTTATCTGTGTCCGTGGCATATCTTGCGTTGACAGCCGATTCAAATTCTTCGTCAACAACGTCTTCATGATCTAGTTCATCTAATGGTGCATCAAGTTCGAAGTTTCCCGAACCTAATACTTGAGGGGATTTCTTTTCCATTGTAGCCAGTTTCATGCCCACTCCTTTTAAACGTCACTCTCGTTTAATTTCTTTTGGGTAAAACAATTAATGGATCTATTGGTTGTCCGTCACGACGGACTTCGAAATGAAGCAGTGGCCTATCCTCACCTTTCCCACCAATAATGGCGAGAGAGTCGCCTGCTTTCACTTCTTGTTTTTCCTTAACCAAAATACTTTCATTGTAAGCGTATGCACTCAGGTAATTACCATTGTGCTGCACAATCACCAGATTTCCATAACCAATAAGACCATTACCTGCATAGACGACTGTACCATTTGCTGCCGCCTTCACCAAGGCTCCTAATTCGGCTTTGATATCTATACCTTTACTACTAACACCGGTATTTGAAAACCCCCGAGTGACAGAGCCATCTACAGGCCATGACCAATCACTTACGGGTTTGTCATCTTTTGTATCTGAAACAGTAGGTTTTACTGGTTTTTTCAAAGTAATATTAGAAGGAGATTTTGTCGTTTTTGTGCTAGTAGAAGCACGGCTCGACGGCGTGGTTTTAGGTGATGGAGAACTGGCTGTTATGGTGCTTTTCTTCACACCAGAAAGGCGAATTTTTTGTTGCGGATATATTACATAAGGCGCTCGGATATTATTATTTTTTGCTAAGGTTTTGTAATCCACACCATATCGAAAAGCAATAGAGAACAAGGTCTCGCCTTTTTGAACACGATGATAACCAGAAGACGGAATAGAAGAAACACCGGCATTATTTGACGCGTATTTTCGAGTGCTGCTATCTGAATAATGAAGTACATCATAAGAGCAAGCGGTTAGTAAAAAACATGACAAAACAAGCCCACTTATAAAGTGAACTTGTTTAGAAAAAACATGGTTTTTTACTTGGCTAATAAAGATACCTTTTACCCTCAATTGTTAATGCATTGTAAATCTTTTCTATTTGTCTGAATTTCGTAAAAATATGTTAGAAATCAGTATAACACTCAAGAACCCCACCGAAATACAGAAAATAGGATACATTAAATCGGTCAGGAAATCGTAGTTTTGAAGCTGCCAAGGAAGCACTAAATGTTCCTTAAAAAGTGTTTTTTGGCCACTTTCTGAGGCAAGTTCTTCCATTATTTTCCAAGGCCAAACTTTTACCAATGCACCTAACATGACACCTGTTAAAGTGGCTAAAGTGACTGATCGGGCATGCTGTAATAAGTAATGCAAAACTTTAGAAAAACTTAATAAGCCAACCAAAGCGCCTAACCCAAAAACGGCGATAACCAATAAATCGATGCTTTTAATCGCAGTTAATACGAAGCCATACATTCCCATCATCAACAATAAAAAGCTGCCAGAAATGCCTGGCAAAATCATCGCACAAATAGCGATCATGCCAGAGAAAAACACCATGGTTAACGATGTCTCTGTTTGTATTGGAACCAGCAAAGACAAACCAGCACCGACGATGCCGCCTAACACCATAAGCAACACATGAATCAATCGAAAATCCACCACTTGCTTTATCAAGAAATACGCAGATGACAAAATAAGTCCAAAGAAAAAGCCCCACAAATAACTAGGATACGTTTCTAATAAGTGCGTAATAATCCCTGCAATCAGCACAATACTCGTGGCAATGCCACTTCCTAACACAAGTAGAAATGTACCATCAAAATGACTCCACAGCGCTTTAAATTCACCTTTAAACAACATCTTTAAACTTTCTTTATTAACACCACTCAATGCTGAAATTAAACGTTCATAAATACCCAATATAAAAGCAATCGTGCCGCCAGACACACCTGGCACAACATCCGCTGCGCCCATCAACAAACCACTTACGTATATTTTTAGCCATTTAGGCATTTTCAATTCCTTCTAACAAAGGCACAAAATGCGCCGATTCTGTTCCTAAACATTTCCAGCGATCACCTTCCTCTTTTCGCCAACAGCCAATTTGAGGCGTTGGGTGATCAATCGGCATAATTAAAATACCTTGAGGTTTAAGGCACTCAGTCAGCGCTAAAGGGATTTTGCTTGCCATGGCCGTAATAATGACCGCATCCATTTCTATGCGATTAGGCCAACCCGCTTGACCATCACCAAATAAGTATTCGACATTATTAACGCCCATCGCTGATAAACGTGCTTTCGCTTGTTCATGAAGCAATTTTTGTCGCTCGATGGTATGCACTTTATTGAAAAAATGCGCCAATATTCGAGTTTGGTAACCAGACCCCGTTCCTACTTCTAAGACGCGCCCAAGACGCGCATAGCTTAAAAGCCACTCGGTCATTCTTGCCACGGTAAGGGGCTGGCTAATTGTTTGATTTCGGCCTATAGGAAGCGGTGTACCTGAATACGCTAGATGAGAAAATGCAGGCTCTACGAACTCATGTCGAGGAACCTGTTCCATAAATGCCAATAATTCGGAATGCTCAATGCCTTGCTCTCGAAGCTGACGAATCATCTTTGAGGCTTTTGGTTCCGTATGTGCAATCAATCCATTTAGGTTCTGACTCATGACACCAAGCTATTTGCCCATTGTTTAAGCGTTGATTGTACATCGTAACAAGTCATATCGGTATGAATCGGTGTAATAGAGACATAACCTTGCTCAACCGCATGAAAGTCTGTGCCTTCTTGCGCATCATAAGGCTCTGATAACGCACCGATCCAGTAACTTGGTAATCCTCGAGGATGTTGAGCGGAAACAGGTGGCTGAGCTTTGTGACGATAACCAAGACGCGTAACCGACACGCCTTTAAGCGCTTCATAAGGTATATCAGGCACATTAACATTCAGCAAAATACCTTGCGGCAAGGTCAATGTGTGTGCGTCTTTTAACAACTGAATCACGACCTTAGCAGCAGTATCAAAGTGTTGATTTCCCACCAGCGATACTGCCAAGGCAGGTTGACCTAAATGACGAGCTTCCATTGCGGCAGCAACCGTACCCGAGTAAATCACATCGTCGCCCAAATTGGGTCCGTGATTAATGCCAGAAACGACTAAATCAACCTCACCGTCGATCATGCCAGAGAGCGCCAAATTCACACAATCTGTTGGCGTTCCATCCACGCGATACACATGCTTTTCCATTTCCAGCGGCTGTAAAGGCCGAGTCAATGTTAAAGAATTGCTTGCGCCACTACGGTTACGATCCGGAGCGACCATCAAAACGTCATAATGTTTTCGTAGATGTTGAGCTAATGTTTGTATGCCTTCTGCATCCAATCCATCGTCATTAGCGATCAATACTCTCATGGTGTTTCTCTGCTGCTTTATCTGTAAAAACCATCATTTCACGCAAAATACTTGTGGCGAAACATCCCTTGGTTAAAGAAAATTCAACGATAAGCTGAGGTTTCTCTTCTTGCGTATTTCTTAGCAATTCCCACGCCATATTCATCGGCACCAATCGCGCCAAGCGGCTATCACGGGAAAGGTCAAAACTCTTCAACCCTTCCAATAAATCAAGGTGATCAGACAAAGTTGCCTTGATCGCCGCTTCACGTAAAGGTCCAGTCCCCGCTTCCCAGCCTTCACTCATCAAAGGCAAAACAGGGCTAATTTCGCCACGCATGACACTCAAATAAATCAGCGGCTCAATGTCTTTGGCACGGAATTGCTCATCTTTGCGTTGAAACTGCGCAATATCACTGTCACACAAACGCGCCCACATACCGTTTTCTACTTGATCACTCAACGCCTGATTAAAACACCAAGAACGCACAGCAGATAACCAAAAGGATTCCGTTTTAGATAATTTGCGTCGACTCTGGCGCCCTTTCAAGACAAAATCTTTGCCGTGGTATAAATTGTTTTCATTAATACCAAAACGCTGCGGACCATAATAATTTGGCACGCCACCGTCTTTGATCAGATTCAAGCGTGCTTCCAATTCGTCCAAGTCGCCTTCGATATTACGCAAACGAATAACAAAGCGATTGGCGGTGTGAGTTCCCATTCGCAGTTTCTTAGAGTGACGCACTTGCATGATCACTCGAACGTTTTCCGGTGCTCTAAAAGCGTCTTGTATGGAGGAAAAATCTGGTTCTTTCTTTAATACATGCAAACAGAACCACTGACGCGTACAAGCATGACGATCTTTCACACCACTGTACGTCACTTTTGATGCATCAATGCCCGCCATTTGTGCCAATCGTTTCGCTAAGAAATCTGTATTCACACCTTCTTTTTCAACAAAGACAAAATAGAATTCACCTTTGCCATCTGGTTCAAAACCTAATTGTTCTTCAACATAAAAATCCTGAACCTGTGTTTTCAAATCGCCCGTTACTGTTGGCTTCGACCAAGCGTATCGCCATTGTGTATTCATGCATCACCTTGTTTATAAATAAGCGCGACCGCTTCAACAGCAATGCCTTCTTTTCGGCCAGTAAAGCCGAGCTTTTCCGTTGTCGTGGCTTTTACATTTACCGCGCCAATTTCGATTGCCAAATCCTCCGCAATATTCTTTCGCATAGACTCTATATGAGGCAACATTTTAGGCGCCTGAGCAATGATGGTGACATCCACGTTACCCGCCACAAAACCAAGTAACTGGATCTCTTGATAAGCTCGCGTTAATAACTCACGGCTGTTGGCATTTTCAAAGGCAGCGTCTGTGTCTGGAAAATGCTTTCCTATATCGCCCAAAGCCGCTGCACCTAATAACGCATCGGTTAAGGCATGCAACACCACATCACCATCAGAATGAGCAATCAAACCTTGTGTATAAGGAATCGATACGCCACCTAATATAATGTGGTCGCCATCACCAAACTTATGAACATCAAACCCATGACCAATTCTAAAAGGCATCATTGTCATTTCTCCTGTGCGATCAACTGCACGCATTGTTTGAATTGACGTTAACGAAAACGTCGCTATTCAAGTCATCTTGATGAAGGTGGGAAAAGAGCGCTTCGGCAATCAATAAATCTTCCGGTAAAGTAATTTTAATATTGCTGCTCTCCCCTATTAAAAAGTCAGGATGATAGCCAACATATTCCATTGCCGAGCATTCATCCGTAATATCAACACTTTGTTCTTGAGCCTTTAGCAACGCAGACAAAAGTGTATTCAAATCAAATTTTTGCGGGGTTTGCGCCAACCATATAAAACGCCTGTCTAATGTTTTTTCGACTGATTGGCTGGTCGCATTTTGTCGCTTCACCGTGTCTCTCGCCGGCATTGCCAACAGTGAGCCCTGATCTGAGTGATGTTGGATAACACGATTTAACGCCGCTTGCGATAATAAAGGGCGAGCCGCATCATGAACCAACACCGATTGAGAAGTATTCTGAGTGAAAGAGGATAAATACTGTAAGCCTTTTTGCACCGTATCACAGCGCTCTTGACCACCAATATAAGTATGAACAGAAGAATGGTTAAACCATTTAGAATCAGACCAATAACCGTCTTCTTCACCAAGCCCAACCATGACGCCTTTAATAAAAGGATTGGCCATAAAAACCGCAATGGTTCGGTCTAAAATGGTTTCCCCAGCCAAAGAAAGGTATTGTTTGGGACAATCAGATTGCATGCGTTTACCGACGCCAGCGGCAGGAATCACCACCCATAACGGTTCAATCATCTCTTGTTTACCATGCGATAAAACACTTCGCCGTCTTTGATGTATTGCAGCTCTGTACGAACATGCTCTTCCACAGCCTCTTCACCCAAGCGTAAATCCTCAACTTGCGCACGAAGTGCATCATTGCGATGCTTTAAACGTTGATTAATACGCTCTTGGTAGGCAATCTGCTTCGCTAATTCTTCTTGTCGTTTAATGCCCTGATCACCAAAATACAAATGATAAGCTTGGTAACCAATCACACAGACAAAAAAGGCCAATAACAAACGCGCCATAATATCCTCAAAAATCCAAAGTAGATTTTCTTATAGTAAAGAAATTAGGTAAAAAAAACATAAAAAAAGGGAGAACTACGTTCTCCCTTTTCGAAACCAAGCGAATATTATGCTTGGCCTTTTACTTCTTTAAGACCATTGTAAGGTGCTTTTGAACCTAGCGCTTCTTCGATACGAAGAAGTTGGTTGTACTTAGCAACACGATCAGAACGGCTCAATGAACCTGTTTTGATTTGGCCTGCTGCAGTACCAACAGCAAGGTCAGCAATGGTTGCATCTTCTGTTTCACCAGAACGGTGAGAGATAACCGCAGTGAAACCTGCATCTTTCGCCATTTTGATGGCTGCCAATGTCTCAGTCAAAGAACCAATTTGGTTAAACTTGATCAAGATAGAGTTAGCAATACCATTGTCGATACCACGCTTAAGGATCTTAGTGTTGGTTACGAACAAATCGTCACCTACCAATTGGATTTTATCGCCAAGCAATTTCGTTTGGTGCGCAAAGCCATCCCAGTCAGACTCGTCAAGACCATCTTCAATAGAAACAATTGGGTATTGTTCAGTAAGGTCTTTCAAGAAGAAGTTGAACTCTTCAGATGTGAACTTCTTACCTTCGCCTTTAAGATCGTAGATATTAGCTTCTTTGTCGTAGAATTCAGAAGCCGCACAGTCCATCGCCAATGTGATGTCTTTACCCAACTCATAGCCAGCATTTGCAACCGCTGTTTTAATTGCCGCTAGAGCCGCTTCGTTTGAAGCAAGGTTAGGTGCAAAACCACCTTCATCACCAACCGCTGTTGAATGACCGTCCGCTTTAAGTACTTTTGCTAAGCTATGGAATACTTCCGCGCCCATGCGTAAACCTTCACGGAAAGTCGCAGCGCCAACTGGCTGAATCATGAATTCTTGAATGTCTACAGAGTTATCTGCATGCTCACCACCATTGATGATGTTCATCATTGGAAGTGGCATAGAGTAAACACCAGAAGTACCGTTTAGGTCAGCAATGTGTGCGTACAATGGAACTTTTTTAGAAATCGCTGCTGCTTTCGCTGCTGCAAGAGAAACCGCCAAAATAGCGTTTGCACCGAATTTTGCTTTGTTTTCAGTGCCGTCTAAATCGATCATAATTTGATCTAGTTCAGCTTGCGCCAATGCGTCTTTGCCAGTCAAAGCGTCACGGATTGGACCGTTTACCGCTTCAACCGCTTTAAGAACACCTTTACCTAGGTAACGAGCTTTGTCGCCGTCACGCAATTCCAATGCTTCACGTGAACCAGTAGACGCACCAGAAGGAGCGGCAGCCATACCGATTGAACCGTCAGCCAAATGCACTTCAGCTTCAACAGTTGGGTTACCACGTGAATCCATGATTTCGCGGCCTTTAATATCAACGATCTTACTCATAACAAACCTCTTTAAATTAAACACAATTCACAAACTGCTTGTTTGATCTTCTTACTTCTCTTTTCCTGCGTACTTCAATGCGGCATGAACAAAAGCACTGAATAGGCCATGTCCATATCGAGGCGTTGAGGTAAACTCTGGATGGAATTGGCAAGCCACAAACCAAGGGTGATCGGCGATTTCCACCATTTCAACCAAGGAATTATCTTCTGAACGACCAGAAATAGTTAGGCCTGCTTTTTCCAACTCGGAAATATAAAAGTTATTCACTTCATAACGATGACGATGACGTTCTTCTATTACGGCTTTATTACCATAAGCTTCAAAGGCTTTTGTGCCTTCCGTAAGGTTACAGTTTTGAGCACCAAGACGCATCGTACCGCCCAAATCAGATTCCTCTGAGCGGATTTCTTTAGAACCTTCTGCATTCGTCCATTCTGTAATCAGACCAACAACAGGGTTTTCTGCTTTCAAGTTAAATTCCGTACTGTGCGCGCCAGCCAAATTCGCAACATTTCGAGCGAATTCAATCACCGCCACTTGCATCCCTAAACAAATCCCTAAATAAGGCACTTTGTTTTCACGAGCGTATTGCGCTGTCAAGATTTTGCCTTCGACACCACGCTCCCCGAAACCACCAGGAACAAGAATCGCGTCCATTCCTTTCAGAACTTCCGTGCCATTTTCTTCAATGCTTTCTGAATCAATATAGTGCAATTTAACCTTAGTGCGAGCATGAATACCGGCATGATCCATCGCTTCGATCAAAGATTTATACGCATCCAACAACTCCATGTACTTACCGACCATGGCGATATTGATTTGTTTTTCTGGGTTCAATTTCGCTTGCGTTACTTTATTCCAAATCTCTAGATCTGGCATATTGCAATCTAAATTGAAGTTCTCAACAATCAAGCTATCCAAGCCTTGATCATTCAGCATTTGCGGAATGCGGTAAATGGTATCGGCATCTGGAAGCGAAATAACCGCGCGCTCTTCCACGCTTGTAAACAAAGCGATTTTTTTGCGTTCAGGGGCTTCGATAGACACTTCTGAGCGACAAATAAGAATGTCTGGCTGAATACCAATAGAGCGTAACTCTTTAACCGAATGTTGTGTCGGTTTGGTTTTTGTTTCACCCGCTGTACGAATATAAGGAACAAGCGTCAAATGCATGAACATGGCGCGACGCGGGCCTAGCTCTACTTTCAGCTGACGAACCGCTTCTAAGAAAGGTTGCGATTCGATATCACCTACCGTGCCGCCAATTTCAACCAACGCCACATCTGCGCCTTCAGCGCCAGCAATCACTCGGCGTTTAATTTCATCTGTAATATGAGGAATAACCTGAACCGTACCGCCTAAGTATTCACCGCGACGTTCTTTCTTTAGAACATGCTGATAAACACGACCACTGGTGAAGTTATTACGCTTACCCATTTTAGTCGAAATGAAACGTTCGTAATGACCAAGGTCTAGATCGGTTTCCGCGCCATCTTCTGTAACGAAGACTTCACCGTGCTGGAAAGGACTCATAGTGCCTGGATCGACGTTAATGTACGGATCCAGTTTTAACATGGTAACTTTTAGCCCACGCGATTCAAGAATGGCCGCTAAAGATGCTGAAGCCAACCCTTTACCAAGAGATGAAACCACACCGCCTGTAACGAAAATATACCGTGTTGCCATGAGTATTTAACCCGCCTTAATATAGAAAAAATGAGATTTGATGGTGTTTAAAAATGCACCTTCAGGACGGGGGGAAATAGTAACATCACAAGAGTTTTCACTCAATGTAAAACATTCTCGCTTTCGTCTTAGAAAACGACAATATAGAGAACAGTGAAAACACGCATTGACTTACATCAGAAAGAAATGAACAGAGGGTCAAGACAGATCGACGTTACCAATAGGCACTTCTAAGCAATTTGTAGACACCCTTATTGGCTGGCCAACCATTTCATCGTAAGCACTCTGCTGACGAAGCACCATCACATCCACTTTTTTGCCCTTAAACAAGCTCTGCAAATCTTGTTTATTATGACTGGTAAGAAACTTGCCTTTGCCATCCAAGAGAAAGACCTCTTCCTTGTCTATCATCACCGACACCTGATACAAATTTGGCGCCAAGGAATGAATAATCACCTTTTCAAATGACAGCACATTTTGAAGCTCTTTGACCTGCATATTGACTCTCTCTTACTCGCTCAGTTCCAATACAAGCTTTTACGTCACAAATGCCAAAGTGGTTCACAAATGGAAATATTGTCTAGATCATTGGAATAAAGAGCTCAAAAATCACTAAGGACAGGCACTCTATCCCAATTGGCGACAAACGGGTTGTTGATTATTTTGTGCGAAACCAATCGGAATGAAATTGCGACTTTAGCAAGATAAGTCAGATTTAGCTCCTTGTATAAGAAAAGAGCCATCAATTTCGACTATAGCCAATAATAGTGATTACTACAGCCTCAACGCTCGGCTCACCTGCGGCCAAGCCGGAGCAGTTTTTGTGTTAAAGTGTAGCACAGCGAAACCACAAAACCTGCGTAGGTTTGGACGTCAGCGTGGAGCCGCTTGTTAGGAGCTTTACCAGCAATCACTTTGCATATCATTTTTGTAGCCCTGATACTCTGAAATTGCACCTGCTGAACCCTCCAAAATAACAGACATTGCTCCAACTACTTCAGCTAGATTGCGCAAATTCACTCTTGGAACATCTAATTTTAATGAATTATTACCGTCGAAATCTTTAGGATACCTGAAGGTAGTAGATCGGGGATCAACTTCTTCAAATTGTGCAATTAATGAATCCATTGCCTTAAGGTCTTCACCTTCTTCATTTGGCCAAAGTTCATCTAGTATGCTTCGCACTTTTGGCCACAATTTAGATAGCTGATGTTCTGACTTTTGCTTATGATCTCTATCTAACAGCCGACTCCCCTCATGGAGCAATGATTTAAGTCTAATTTCAACATAATGCCTATACAAAAACACAATCGGGAAAATTAGTGAATCAGCACTTCCATTTCGGTTGGCAATTGAATCCACGAGTGAGTCAGCGGCTTCTTTATACCCGACGATATACAGCTCGGTTGGATCGTGATACCAGTTTAAACATGCATTCATCCACCAATCTTCTGCCCCAACAAATAGATTGTCATCCAAACTAGGGCTTCTTATTTTTCGGTTCAAGAGGTCATCAATTTCTTTCGACACATCTGCCTCCTAACATCTTTAATAATGCGCATGCGCGTTTACACATTTTAAAAACTCTATAAATATCTCTATAACCAACTGAATTTTCAGTGTTTTATAAAGTTATTCTCAAAATTAAAAATTGACAAAACGAGCGTGCGCGTTATGTCAGCACGGTGATTTCTTAATCATTGATATTAGTAGGCTTTTTTATTTTCTGCCAGTGTAAACGCGCAAAGTCAAGTTATTTAAAATGTGTTATATGGTGTTGTGTAGTTTTGTCGAACTAAAGTTCGACCTACGACAAAGAGATATTGTAGAAGGTGAAAGCCCTGCTTTCAGTGTCAGATCACGGTCGTGCCTCCCTCATCGTGACCTACGTATTTTATGTTCAGTGGATATTGGTGTTTCATTGAACCAATATTCGATGATTCTGTGTGTAGGTCGAAATTTATTTCGACGAAACTACACAACACCATAT
>CALLIL010000074.1 GCA_938009755.1 uncultured Marinomonas sp.
TACACAATATGAAGGATATGGCTAACAAATATCCTGTACTGCAAGAATTTAAAGAAGCAGGCCGTGCCCGCTATATTGGAGTGAGCCGAACACGCGAACCAGACTTTACAGAACTCAAAAATTTTATGCGTAAAGAAAAACCCGACTTTGTCATGATCGGTTATTCTCTTTTTCAACAAGGCGCAGAAGAACAAGACGTGATGGCCTTGGCACAAGATTTGGGTATTGCCATGATCGGCGTAGAAGCCTTCAAAGCGGGTGAAGATGGTGCCCTCTTTAATATTGTGTCTGGTGTGGAAATTCCAGAGTTTGCCAAAGAAATTGGCATTCAAAGTTGGGCTCAGTACGCATTGAAATGGATTTTGGGTAATCCTGCTATGACCAGCGTTGTAATGGAAACCAGCAAACCCCACCACATTATCGATAATATGACAGCAGCATATGGAGAGTTTCCTGATCAAGCGACTCGTAAAAAAATGTCTGACTTTATACAATCTCTCGTTTAAGCCAAGAGCACGATCAGTATCGGCGCAGAAGGATTTATTTTGATCCCTTCTGCGCTTTTTATATCTACCCTATCTGACTGTACTTGGATTCAACCAAATCTAATATCTAATCAGCAGCAATTGATAGTTAGAACTAAGGTCTAAGTATCTTTAAAGACACAAATTAATTCTCCGTGGTGCCAATTTATTTGTTATCTTGAATAACCAAATTGAGAACCAATAAATTATGGTCGAGCTTGCATTAGAAAAAGAGTATACCGATTTATATTATCGCTATAACCAAAAATCGTACTTGGGGCTCTTTCCTTTTATCGGCATATTGTATTATGTGTACTCTGATTATGTTGCATTAGAATTTCTTCTTATTTGTTTTTCTTTAATGGTCGCTTTAACCATTACGCAATTACTTCTTACAACAAACTATTTCAAATCGAATATAACTACAATCAATGATTGTAAGCGCTGGCAAGTTTATTCAGCTGTCTGCTCATTAATTGTAAATTGTTGTATTGCTGGCATTGCATCGTTTGGTGGACGTCTGCCTATTTCAGAATCTTTCCTTATTACTCTCACCCTGGTTGCGTGTATTGCATCTTACAGTGCTAGCGGTTTTACAAAGCTTGTACTGGTATCTGCAATCCCGCTGCTAAGCGCTGTTGTTATTTCAAATCGAGAAAACCTTGGTGAGTATTGGCGTTTGTCTTTTGTTATCGTTTTTCTGGCATGTTTATTCTTTTATATGATGAGCTCGTATTTTGAAAAGACACTACGTGACTCTATTCGTATACGCTTTGAAAATACTGAGTTATTACAAGAATTAAAAATAAAAAAAGCAGAAGCAGATCTAGCAAACGATGCAAAATCAAAATTTTTAGCTGCTGCGAGTCATGATTTAAGACAGCCATTGCATGCGCTAGGTATGTACATGGACACGTTAAAAAGTTTACTAACTAATGAAAATCAACAAGTATTAAGTAGCAAAATAGATTTGTCGCTGGACGCATTAAATTCATTATTTGATAGTCTATTAGATATATCAAAGTTAGACTCCAAAACGATTAACCCTGTTGTTGAAAATTTTAATGTGAAAAATGTGCTGTTACGTATTAGTGATAATTTCCAAGAATTTGCAGCACAAAAAAACATAAAACTAATCTTAAAAGTTAATCCAGAAGTTATACAGTCGGACAAAGTTTTGTTAGAAAGGGTAATAAGCAACTTGATTAGCAATGCAATTAGATACACCAACGAAGGTAGCGTTACGATAGAAACAATAACTAAAAACGAAGATGTGTTTATTAGAGTTATTGATACCGGTATTGGAATTCCCTCTAATGAACTAAAAAATATCTTTGATGAATTTTATCAATTAGATAACCCTGAAAGAAATCAAACCAAAGGCATGGGGTTAGGACTCTCAATTGTGCGACGACTTGTTGATTTATTGGGCCATGAAATGAATTTTACTTCGCGAGAAAACGTTGGCACCTCTGTAGAGTTAAAACTTCCAAGAGGTAAAATCGATTCAAATACGCTTCAGAATCAGAACGATCATGTTTATGACATAGCTGGCCTAAAGGTTTTGTTTCTTGATGATAATGAAGCAATTCTAGAGTCTATGAAACTGTTATTAGAGCGCTGGGGCTGCGAGGCATTTACCTACAGAAATATTGAAACAGCACTTAAACATGCAGAGCAAAACGCTGTTCCAGATATTATTATTTCAGACAACAACCTAGAAAACTCTTTGACAGGATCAGAAGCAATAGAACGATTAACAAGTAATTTAGATGCTGAAATACCAGCGATTTTAGTTACTGGAGATACATCAAGTGAACGGATATTAGACGCAACACAAAAAGGTTATGAGCTGTTACATAAACCAGTAAACCCTGGAGTGCTAAAAAAACGAATTGCACTAATAACAACTCCAAAAGCAATAAATTCCAATCGTTCATAATAGCTTGAATATCTATTTATCAACATAGAGTAAGAATATGGAAATACTAATTGTAGATGATCATCCGCTTTATATTGACGGCCTTACAACCACATTAGAAAACCAATGGCGTGAAATACAAATTCATAAAGCAACGACAGCGACTGAAGCAATCGCGATTGTAGAATCAACACAACTGAGCTGTGTTTTGATTGACTATAAACTTCCTGACATGGATGGACTTGATTTATTAAAGAGCTTATTAGCTCGAGATATAAGCTTAAACGCAGCTATTATTTCTGGTGAAGAAGATATACATATTGCAAAGTCAGCAATAGATTTAGGGGCTAGAGGTTTTGTGCCTAAGTCTCTCAAAACGAATCTATTAATCGATGCCATTAAGACATTGATTGATGGTAAGGAATATCTAACAGATGATATGCGCGAACATGTGAAACAATTAAATCGACAAGAGTTCAACCGTTTAGTCGACCAAGAAGAATCAATCATGATAGGCGTAACGCCTCGACAACTTGAAGTACTTAAGTTAATGGCAAAAGGTCATTCGAACAAAGGAATTTCCAACATCATGAATTTATCAACCAACACAGTTAAGGAACAACAACAACAACAGCAGCAGCGAGCGACGACGACGACGACAAAACAGATACCGGAGCAACGACAAATCGACACAAAATTGAAAGCCGTGGATTCCGGCGCACGCAGCACGCACCTCTGACTCCGCGGGGTACCGATGACGATTAAGTTCGACATTATGAGCGAGATTTCCCATGGTCTCGACGTTAAGGTCGGTGAGCAGAACCGACGCTGGTCGCCCGTGCACCGCCGCTGATATCCCCCTATTATGCGTGTATCGCAACAACAAACACGTTGGAACGCCGGAACAGACAGTGGGAAAAGCAAACGTCAAAGCGAGCGGAGTAATGAAAGTAGAACGGAACGAACGGCTAACGAAAAGGAACAGCACGAAACGAATGGTATGGATTGGTACGAAACATA
>CALLIL010000075.1 GCA_938009755.1 uncultured Marinomonas sp.
AAATATGTGTACTGCGCTTATGTAGTAGGACCTCGAGGCGTCATGCGCCGCAACCTACTGAGTGTGGTCGACCACAAAATTCCCCAACCCTGAGCACCGTGGGAGGGCCGTGTCCCGACCCATTCCCTGACTTCAAAGCTACACACAGTTCCCCGCGCTTTCGTTCATGCTGGCGACGCGGTGACGCGGGTGTGGGATTTGTTTTTGGTTGCGTCTGTGAGTGGGTGCCTGAGATCTACAGCACAGAACAAATAGGTTGTCAACCGCGGGTGTGTGTATGTGCCTGAAATCTGCTGTAGAGTCAATAAGTTGTCAACCAACCGCAGTCTTCAATTCAATTCAAGTTTACGTAAGGCAAATCGTCAAAAATCACCCATATTAGGAGGGTTCCACCTGTTTGAAAAGTTGCGTCAAAAGTTGTGTTTGGGCGAAAGTTATGTCAAAAGTTGTGTTTGAGTTGGGCCGCACCAAGAAACACAGATTTCAGACGCAACTTTTTTTCCCCGAAAGCACCAACTTTTTTCTGCGTTTTGGCGTGGGCGTGGACAAAAGCTGTGTTTCATGTCCCAACCGGCACATAGGACTATACCGCCCGGCACCGCCTTGAAAGCACACAGCTGCGCGTGATTGACGCAGCGGTCCTCTTGGCAAGCCTCGTGGACATTCCCCGAGACATTTTCGTGTGTGCGTCGGTGTGTTTTGGTGTATTTTTGATATAAAAAAACGCTGCTAGACATATCTAACAACGTTTTTAAGGGTCAGTTATTACTATGGCACTTTAAGAAACACGCTCTCCATGAGCTTGTTTATCAGCATGGTAAGATGAGCGCACCAGTGGTCCGCATGCGGCATGTTTAAAACCAAGCTCTTTTGCCACTTCTTCATAACGAGCAAATTCTTCAGGCGGTACAAAGCGTGCCATTGGGAAGTGATGCTTAGAAGGCTGCAAGTATTGCCCAATAGTTAACATATCAACATTGTGGGCACGTAAATCTTTCAACACTTCAACAATTTCTTCGAATGTTTCGCCCATACCAACCATAAGACCAGATTTAGTTGGCACATCTGGACAGCGATCTTTAAAGTTTTTCAACAAATCCAGCGACCATTGATAGTCAGAACCAGGTCTAACTTGGCGATACAAACGAGGAATCGACTCTAGGTTGTGATTAAACACATCAGGTGGCGCAATAGAAAGTGTATCAACCGCAACTTCCATTCGACCTCGGAAGTCAGGCACTAGAGTTTCAATTTCAATGTTTGGACTTGCTGCACGGGTCTCACGAATACAGTCAACAAAATGCTGTGAGCCACCGTCACGTAGATCATCACGATCCACAGAAGTAATCACCACATATTTTAATTTCATATCTCGAATCGCGGCAGCCAATTCTTTAGGCTCATCCTCACTCAATGGGTTCGGACGGCCATGGGCAACGTCACAGAAAGGACAACGACGTGTACATATCTCACCCATGATCATAAAGGTGGCTGTACCGTTACTGAAACACTCACCTAAATTTGGACAATTAGCCTCTTCACATACAGACGCCAATTTATGCTCACGCAGCGTACTTTTGATACGAGCAATTTCTGGCGATGCTGGCATACGAACACGCAGCCAATCCGGCTTACGAGGTATCTCTTCTGTTGGTACAATCTTTACAGGGATACGCGCCATTTTGTCGGCACCACGTAATTTTTCGCCCTGAACAACGCGTTTGCGTTCTGCTGTCATTCTATTTCCACCCTTTTTGGATAGTAGGATTGGTGTATCCCAACTGCTCAGCCAGCTGATTGGCCAACTGAGTTTTTACATTTGATAAAGCCACATCATTATTAAGACGTTTCATGTCAACCATTTGCAAACCTTGATAGCCACATGGGTTTATACGATTAAATGGCGTAAGGTCCATGTCGACGTTTAAAGCAAGACCATGAAAAGAGCAGCCTCGTCGAACTCGCAGCCCTAACGAAGCAATCTTTTTTTCATCCACATACACACCTGGTGCATCTGCTTTTGGATAAGCGCTTATATTGTGCTCGCCAACCGTATTAACAACCGCATTTTCTAATGCCGTCACTAAATCACGAACCCCTATTCCTAGGCGCTTAAGATCCACCATCACATAGGCAACCAATTGACCAGGGCCATGATACGTAACTTGACCGCCTCGGTCGACCTGAATTACTGGAATATCACCTGGAGCAAGAAGGTGCTCCTCCTTTCCCGCTTGCCCTTGGGTAAAAAGAGAAGGATGTTCTAAGAGCCAAATCTCATCGACATCGTCTTTAGAACGAACTTGGGTGAAGTCCTTCATTTTCTCCCAAGTATCAGAATATTCAACCACACCCAAATCACGGCAAATCAAATCAAGCACCATTACATAACCATTTTAACCGCGTCAATTGACATCAAATCAGTATGCAATGCAGCAAGCTGAGCTTCACTTTGAGCAACAATTCGAAAACTATAGCTCACAAAGCGGCCTTTACTTGAACGGTTTACCTTAACCGCATTAGCGTCTATTTCAGGTGCATGAACTTTTAATTTCTCAGACAATATTGCGTGAATATCATCAACGTCTAGAGCAACCACCTTGATAACATAGTTATCGCATGGAAATTCTATTTTAGGCGCATCAACCGCTGTTTCAGCTTGATCACCATTTTTTGTAATTAACGCCATTAATTTACCGTCTACCTAGTAATTCTTAAAATAAATTCATAAAGAAAAGTTTGATTTTATCGAACAAGCGTTTAAAGAAACCGCCCTCTTCAACAGCCTCTAAAGCAACCACTGGACGCTCTAGCAACACATTATCTTCTGTACCAACAATAATCGTACCTAACACGTCACCCACAGCAATTGGTGCAGTAATTTCTTCATTCATATTCAATTTAGCTGGGATAGTATCACTTTGTTGACGAGGAATCGTTACTAGAACATCATCGATGAAACCAACTTTCACAGTCGATTCAGCTCCACCCCAAACACGTGCATTATTCACTACTTGGCCACGGCTATATAATTTACGCGTTTCGTAGTATCTAAAGCCATATTCTAATAGCTTTTGGGATTCTGTCGCTCGCGCTTCATCAGACTTGGTTCCCATAACAACCGTGATCAAGCGAGTGCCATTTTGTACAGCTGACGCTGCTAAGCAGTATCCTGCACTGTCTGTATGACCAGTTTTTAACCCGTCTACTGATTTATTTCGCCATAACAATTTATTGCGATTTGGCTGGCGAATATTGTTGTATGTAAAATACTTTTCAGAATACATTTTATAGTTTTCAGGGAATTGCAGAATAGTCGCACGGGACAACTTAGCAATGTCATGAGCTGTAGAATAATGACCTTCCGCAGGCAATCCCGTTGTATTCACGAAATAGCTGTTCGTCATACCAAGTAATTGTGCATGCTGGTTCATTAGATCAGCAAACGCTGTTTCACTGCCCGCAATATGCTCTGCAGCGGCAACACTTGCATCATTACCCGATTGAATAATAATGCCACGCATGATGTCTTCTAATGATACTTTCGTACCTTCTCGGATAAACATGCGAGAGCCTTCCATTCTCCATGCTTTTTCACTGACACTGATCATATCGCTAAAACTAAGATTTCCACGAGCCAGTTCATATTCAACAATATAAGCCGTCATTAATTTGGTTAAACTGGCTGGCGGCAATACTTCATCCGCATTGTGCTCGACTAATATTTCTCCCGTGTAAGCATCCATCATAATATAACTGCTCGCAGAGAGTTGAGGCGGAGCAGGAATCAAGGCTGGAGCGGCAAATACAGAACCACTAATAACAAAGCTAAAAATAAGGGATAAAGTAACAAGGAGTGTTTTCATACTCAAAAATATCGTCTTCTAAAAAATGTGAATGAATAATACTAGAGCACTCTAGGAATCTCTAGCCCAAGAAAAAAGTACTTACGGTAATAATACAACTCTAACGGGGCTTCCAAAGCCCTCTTTTTGTAATTTTTCTTGCCAGCCTGATAGCTCATTTGCATCACTATAAGGACCGACAAAAACCTTATAAAGGCCATCTTCCTGTTTATTAATAAAAATCTTAACTTGTGTGTCAAACCTTTCAAACAAACGCTTTTTCAAGGCATCTGCAGACGCTTGTGCACTAAAAGCCCCCAACTGGAGGTGCGTAAAACTTAGCCCAGACACGTCATTGGTCTGACTCACCGTAACGACAGAAGAATTATATACAGGAGCGACTTGCACTGGTTGAGGTGTAGAGACATTACTTTCAGTGTACACCTCACCTGGCTTAGGCGTAATGGCTTCGATACGAACTCGAGCCAGACCCTTTTTATGATAATCCAAACGAGCAGCTGCAGCATAAGATAAGTCAATCAAACGATCGCCGTGAAACGGCCCTCTGTCATTCACTCGGACAATAACAGAACGCTGATTTGCCAAATTCGTTACTTTCACATAAGTCGGTAAAGGCAAGGATTTATGCGCAGCGGAGAAACTATACATGTCATATATTTCTCCATTGGACGTTTTATGTCCATGGAATTTATTGCCGTACCAAGAAGCCGTACCTTCTGCCGAATACCCTTCAGCAGAATCCATAACCCAATATTTTTTCCCCCAAACCTCATAAGAGCTTTTATTGCCCCCGCGGCTTTTTGGTTCCCACTTAGGAACTAAGTCTGGCAAATGGTCCACTTTTATATCGCCAGTTGGTGCATGATCTTGCAATATAGAATAGCGACCTCCGCCGGACGCTTTTTCATAATCAACCGAGTTTTTTCCAAGAACATGCTCTGTGCTCAAGCAAC
Organism: uncultured Marinomonas sp.; assembly: GCA_938009755.1. Classification (GTDB taxonomy): domain Bacteria; phylum Pseudomonadota; class Gammaproteobacteria; order Pseudomonadales; family Marinomonadaceae; genus Marinomonas. The sequence continues at coordinate 4,820 of CALLIL010000075.1, forward strand.
CATTTAGCAGCAATGAACAAGCCGCAATAAGTAATGAGGCATTAATTGCTTTCATGACGACCTATACTTTCAGCAAGTTCTAATACCGACATGGTATAACGTCTGCTCGGGTTATAATCCATGATGGTGAAAAAGTTATCGAACGCTAACCAGTAAGACGTTGTATTTTTTTTGGTATCAAGACCAATCAAACCTGTCTTGAGCGGTTCCATTTTTTGTACTGGAGAAACCCCCTTTGAGAGCCAAACATTTAACTCTGTATCGGCTTTCCTTCCTCTATTAATATCGTCTTCTGCTTTCTTTCGATCTTTAACATTTGCATCAACAAACCATGGCTGTGACATTTTCCAACCATGGTGTTTTAAATAGTTCCCCACACTACCAATGGCATCTGCATCAGAATCCCACAAATCTACATGACCATCTTGATCATAATCAACGGCCAATTTACGGTAATTACTTGGCATAAACTGAACCATTCCCATCGCGCCACTATAAGAACCTTTAGTGTGACCGATATCCCACTGCTCCTCTCTCGCCAATAACAAGTAGGCCTCTAGCTCACTTTGGAAGTATTCTTTACGTCTAGGATAGTCGAAGGCAAGAGTCGTCAAAGACGTAAACACATCCTGTGAGCCAGTAATGCGACCATAATAGGTTTCCACTCCAAGCAATGCGACAATCACATTAGATTCAACGCCAAATTCTTTCTCTGCTTTTTCCAGCCACGCTTTATTTCTCTTGCTGAATGTTATGCCGGATTGAATACGCTCTTTTGTTAAAAAGCGTTTTTTGTATTTATAATAAGGAACGAGAACTTCAGGCTGGTTATCAGATTTTTCAATGACTTTAGGACGAACTTTTATGTGAGAAAAGGCTAAATCCAAACGCTCCCTGTCATAATCATGCTTTTTTACAAGCCGATCAATAAAGGCCTGAACCTCTGGATTTACCACATAAGAGTCAGCTCTATTCTTAGGCATATCCTCTAAAAGGGATTCACTAACGCCGGAATTTGAAGGCAATGCCAAGTGTTCTGTAGCGCTACATGCCATTAGACCAAGCGCTAAAAAAGTACTTACTGCTAGCTTAATCATTTATCTTGCTCTTTTGTGTGTTTGTATCGACATCAATATACCGAATGTCGCCATAATTGTAATAATGGAGGTTCCACCATAACTGACCAAAGGTAAGGGTACCCCAACAACAGGTAGAATACCTGAGACCATTCCAATATTTACAAACATGTATACAAAAAAAGTTAGCGTAAGGCTACCCGCCAACAATCGAGCATAATTATCTTCCGCATGAGCTGCGATATAAAGCCCACGCGCTATAACCAATAAATAAGCACAAATAAGAAGACCACAACCTAGCATGCCAAATTCTTCTGCGAGCACAGCAATAATAAAATCCGTATGACTTTCAGGAAGGAAGTCCAATTGCGCTTGCGTCCCCTCTAACCAACCCTTGCCGTAAACACCGCCAGAACCAATTGCTGTTTTAGATTGAATAATATTCCATCCAGAACCTAACGGATCACTCTCAGGGTTTAAAAAAGTCAATACACGCTGACGTTGGTAGTCATGCATAACCTGCCAGAGTGTATAGGCAGCAATAGGTGCTGTTGCTGCCGCACCTAAGATATAACGCCAACCAAGCCCCGCCAAAAACAAAGCAAAGATCCCCGAGACTGCAACCAATAAAGAAGTTCCCAAATCTGGTTGCCTTGCAATCATAAAAACAGGCAGAACAATAAGTGCTAAAACTGACGCAATCTGCTTAAAAGTAGGCGGCAAAGAGCGATCAGAAAAATACCATGCAACCATCATAGGCATGACGATTTTCATGATTTCAGAAGGCTGAAAGCGCAATCCACCTGGCAGCGACAACCAACGCTGCGCGCCTTTTGCCCCCACGCCAAATAAAAGTACACACACCAGTAAAGTGACCAAAAATAAAAATAAGGCCGGAGATGCCCGTCTCATATACTTTGGTGGTAATTGAGCCAACACCAGACAAACAAACATACCAACTGTTAAACGTAGAACCTGGCGCTCCACCATAGCCTCATTTTGACCAGAAGCGGAATAAAGAACAAACAGCCCACCAGCAATCAGAATCAACAAAGATCCCAGCAATAAAATATCAATGTGGACTAGCTTCCATAATCTAGCATTGGTAAAAGACAATGCTCTACTGTAAAAACTCTCACTGATCGCCATTTTCACTGCCTTTTAGATTATTGTAACGAGCGGGATAAGTATCATATAAATAGGCATCAAATAGCTTCTTACTTAACTCTGCAGGTTTGGAGCTACTGCCGCCATTTTCAAAAATAGCAAAGACCGAAATCTTAGGTTTTTTGGCTGGAGCAAAGCCGATAAAAAGAGCATGGTCATGCAAGCTTTTATCGAGCTTTTCAGAGTCATACTCTTCATCCTCTTGCAGACTAAACACTTGCCCCGTTCCTGTTTTACCAGCAATATTATACTGAGTACCTTTTAAGCGTCGCGCCGTTCCTTTTGAGTCAGTAATAACCTTACGCATAGCATTTACCATACGCTCCCAGTTACGCTGATCTTTCAGAATAATGTCATGCTCTTCCCCTAAACCATCTTCAAACTTAGCAGGTTTATTTGCTATATCTTTTGCCATACGGGGATAAAAATATCGCCCTCGACTTGCTAAGGCAGAGGTAGCCGATGCTATCTGCATTGGTGTTGCAACCATAAAACCTTGACCAATACCAACATTGACAGAGTCCCCTGGATACCAAGGCTCTTGATACTTTGCTTGCTTCCATTCATTCGATGGCAACAAACCGATACTGTCCCCATACAAATCAAGCAAGGTACTTCGACCAAAACCAAAACGATCTAAGAAGTCGTGTATTGGAGTAATTCCCATTTTATTTGCTAATTGATAGTAGTAAGTATCAACAGATTCGATAATGGATCGCTCTAAATCAATCCAACCATGACCTGTACGCTTCCAATCTCGATATCGACGGCCGTTCGGATTAATTTGATAATAACCTTTAGCAAAGTAACGCTCTGTCCATGAGGCATGACCATACTCAAGTCCAGCTAGCGCCATAAAAGGTTTGATCGTAGAAGCTGGAGGGTAACCACCGCGCAAAGCACGGTTAAACAAAGGCAACTCTGTAGATAGTCGTAATGCAGAATAATCTTTAACAGAGATCCCCCGCACAAAAAGATTGGGGTTAAATCCAGGCTTAGAAACAAGCGCTAAAATGCCACCAGTTTCTGGATCGATAGCAACTACAGACCCCGTATAGTCACCTAATAAATCATAGGCATACTGTTGCAGTCGAGCATCTAAATGCAAATGTACATCTTGCCCAGGAACAGGCATTTGGCTCTCTAATTCGGACATGATTCGCCCGCGGGCATTCACTTCAACTTTACTAAAACCAGCCTCACCAAATAATGTATCCTCATAGTAACCTTCAATACCCGTTTTACCGATAAACAACGCACCTTGGTACGCCAGCTTATCTACACGTTCTAAATCTCTTGGTGTAATCCGCCCAACATACCCTATGGCGTGAGCAAAAGCCTCACCAAAAGGGTAATAACGCGTCAACTGAGCTTCTACTTGAACACCGTCTAATTTATACAGATCAACTGCGACTTTTGCCCATTCTTCATCGGTTAACTGAGATTTTAATGTTAATGACTGAAAAGGTCGTCGGTATTCTTTTAAACGGTTTTCAAAATCCTCCCATTCATCGTCACTTATCTCAATAATGCCTGATAAGACTCGCTTTAACTCGGGAAAGTTTTCGATGCGTTCTGGAATCACAGTCAAACTGTGGATAGGAATATTGTCAGCAAGCACAACACCATTTCGGTCATAAATCAAACCTCGGGGCGGCGCTTCTGTTACAAGCATGACACGATTATCATCAGCCTTCGTCTGATATAACTCATACTCAATAACTTGTAGATAAAACAGACGAGACATTAAGGTAATCGCAAGCAAAAGCACAAAAATAGCCGCTGCGATTAAACGACGCTGTGTTAGCTTCTGTTCTTCACGGTAGTTACGAAAGTGCTGATGATTACGGCTCACTCACCCACCTTATCTGTGATATGGGTGGTTGTTCATTAAAGTCCAAGCACGATAAATTTGCTCAGCCAAAAGAACTCTCACCATTGGATGGGGTAATGTTAATCGCGACAACGACCAAACCTGATCGGCGCGAGCGGTACATCGTGGATCAAGGCCATCAGGGCCACCCACCAACAAACTGACATTGTAGCCATCCATGCGCCACTCTGCGGTTTGCTCTGAGAGTTGCTCGGTAGACCATTCTTTACCAAGCACCTCCATCGCAATAACCTTATCGCTTGACGGTATTGCATCAAGCATCAAATCCCCTTCTTTACGAATCGCCTTTGGGATATCCGTATTTTTCCCACGTGGAGACATCGGAATTTCAACGAGTTCTAGTGCAAAGTCCTTTGGTAGGCGCTTTGCATAATCATCGTAACCTTCTGTCACCCATTTTGGCATTTTACTACCAACTGCAATCAAGCGAACACGCATTAAAAAAGAGCCTTACAATTCTTCTGGTTTAATATCCCACAGCTTCTCAAGATCATAAAATGCTCGAGCTTCTTCAGTCATAACATGCACTACAACATCATGTAAATCAACCAACACCCAATCACTGCCCATACCACGACCTTCTGATCCAAGCGGCTGCAGGCCATTTTGTTTGAGATGTTCAAACACATTTTGCCCTAAAGCATTAACATGTCGCTTTGAAGTACCCGTACAGATCACCATGTAATCCATCATGTCGGTATGATTGCCCACATTTAGCACCGTAATCTTATCGCCTTTAACATCTTCTAATGCTTCAACGGCAAGCGCTAAGATTTGATCTGCTGTGAGGTTAAGCTGACTCATATAATTTTATTACCCTATCGATATAATGTGTGTGTTTCTATGTATTTTTGAACTGGTTCAGGCAACAAGTAAGCAATAGATTCTTGTCTACTTGCCAACAACCTAATCATACTTGAAGAGATACCTAAAGGTGTCAATGTTTCAAGCCAGATCCGTCCAGATGGTGCGCATTGTAACTCATGAGGCGCAGAGGCACGATATTTTTCGCAAAAAGCACTTAACTCAGAGACAAGGTCTGGCTCCCAACCTGGACGAGAGACCACCAGAATATGCGCATAATGCAACAGTGATTTCCATTCAGACCAAGTAGGTAAAGACAAAAAGCTATCCATTCCTAATACCATGATAAGTGGCTCTTCAGCCCCGAGCTCTTCGCGTATTTCTCTCAGCGTATCAATAGTATAACTAGGACCTTGCCTTGTTATTTCTCGAGCATCAACACTCAAATCTGGATGACTTGTTATAGCCAGCTGAGCCATATCCAAACGCTGTGATGGCGTCACACCTGGCTGATCTTTATGCACCGGCTGAAAACAAGGAATGATTCTAAGAGACGCATATTGATAACGCTCCAAAACTTCCACAGCCGTACGTAAGTGCCCATTATGGATAGGATCAAACGTCCCTCCCATAATAGCAACCCCAGATTGCTTTGTTCGATCAATTGTCACGTGTATGCCCATCGCCGAACACTATGTATTTTTGGCTGGTCAACCCCAATAAACCAACAGGTCCACGAGCGTGTATTTTATCTGTCGAAATACCAATTTCAGCACCAAAGCCGTATTCGAAACCATCAGCGAACGAGGTCGATGCGTTTACCATCACCGAAGCAGAATCCACTTCTGTCATAAACGCGCGTGTTTTTGTGTAATTCTGAGACACGATGGCATCAGTATGATGTGACCCATAGTGATTAATGTGCGCAATCGCTTCGTCCATATCGGATACAATTTTGATCGCCAACTTAGGCGCATGATATTCAGTAAACCAATCATCTTCTGTCGCTGTCTGTATTGAAGAGCAAACAGAGCGAGACAACTCACAACCGACTAATTCCACACCCTTTTCTTCGAATGCAGAGACTAATACCGGCAATTGCTCTGCTGCAACCGCCTTATGAATAAGCAAAGACTCCATTGCATTACACACACCATATCGACGCGTCTTGGCATTTAATGCAATTTTAAAGGCTTTCTCAGCATCCGCCTCATCATCAATATAAACATGACAATTTCCGTCAAGGTGCTTAATGACTGGCACTTTCGCATCTTGGCTAATGCGCTCAATCAAACCTCTGCCACCTCGAGGAACAATAACATCAACAAACTCAGGCATAGTAATCAATTTACCAACAGCCTCACGATCTGTTGTATTCAATACTTGCACCGCATGCTCTGGTAAATCAGCAGCAATCAGACCTTTTATTACCGCTTCAGCAATCGCTTGATTGGAATAAAATGCTTCTGAGCCACCTCGTAAAATAGTCGCATTACCTGACTTTAAACATAAGCTTGCGGCATCAATGGTTACATTAGGACGAGACTCATAAACAATACCAACAACACCAAGCGGCACTCTCATTTGTCCTCGTTGAATTCCAGAAGGCAAATACACCATACCAGAAATTTCACCAATCGGATCAGGCAAGGTCGCCACTTGTTTCAAGCCCTCAATCATGCCATCAATTCGTGAATCATTAAGCAGTAAACGGTCTAACAGCGCATCATCCAAACCTTTCTTACGACCGTTCTCCATGTCTTTTTCATTTTCTGCTATCAATCGAGGTCGAGCGCTTTGCAATGCATCAGCCATAGCAAGTAAGGCCATATTTTTCTGCTGAGTAGACGCTTTAGCAAGTAAACGAGACGCTGCTCTTGCTTGCTGACCGATTTGATTCATATAAGATTCTAAAGACATTTTGGATCTCTATAACAATAAAAAATAAAAGCAAGCCACAAAGGTATCGTGACCTCGCTAAGCAAGCCAGTATACTAGCACAATATTTTCATTCATTTAGTGCAGATTTTTACCGAAAGGCCTTCTCATGCCCTCTACACTCAGCTACCAGTTTTCTCCTATTGGAATTGTGCACTCTTGCTACAAAGAGAAGTTCGGCATCCCACGTCAGCCAGGATTAGTAACCGAACCAACCGCTCGCCTCGAGCTTATTCCGCCTTACAATCGACTGGACACTCTAGATGGGTTAAGTGATTTTTCTCACATCTGGGTTCACTTTATTTTTCATGCAACCGCATCAGAAAAGTGGAAAGCAAAAGTGCGACCACCAAGATTAGGCGGCAAGGAAAAAGTGGGCGTATTTGCATCACGCAGCACACACCGACCAAACCCTATAGGGCTCTCCGTCATTCAGATTGGTCGCATTTACACAGAGAACAACAAAGTCTTTATCGATCTGATCGGCGCAGACCTATTAGATCAAACTCCCGTCCTAGATATAAAACCTTACTTACCTTATGCAGATAAAATAGCGGACGCAGAAGGAGGTTTTGCCCCCTCTAAAGCCGAAACCCACAACGTCATTTTTTCCGCGCTCGCAGAATCGCAATGTAGGAAATACGAAGATTTGCATAAAAAGCCCATAACCACTTTAATAAAACAGGTGATTGAGCAAGACCCTAGGCCTTCTTACCTATCTAACCAAGTAGATAGAGAGCATGGAATAAGCCTTTGGGATATCAATATAAAATGGTGTGCAAGAAACGATCATTTTGAGATTATCAAAATAGAATACGAATAAAAGAGAAGAGCATGAATAAAAAACAGTTCTTAAACACCTATAAAAAAATCGACGCAATGGATGAAGGGAAAATCGAAAAGCCCGAAACGTCGTCGATATATCGTTCAAAATACGACGAACATCTTATAAAAGAGTACCACTACGCAAAGTTTCGAAAAAACTTCCACAACATACAACAAAGCGAAAGCCTAAAACATCTATTAGAAAAAGAAGAATGGAGCGATAAGGACACAGAACAACTCCTCAAATCCTTACGCTAAAGTTATCTACACAAGGTCTATACCCATGGTTATCCACATGTTTTGTGTATAGTTTTTCTGTCAATATTATTACAAACATTAAACAT
>CALLIL010000076.1 GCA_938009755.1 uncultured Marinomonas sp.
ATATCCTCCAACTTTCCTGAGATTGATGCGTTACTAGGACTCTCATTTTGTATGTATTTCTTTGATAATAAACAACACAAACTGCCCCATTTGCATGTGAAATATGGTGGTTTTGAATTAATTATCGGGATAGAAACTGGCGAGTGTTTAGAAGGATTTTTACCAAATAAGCAACGCAAGCGCGCTGAAAATCATATTGCCATGTACAGAAAAGAATTTATGCAAATGTGGTGGAAAGCAGTGAATGGCGAGAACCCAGGAAAGTTGGAGGATATATGCTAAAAATTATTGATGTAGATTGGCTTGATCACTGCGTTTTTTCTTTATCTTTCAATGATGGGTTTGAAGGCAAAGTGGATTTGTCTGAACGCTTTTCTCAGTCTCCTTTTTCTCAAGTGAAAGATATTAAGCGCTTTTCATTAACTCAAGACGGTGCATTGAATTGGAGCGGCTACGAGCTTTCAGCCAGTCAATTGAAGTCAATGACACAAGGTGCTTATCAGACAGAAGCGAAAACCCTCATTCAAGTCGAGCAGATGGAAGAGGTTATTAAGCAAGCGTCTTGGGACTCTATGGTGGAAGGAAGGCCAGACATCTTGCAAGCTGCCATTCGTTCTTATGTCGAGTTGTTTGGACACAGCGCAGTGATTGCGAGAGTTGGTATTAAAAGCCGCACCAGCGCTTATCGCTCTTTAAAGCCTGAAACAAAACCTAACTTCGCCACCTTAGTGCAACTGGCTCACGCCGTGATAGAGATAGCTAAAGAGAGAATAGGAGATTCTTATGGTGTTTAAATTTGGCCTGACAAACATATACTTTCAAGGAAACGAACACTCTGCTTCTGGTTCTAAGCAATGGGATAAGATTTCATTTGATCTTGGTGGGTATTCTAATGAGCTTGTGTGTCGAATATCGAAGTCTGGTGTATCAGAAGCTCGTTGGAAAAATGTCACAACGGCAGATTTGTATGTTGAAGGAGATCAGGACAATCAAGCAAAAGTTAAGAAACATGCTCAAGTAATCGCCACCTTATTAAGCTTCGCTTTAGATAGCCATTGTTATCTATCTTATATGGAAAAGGTTGGAGACAAGCTTCCTATTAGAAACCTTCCTAGTAGAGGCAGCTTTATACAACGTAATCCTGTGATAGACGCTGATAAGAGTGATGAACTGAAGGCGTTTTTAAGTATGTCTTACTCTAGTTATAACGAATTACACGAGACACGGTCTTTGAATGTTGTTATTGAATTATTTAATCTAGCTGAAAATCATGAGCAACCGATTGAACTGAGGTTAGCCACAATATTCATACTACTAGAAAACCTTAAAGCGACTTATGCTACCCAAGAAAACTATTGCAACCACTATGGAAAATATTATAAAAATCAAAAAGATAAAAAAATGGACTAGGCTTCAAAACTATTTTACGAGAGATGTTTAGTTGTATTGGAATGAAAGATGAAACTTTATCCGATCTAAAGTCTGTTGTTAATTTAAGAAATGACATAATTCATACGGCTTTAAGTGAAAGATCATATGATGAACAGTACAAAACCTATACTGATTGTCGAAACTTAATAGCGGAATACCTTCTTCGTTTATTGGGTTTTAAAGGGAGTTTCAACCTTTTCAACGAAAGTGGAATAGGTAAGAAAATTATAGAATAAGGTTTTAGTTTTCCTGCAAAATCCCAGAACAACTGAAAGTCACTTACTCGTTCAGGTCAACTCATTTTGGAAATATCAGCTTCACATGCAAGATACAAAAAAATTGATGTCTTATTTGTCATTATAGTAGGACGCGAGCACGTATTTTCGCTTTGAAATCTTCCATTTTTGTATTGGCTTCTTCTTGTGTAACAAACTCTGCTATATCTTCATCTAAACGCTCAAAAGCAAGATTTACTTGCTCTTTTACCCATTCACCATGAGGCATGTGTTTTGCCTCTTCGTCGACTCTGAATTGGATTTTAGTATCCATGTTTTGCACCTTGGCCAACCGCCTTTGTTGAACAAATGTTAGTACAGAAAGACAGCCTAAACAATTCATATCAGGTTGGTAAAAGTTTCTAGTTTTCTGTGAGTGAGATATGGTTAATTCGTTATTCCACGAATGCGTTTTTGCAGGATGAATAAAAATGTATAAGAGTATGATGCAAGCGGTTTGCAGTGAGATTGACGTTTCAGATGTTGATTTGTCCATGTTTGTTGGTGCAGAAGAGCCTCTTCATGGCGTTAATGAGTTGGCCGCGGCGTCGGTGCGTGCGGCGGTGTCATCGACTCTGATATTTATACAAGAGTATTTTGGTGTGCGACCTAGCGCGAAAATAGATCGTACTTTAGTGGATCGATGGTGTGTTAGCAGTGTGACGCCGACGGGCTGGAATTTACCGTCAGAATGGGATGAGTTCGCAAAAGATTATAAAGCCCGTGACGGTTGGATTCGATTACACACAAATGCCAGTCATCATCGTGATTGTGCTTTGTCCGTGCTTGGTGATGTGTCGACACCTGAAGAAGCGGCAGAGGTGATTGCTAACTGGAATAGCTCCGAGCTGGAAAGTGCTATTGTGAATGCTGGTGGTTGTGCTGCGGTTTTACGTAATCGGCAAGAATGGCAGTCGCATCCGCAAGGCATCGCAGTTGCTCAAGAACCGATTGTGAATTGGGATATTACTCAATCCTCCTCTCATCATTGGAAGCTTCATTCATCGGAGCAACCTTTGTCTGGTTTGCGCGTTTTGGATTTGACTCGTGTGATCGCTGGCCCTGTGGCGACGAGGTTTCTTGCGAATCTCGGGGCTGATGTGTTGCGCATTGACCCTCCACATTGGGATGAAGGCGGTAACACAATTGATATGGCGGTAGGGAAAACATGCGCTGGTTTGAATTTACGTGAGGCTGAAGATTTATCAAGGCTTATCGAACTCATTAAGTCGGCTCATGTATTGGTTCATGGATACCGTAAAGACGCCTTATCTCGCCTTGGCTTAACAAAATCACGCTTATCTGAACTGAATCCTGCTCTGATTTCTGTAGGAGTAAATGCCTACGGCGCAACAGGGCCGTGGCAAAACCGAAGAGGATTTGACAGTTTGGTTCAGCGCAGCAGTGGTTTGGCGATGGAGAAGTCGGGTATTGTGACGGCATTGCCTTATCAAGCACTTGACCATTCTACGGGCTATCTCACTGCGGCTACCGTGATGCAGGCATTGCGTCTTCAACATGCTGGCGGCGGCGTGGCTTCGGCCCATTTATCGTTGGCGAGACAGGCTCAGATTTTATTGGATGCTGATATTGATCATACTGCTATGCTTGCAGGGAATCCTCATAAAAATGGCGCTGGCGTTTATGCGGATTATTGCTCTAATGAACAAACTGATTGGGGGCCAGTACTTAGGTTGCCTTTGCCTTATGAGATTGAAGGCGTGCATCTTAATTGGATGAAACCAGCTAAGAAACTGCGTTCTAGTTTGCCTAAGTGGCGGTGAACTAGAACCCGATTCCCAGAACGCATGGTTTAGATAAAGACCTTTCGTAAAAACGATATATTTGCGAAGGCTTAATTTAAATACCCACCCACGGCTTGTAATACTTCTTTCGTATTTCTGTCTGATACCCAAACCGCTAAGGCGGTTCTTTCTTGGCCTTTTTCTTGGATGCTTGGCAGCAGGATATCCCAGTTTTGGCTGCCCGGAAGAGTTAAGTAGTTGAGAGCGACGAAGTCGTGATTGAGCTGGCGGTTACGGTTTTCCCCTGCTTTTACTTCGGTTGATAAGCCCATTCCAAGGTAGGCGACGTGGAGTTCCATTGGTTGGTTTTTGCTGTAATTTACGTTCAAAATGTTGTTGTCATTTAACACGACATCCAGCTCGCCAGAGGTTTTGTTTGATTTGGGAAGTGTCCTTTGTCCTCGAAACCAAGCGCGCCATTCTTTATTATCAACCACAAGTCCTGGTGTGTAGATTTGGCTAATGTGTCCAAAGCGAGCGTAGGTTCGTTGGCGTTGGGTGTGAAGCGGTGAGGCAAAAGGGTCTTTCCAGCCGATGTAATCCCAATAATCCACATGGAAAGCGATAGGAACTAAATCCTTAAAGAGAGCAGGGTCGTCTTTTAATGTGGATAACCATTTGTCTGCTGGTGGACAACTGCTGCAGCCTTCTGATGTATAAAGCTCAACGAGTTGTGCTTGTTTGGTTCCACTATGCCATTCTTGTGTTGACGCCGCTTGCGCTTGAAGCGTGATAAATGGCAATAATATTAGACTGACGTGAAGTAAGGCTTTCATCTGGTGGCTCCTGTGGGTTTTTATATCTGAGTCTAAAAATAAGAATCGGTTCCAATGAATTATGAAGAGCGATGGATTTATGAAAGAGATGTCTTCTAGCGCAGCTTTGCTTCCAGTGCCTCAAAACTCGGTTTGGTGGTTGCCTCGTCACGAGGAAAAAATGGCCTTAAAGGCGTCTATGCCACGGATTGATTTGGTGTTTTTGGGAGACTCCATCACGCAAGCGTGGGAGACAGAAGGCGCCGACGTGTGGGAGGAATATTACGCACCGCGCCATGCCGTAAACCTTGGGTTTAATGGCGACCGTACAGAGAATGTCTTGTGGCGATTGAAGAATGGCGAAGTCGACGGCATCAACCCAAAGGTCTTAGTGCTTTTGATTGGCACCAATAATACTGGACATCGACAAGACTGTGCGCAAGACACCGCCAAAGGCATTGAAGACATTTTAAAAGTATTGGCTGAAAAGTTGCCAACAACCAAAATCCTTCTTCTCGCTATTTTCCCACGTAGCGCAAAGCCAACTCAGAAATTACGTGTATTAAATGATGCTGTGAACCTAAAAATCCGACACTTTGCTGACAATGAGCGCGTGTTCTTCCTCGACATTAATGCTCTATTTTTAGATGAAGAAGGGCGATTAACCAGTGATGTGATGAAAGATTTTTTGCATCCTAACGCTTGCCAATACAGGGTTTGGGCGGAAGCGATAGAAGCTTATTTGCAAAAATGGTTATAACAGAAAATTATTCTTTCTACGTATTAATACTTAGCTGAATACGTACTTTCCGATTTTCTTTTCGGTATTCGTACGAATTGTTTGCGCTATTCATTCGAGCGACTATGCTTTCTGATTTGGTTAATTCTAATAAAAATAATCGAGACAACAGTCTCTCAAACAGACAATAGGATACAAAAAAAATGAAATCCTTAAAAATTACCTCATTGGTTGCGGCAGCAGCCGTTACGATCAGTACTTTCTCTCTTCCAGCGTTTTCTGCAGACCGAGTTTACAAACTTAAAATGGCAGAAACATGGGCGTCAAACTTTCCTATCTTTGGTGATGCGCCACGTAACATGGCTCGTATTGCAGAAGAAATGTCCAATGGACGTTTGAAAATCACCATTGACTCTTCCAACAAACACAAAGCGCCTTTCGGTGTTTTCGACATGGTTCGCTCTGGTCAATATGACATGGGCCATTCCGCGTCGTATTACTGGAAAGGTAAAGTGCCTAACACTTTGTACTTCACGACGATGCCATTTGGTATGACAGCACCAGAGCAGTATGGCTGGTTCTATGAAGGTGACGGCATGGAATTGATGGAAAAGGTGTATAAGCCTTTCGGTCTATTGTCTTTCCCTGGCGGTAACACAGGTAACCAAATGGGCGGTTGGTTCCAAAAAGAAATCAACTCTTTGGAAGACCTTAAAGGTCTGAAAATGCGTATTCCAGGTTTCGCTGGTGAAGTATTGGCGAAGCTAGGTGCTAAGCCAACAAACATCGCTTCTGGCGAGCTTTACACGGCATTGGAACGTCGCACAATCGATGCGCTTGAGTGGGTTGGTCCTTCTCTAGATTTGCGTATGGGTTTCCACAAAATTGCGCCTTACTACTACACAGGTTGGCATGAGCCAGCAACGGAACTTCAGTTCCTTGTGAACGAGCGTACGTGGAAAAAACTGCCAGACGATCTTCGCGCTATCTTACGCGTGTCTATGAAGTTAGCGTCTTACGACATGTACATTCAGTCTTACCACGAAAGTGCAGAGAACTGGGTAACAATGAAAACCGAGTTCCCAAATGTTCAAGTGAAAACCTTCCCGAAAGAAGTGTTAGAAGCGATGCACAAAGCCAACCAAGAGTTGCTTGATGAAAAAGCGGCTGCCGATCCTCTTGCAAAAGAGATCCTTGATTCTCAAGCGGCCTACTTGGAAAAAGCACGTGTGTGGACAAACATTTCTGACCGTGCGTATCTAGACAGTGTTGATAGCCTAGAGAAATAAACCTCTCTAAAAGGGCGGAAGAGCGAGTAAGTGCTTTTCCGCCCTTTGTTATTTTTAGGAGTGTGTAATGTTACTGATTAACTTAGAGCGTGGTATTGCTCGTTTCTCGAATCTCTTAGGTGCCATTTCGACCATATTATTCATTGCTTTATTATTTAACGTCTTTTACGACGTTTTGATGCGCTATGTTTTTAATGATGTCTCTATCGCCATGCAAGAGTTGGAATGGCATTTATACGCCGCTATTTTCCTATTGGGTATTCCTTATGGTTTACAGCATGGTGGACATGTTCGTGTGGATTTGATCTACGAGAATTTGTCGATTCGTGGTAAAGCGTGGATTGATCTCGGCGGTTGTATTTTCCTATTGTTGCCTTTCACTTTATTGGTGGGTTACTACGGCGTTGGCTTCGCACAAGAAGCGTTCACACTAGGAGAAACCAGTGGCGATCCGGGTGGCTTAGCGCATCGTTGGATTATTAAAGCCGTGATTCCTTTTGCCTTCTTTTCTATGGCGATCAGCGGTTTAGGCATGATAATTCGTTCTATTAATGTGCTACGTGGTGTCAGTGAAGAAGGTTTTTCTCACCCACCGATTCAGCATTAATCCTAGCCATTATTTTACGTAAGTAGGTTTTTTATGATTGGCATTATTATGTTTTTCGTTGCTCTAGTAATGTTATTACTAGGCTTCCCAGTCGCCTTTACTTTTGGCGGCATTGCGTTGATCTTCGGTGTGTTTGCCGAAGGTTTTGATATGTTTGCTTTCATGCCGTTCCGCATACAAAGCTACATGGAAAATACGGTGATGATGGCCGTGCCTTTGTTTGTTTTTATGGGCATCGTGCTACAGAAAACGCGCTTGGCCGAGCAATTGCTTGAAGCAATGGGTAAATTGTTTGGTGGTGTGCGCGGTGGTTTGGCGATTTCGACTATTTTAGTGGGTGCGTTATTAGCCGCGTCTACTGGTGTTGTGGGCGCAAGTGTTGTGGCAATGGGTCTGATTTCATTGCCTGTTATGTTGAAATACAACTACGACAAGTCTCTTGCTTGCGGCACGATTTGTGCGTCAGGTACGTTAGGGCAAATCATTCCACCTTCTATCATCTTGATTATTTTGGGTGATGTGTTGGGTATTCCTGTTGGCGATCTTTTCCAAGCGGCGGTATTGCCGGGTGTGGTTTTGATTGGCGCGTATATCGTTTACATCTTGATTCTGACCTTCCTTAAGCCTGAAATGGCACCTGCTATGCCTCAGGATATTGACAGCGAAACCCGCGCGCAGCAAATTCGCAGTGCGTTAAAAGCCATCATTCCACCATTGGCGTTGGTGCTGATCGTATTAGGTTCTATCTTTACCGGTATCGCGACACCAACAGAATCTTCTGCATTAGGCGGCGTTGGCGCGATTATTTTGGCGTTAATCTATCGTCAGTTCAGCTGGAAAATGCTGTACGAAAGTGGTCTGGAAACCGTTAAAGTTACGGCGATGGTCTTTGCTATCTTAATGGGCGCAACGGCTTTCTCTATGGCGTTTAGTTACACAGGCGGTGATTACATCGTTGAAGAAGCCTTACTGAACCTTCCGGGTGAGAAATGGGGCTTTATCATCCTTGCGATGGTGGCCATTTTGATTCTAGGTTTCTTCATCGATTTCGTAGAAATTGCCTTTATTATCGTACCGATTCTTGCGCCAGTGGCCGAAGCGTTGGGCATTAATATGGTGTGGTTTGCGATCTTGATTGCTATGAACCTACAAACGTCTTTCCTAACGCCGCCCTTTGGTTTCAGTCTCTTTTATCTCAAAGGCGTGGCGCCAAGCTCGGTTCGTACCACGGATATTTATAAAGGCGTTATGCCGTTTATCTTTATCCAAGTTGCGGTCTTGGCAACCATTATGATTTTCCCTGCTTGGTATGGCATGGGTTAATTAAGGCGAGTGACTCAAGGATGCTCAAATCGAAAAGCGGAACAAGATGATTGTTCCGCTTTTTTTGTTTTTCACCTTTGAGCAGAGTAAAGTCACTGCTTATCCAAATTGTTGTGAAGAAGGTCTATCAAGAGTGGATTTAAAAAGTAAAATCACCATATTGGCGCTTGCTCCGTTGATCATAGCAACGACCATTATTACCTATTTAAGTTTGCAATCTGCGCGAGAGCTTGCCGCAGAAGAGCTGGCGATTTATGAATACAACTTGGTAGACGCCAAAAAGAAAGCGCTTAAAAATCATGTCGATATTGCCATGTCGGCCATTACGCCTATTTTGAATAACGAAGCATTAAGCGACAGTGATGCGCAATCAGAAGTCAAAAAGATACTCAATGAACTGCGTTACAATGAAGACGGCTATTTCTTTGTTTACACTATGTCGGGCAAAAACTTGGTGCACCCAACGCAGCCTAACTTTGTGGGTGAAGACTTGTGGGCATTCCAAGACCGTGCTGGAAATTATTTGATCCAAGGTTTGGTTCAAGCGGCGAAAAGAGGTGGCGACTTTTACCGTTATGTATGGGAAAAGCCGCCATTTATGGCGCAAGAAGAAAAGCTGAGTTATGCCGTTTCGTTGGATCGCTGGAATTGGATGGTTGGCACGGGGTTGTATTTGGGTGACATATACGCCGAGCTAGAAAAAACCCAAGCGACGATGAATGACAACATTCAACAGAGCTTCTTTCGTGTCATCACCGTGGTTCTCATTGCCATTATTTTGGTGATTTTGTTAGGCGTGGGCATTAACCTACACGAACATAAATTGGCTGATTCACGTTTGAATGCAGTGGCTCAACGCTTTATGCGTTTACAGGTAAATGAGCGTCGAGGGTTTTCAAGAGAACTTCATGACGGCATTAATCAACTTCTGGTAAGTTGTAAATTCCGCATCGAATTGGCGGGAAACAAACTAGAACGAGAAAGCAGTAAAGAGCAAATTCAGGAAGAGCTGGGAAAGGCGAGCGATTTGATTGCCTTGACGATCCAAGAGGTCAGGCAAATTTCACATAATTTGCGCCCAACATTATTGGATGACCTCGGGCTGGACTCGGCGTTACGCTCTCTCATTGGTCAATTTTCAGAGCGCACGAATATTGAAGTTCAATACGACTTTGATCGCACTGTTGATATGACAGATGAAATTGAAATCAGTATTTATAGGCTAACGCAAGAAGCCTTAACCAATATCGAGAAACACGCTAAAGCCAGCTTGGTGACAATCTCTTTTGTTAAAAAATACCAAAAATTGGTGTATGAATGCCGTGACAATGGCAAGGGGCTGCTCGCCAGTCCAGAACCAGGAATTGGTTTGATCAACATGCGCGAGCGATTGGAATTGATTGGCGGCGATTTTTATATCGAATCTCAAAAAGGGAAGGGCACACGCATCTGCGCGGTTTTCCCTTTTAAATAGACAACATCACAAAGAGTGTAAAATATGACAGGCTTATCTTCTGTACTCCGTGTTTTGCTGGTGGACGACCACACCTTGGTATTAGACGGTTTAGCATCTCGCTTAGAGCTGGAAGAAAACATAGAGATCATTGGCACAGCGTCAAATGGTTTAGAAGCGTTGGAGAAAGCCGCTGAGTTAAATCCCGACTTAGTGTTGATGGACGTTTCCATGCCCGTGTTAAATGGCTTAGAAGCAACAAAGCGTTTCAAAGCCGAGCAACCAGACATCAAAATCTTAATGCTCAGCATGCACAACGACAAAGAATATATCTTGTCGCTGATTCAGTCTGGAGCGAACGGTTATGTCTTAAAAGACGTGTCTTCAGAGGAACTTGTTCAAGCCATTAATACGGTGCATCAAGGTGGAACCTACTTTAGCTCTGGCGCATCCGCGGCCTTGTTTTCCCAGTCGGCTAACGCTCAAAGCAAAGAGGAAGAACTCACCAAAAGAGAAACCGCCGTCTTGATTGAAGTGGCAAACGGCTTATCCAATAAAGAAATCGCACAAACCCTCGATATCAGCGTCAGAACCGTCGAGACGCACCGCCAAAATATTAAAAACAAACTCGACATTCAAAGCTCAGCGGGCTTAGTAAAATACGCCATCGAACATAAATTGATTTAATGAAACAGAACAAAACGCGACTTAAAAATGACATTCCTCCTCGAAACTTACTCTATAAAAGAGCCGCTTACCTCGTCGGAATGCCATCTTTCAAACGCCCCACACCGTAGGTCACGATGAGGGAGGCACGACCGTGATCTGACAATGAAAGCGCAGCTTTCACCCAAGTTAACCCAAACTCAGCCTAGTTGCTTGTGCAACACATGGAATGGAACTGCGTCTTTGGAAACTCTCTTTAGTGGAAGCTAAATGGCTTATGATTAAAGATCTATCGATGCAGCAGAAACAAAAGGAAAGCGGCGTGTGCGGTTTTTTATAAATATTAAAATTGACAGGGTTACTCTGGAGCGAGAGTATGAAAAGCTTACAAAGCGAAGTGTTAATCTCAACGGCCTGAGAAAAACGCTTCGTACAAAACCGCTTAAGCGGCAGAATAAACTGTTAGGTGTACCTCATGGCAATGAATGGCTCAACATGGAGAGATCATCCCTTTGAAATTGGTGAAGTCTATATTGCATTAACTGCTAGTCCTGAGTTTACTGATGGGTGTATCATTTCTGGTCATAAATATGAGCTTAATCATATTAGTCATAGCCACTACGACGGTGCTTCAATTTTTACTTTCAAATGCTTGTCAAATAATGAATTAGTTAGCTGGTGGTGGTTTGATAATGCACCTGATAATTTGTGTGTTAAAAACTTTCAGGTATACACCTAACAAGGCATTGCCGCAGTACCAAAAACAGCTGACCGTTGCTCGTACCTCGCCATTTTAGCCAACAATTTTGAACCTCTAAATGGGGCGTTATAACTCAGGTTCATTTCAAATGCTTGTCAAATAATGAATAAGTTAAGCGACAAACTTCGAGCTAATGAAGAGCTTTGGTGTCCAGAACAAAAGAAAAAGAACGAGGAAACGCCTACTCAGATGTTTCAGATTGTTGGCCGCCTAAACACGATTTCAGAACGCATGAAGCGAATGTTAATGTTCCCAACCTGGTGTTGGAAAAAGAATATTTATACTTCCAGGTTTGTGCAAGACTATATGCGCGAAAAAGACCACTAAGATTAAGAGCGAGAATTAATGGGTAATTATTATTTACTTGATCGAAGCAGTTTGCCTGGGCGCTGGATCGGAACCTCACGTGGCACCAACGAACCTAAAGTTGATTGGTACTACTGGAGAAAAGGTGCCCTCCTTCCGAAAGCCGAAGTAGTTCCAGACCCAATAACTTTTTTACTTCGCCCGTATAGCAAATGGTCGTCCGACGACAGTCCACATATGCCTGCTTACTTAAGGGCCTCTGCTCCACTATTTCGAGATGACTTTATTCAAGCACTTAGCGATGCCGGTGTTGACAATTTAATCACCTACAACTGTGCAATTACAGATCCCGACAACGGTAAAGTTTATACTAACTACAAAGCCGTGAATGTGCTAGGTTTGATCGCTGCTGCAGACATGGATAAATCAAACGCAATAGTACATCCCAATGGGCCACCATTGATAGATGTTGACTTCGACGGCCTCGTTATGGATGAAAACAAAACTTATGGCGCGCTTTTATTTAGACTCGCTGAGTCAAACAACACCATCCTAGTACACAAATCTGTAAAGAAATATATCGAATCGCGAGGTTACGAAGACATTGCTTTCTACGAAACTAATGACGTGGCTTTGTAGCTAAGGAGTATAGCTAATTGTTATTTACATCATGGCCTATTTCTAAGGTGGTTGATCACATAACAATAAGTTCAACCTGACCTCCGTTACGTCGCTTGTTTTTGTGACTTTACGCTTACGCTACCACAAAAAACAATCAACTCCACTCCGGCAGGTTAACTTGGCGTTATGCTACCGGGTAAAATCTTAAATAAGGAATGCTATGAAACAGAACATTGTCCATATTGCCTTGGTTGTAAAAGATTATGATGAAGCAATTGATTTTTACATAAACAAACTCAAATTTGATCTTATTGAAGATACTTATCAACCTGAACAAGATAAACGCTGGGTGGTCGTAGCTCCGCCAAACTCTCATGGTGTTACGTTGTTACTTGCCAAAGCCTCGAAGCCAGAGCAGCAAGATTTCATTGGCAATCAAGCAGGTGGTCGAGTATTTCTGTTCTTAAATACTGACGATTTCTGGCGTGACTTTGAGCGCATGAAATCTATTGGTATTAACTTTGTCCGAGAGCCAACTGAACAAGACTATGGAACGGTCGCAGTGTTTGAAGACTTATACGGAAACTTATGGGATCTCCTTCAATTAAACCCAAATCATCCAATGGCGAAAAGGTAGCATAACAAAGCGTTTAGGGTAGATTCCCAACGTTTGGCACTCTCAGTTCAATGTTGGGTTTTGTATTTACAGTGTAATGGTTTAAATTGGGTGGTAGCGTTGCTCACTACTTTACTTAGCGCGGCGTTGCAAAATATGGTCATAAAATGTTGAAAACGGATAGGTTGTTGCTTCGCCAATGGACAGAGGAGGATTTTCTTCCTTTTGCTGAATTATGCAGTGACAAGGAGGTGATGGAGTATTTTCCTAAGCTTCAAACTCAAGAAGAAAGCTACAAAATAGGGGAGAAAATCTTATCTCTTATCAATGAACGTGGCTGGGGCTTTTGGGCAGTAGAAATTCCTGACCAGCATAAATTTATAGGCTTTGTCGGTTTGCATATCCCAACCAATAAAATGCCATTTTCGCCCTGCGTAGAAATTGGTTGGCGGTTATCAAAAAAGCATTGGGGTAAAGGGTATGCAACCGAGGCTGCTAAAGAAGCTTTAAGATTTGCATTCGAGACGCTAAACCTAAATGAGGTCGTCTCATTTACAACGTTAGCCAATAATCGCTCTAAATTCGTTATGCAAAAAATTGGCATGCATGATAGCGCTCAAAACTTCATGCATCCCGATATTGAGGCATCTCATCCTCTGTGTGAACATGTTTTATATAAAATCAGTAAATCAGAGTGGCAGCAAAATGCCTTATAGCAAGCACATTAAAAATCGCCCTAAAAAACTCGGGCTGTACTTGCTACCACTCGCCCCTTATTTAGGCATTACATTCCCCATTAACCACCGTAATGCCCACCAATAACAAAAATATAAATGTATTCGTCATCAAATTTGTAAGTTAATTGATCCTTTAATAAAAAGGAGTGTGTTTTGAAACCCTCTACCCATCCCATTTTCTGGCGCGATAGCGAGTTGCCTTACGTTGAATTACGGCAAGTTTTGGATGGCCGAAAAGTAACTTATACGCCACATTCTCATAAAGAGTGGTCGATTGGCGCTATCCTCGATGGTCACAGTGAATTTCTTTGTGCTGGTCGATTACATCAGGTTGAGCAAGGCGCTTTGGTGATGATGAATCCAGATCAAGTGCACGCCTGTAATCCAAAGCAAGACTCTCCTTGGGCGTATTATATGATGCATCTCGATAAAGATTGGTTAGCTTCTTTGCTGCATGAATCTCATGTGAGAGACGACATAACTTGGATTGATACGCCAATGGATACCTTATTGTCAGATGCGCTTTATGTGTCTTTTGTCACACTTTGCGATCAGCTCATGTCAACGTCGAGTATGAGTAAAGAGAAAGAAGCGCAATTGAGTCGCTACCTTGTGTCTCTGTTTGAGCATATCAATACGCTGGACAGACAAGCCAAACCTCGCACCTTATTGCCTAGCAATGCACTTTATCAAGTGGCGGATTATTTGGATCAATCCTGTTTGGAAGACATTTCGATAGAAGCCATTAGTGGGAAATTTGGCTTTAGTACCAGTTACTTAGTTCGCGCTTTTAAACGCCATTTTAATATGACGCCTCATGCTTATCGGTTAAATCGTCGTGTTCAGCTAGGTCAGCACGCCTTGAAAAAAGGCCAGCCCATTGCGGACATTGCTCAGGCGGTGGGTTTTAGTGATCAGGCACATTTTCAACGAACCTTCAAGCAAAGGGTTGCCGCGACGCCAGAACAATACCGACAAAGTAGAGCGTAATAAGATAAAGCGCCGACAGTCGATTTTTAAAGTAATATCAAGCCACAGCTTCCTGCGAGCAGAATCGCCAAGCTTTTATTGAGTAAACGCATTTTCCGTGGGCTTTTGAAAAATTGTCCCAATGCCTTTCCTATCCATACCCAAACGCTTAAAGACAGCCAGCAAATAGGCAAGTATAAACTGGCAAAGACCACAATTTCAGTGGTCTCGGCATTCGGAATATAAGCCGAAATACCAGACAATGACGCTAACCAAGCCTTTGGGTTCAGCCATTGCATAATCGCGCCTGTCATGAAGGTCGGTGCGTTGTCTGACGAACCAGAGTTGAGATCGCCATTGTCCATAAACAATTGGTAACTTAAATACAGAAGAAAGGCGATGCCGAACCATTGCAGCGCTTGCGTAATCCAATCTAATTGATCAACCAAAAAGCCCAACCCAAAACCAATCAATAAAAACAGCGCAATAAAACCCAGTGTCGCGCCAGTGATATAAATTAGCCCAACGCGTGTGCCATAACGGGCGCTGCCGCTTAATGATAGAAGGTTCACAGGGCCGGGCGACAAAGACGCCGCCAAGGCAAAAAGAGACATGGAAAGAAGTAAGGATAAGGTCACGAGAGTATTCCGGAAGTAAAAAATGTAGAGCGACTATCGTTTTTCTGGGATCATGAGTATTGAACAAAATTGACCTACCGGAAGGGATTTGGATTTACATATGGAAAAGATACGATTATTGGCTTTGTCTGGCAGTTTAAGAGAAGCTTCTTTCAATACCAGTGCATTAACCGCTTTGTCATTGCTGGCGCCAGACTCTATTGAAATCTCGATATTTCCTTTACACGACATGCCTTTATTTAACCCAGATAAAGAAGATGAAAGCAGCCCGCTGGTGAAGGATTTAAAAGCCATGTTGGCATCGGCAGATGGATTGATCATTGCTAGCCCAGAATACGCACATGGCGTGTCTGGCGTGATTAAAAATGCATTAGATTGGTTGGTGAGTGGCCATGAGTTTGTTGATAAGCCGATCATGCTGATCAACACCTCTCCCAGAGCATCGCATGCGCAAGCATCATTGCGAGAAATCTTAACCACTATGTCTGGTAAGTTGATTGACTCTGCTCATGTGTCGATTCCGTTATTGGGTGCCCAGTTGGATGTTCAAGGTATCACCAAAGATTCTGGCATTGCGGGTGCTTTAAAGGCGGGTTTGGGTAAATTTTGCCAAGCAATCCGTGGCGAAGAAGAGAGCAGTACAACCACAGCATTGATGATCATTGACATGCAAAAAGGCATGTCGTGGCCGCAAGCGGGCATAAGAAATAACCCAAATGCTGAGCAAGATATGGCGGAATTATTAGCCCATTGTCGTCAGCAAAATCAGCCTGTTATCCATGTGCGTCATCATTCCACAGAGCCTGATTCTTTGTTTTGGCCTGAGCAAGAAGGCGTAGAACCGCAAAGTGCTTTTTTGCCTTTGAAAGGCGAAAAGGTGGTGGTGAAGTCGGTGCCAGATGCGTTTGCCCATTCAGACCTTGAAGTGTGGTTACGAAAGCAGAGTATTGATCGCCTTTTGGTGGTGGGTGTGAGCACCAATAACTCTGTGGAATCGACTGTCAGAAGCGCAGGCAACTTAGGCTTTAATACCTTCGTGGTCGCGAATGCTTGTTTTGCGTTTGAGAAGGAAGACTTCGACGGACAACACCGCAGCGCCCAAGAAGTTCACGCCATGTCGCTCGCCAATCTTGATGGTGAATACGCCACCGTGATTAAGCAAGAAGAAGCGTTAAGCTTATTTTGATGCATTCTATCGCTATTTTTGTAATCTCGTGTCGAGCAAAATATTCTTCATGGCTTGTTCGACATACGCGTCTTTTTCACCAACAGGCGCGACGTAGTGAATGGCACTTTCTGCTTCTTTAAGGCTTTCTAATCGAGCAATGGCCCAAGCTGCAAGGTAGCTAGACGCAAGGCAACCGCCTGACGTGGCAATATTGCCATCCACATAAAATGCTTGGTTCAGTACCTTGATGCCTGCTTCTTCTACCCAAGGTGCTGTGGTGAGGTCGGTGCAAGCGGGAATGTCATTCAATAATCCAAGCTTTGCTAGCATTAAGGTTCCTGAACATTGTGCGCCTAGCAACTGCCGTGTTGGGTCTAGTTGGATTTGGCTCATAATGGTCTCGTCTTCGACGATCTGACGAGTTTTCATACCACTGCCAATCAACACAGCATCGGCTTTATTCGCGTCTTCTAACGTGGCTTGTCGTTCTATGGTTAAACCGTTCATTGACGTGACCGTTTGGGTTGGGCAAGCAATTGATACTTTCCAGTCTGGTTTTTTCACTCGGTTTAAAATGCCAAGCGCGATCATAGAGTCTAATTCATTGAACTGGTCGAAGGTCAAAATACAGATATGCATGGCAGCCTCATTATTCGTACTGTAAAAGTGTCCGTAACAACATACTGCATCTGTTTATCGGATAGCAATGGTCGCGAATGCTTATTCCACGACACACATTGGTGTGTTGGCGATTGGGTCTCGATGGATTTGTGCGTTTAATGAGAAAACCGTTTTCAGCATGTCTTGAGTGAGGACGTTTTCTGGTTCCCCTTGGGTGATGATTTCGCCGTCTTTCATGACGATCAAGTGGTCACAATAACGTGCCGCTTGGTTGATGTCGTGAAGCACTGTGATGATGGTTTTGCCAGACGAATTCAGCTTTCTGAGAGTTTGCATTAACTCCACTTGGTGGCTCAAATCCATATAGGTCGTTGGTTCGTCTAATAATAAATACGGCGTGTCTTGCGCTAAGGTCATGGCCAACCAAGCGCGTTGGCGTTGTCCGCCAGACAGTTCGCTTACCAGCTGTTCACCCAGTTCGGTAATGCCCACTTGCGCCATCACATCGTTAATAATGCGATTGTCTTCCTTGTTTAAACGTCCCCAAAAACCTGTGTAAGGGCTGCGACCGTAAGCCACTAAGTCTTTTACTTTCACGCCTTCTGGAATCGGTTGTGTTTGTGGCAGCAGAGCCAATTCCTTTGATAATTGGCGAGAAGGCATTTGATGCAAGTCTTGATCGTTCCAAAACACTTGGCCTGTCATGGGTTTTAGAATGCGCGCCATGGCTTTTAATAAGGTGGATTTTCCGCAACCATTTGGCCCTAACAGAGCGATGATTTTCCCTTTCGGAAGTTCAAAGCTCACCTCTTTCACAATGGCTTTGCCGTGGTAGCCAACGGATAAATCTTGAGTGCTAAGTGACATAATGTGTTTCGTCCGAACTATTTGTTTTTAAATAAAAGCCAAAGAAAGTAAGGTGCGCCAATAATGGCCGTCATAATCCCAGCGGATAATTCAATCGGCGGGTCAATGGTGCGAGCCACTAAGTCCGCAAATAACAGTAATATTGCGCCAACCAGCATGGTGCAAGGCAATAATATTTGATGCTGTCCGCCCACTAACTTGCGCGTCAAATGGGGCGCGACTAAGCCTAAAAAACCGATTGGCCCACAAATGGCGACGCACGATGCGGTGAGTCCCACTGCAACCGCCAATGATGTTAAACGCAATGTATTGGCATTCACACCGAGGCTGATCGCGCTGTCGTCGCCCAGCGAGATTAAATTCAGAGATTTGGCTAACCAAAGCGCAATGGGAATTAAACCGAGCCAAGGCAACAAGATGAAAAATTGATTCCAGCCGCGTCCCCACAAACTGCCCGTTAACCAGAGCAAAGCATTGTTGATTTCTAAGGGTTTTACCAACATCAGGAAGTCGACCGTGCTGGCGTAAAGTGCGCCCAAGGCTACGCCTGTGATGGCAAGCTTAATGGCGCTGCTGTGATTGCCACACAACCACCACAAAATAAAGGCCGCAGAAAAACCGCCCAATAACGCCATGGCAGGCAGCCAAGCAATGTCGGATGTTGGGAACAAGGTCATATAAGTCACAGCGGCTAAGCCAGCGCCATGACTCACGCCAAGCACATCTGGCGAGGCTAACGGATTGCGAATCACACCTTGAACGAGCGCGCCCGCCAGCGCCATCATGGCACCCACCATCATAGCTAACAAGGTGCGAGGAAAGCGGTATTCGTAGACGGTGAAATAGTGCTCACTGTCTGCTTGAAAGCCGTTTAATATTCCCTCGAAAGAAATAGAAACCGCGCCAAACATTAAGTTCGCCACTAGTAAAAGAGACAGAATGACGAGTAATAACGGCCATGTTTTGAGTGACATTACGAGGCCCTTTTCTTAACAAGATAGATGAAGAAAGGCGCGCCAATGAGAGCTAATATAGCGCCAGCGGGTGTCTCTAATGGGAAAATAATGCCACGACTTAAGGTGTCTGCAAGCACCACCAAGGCGCTGCCCATTAACATGGATAAAGGTAAAAAATAGCGGTGATCTTGTCCGCACAAGATTCTTGCCATGTGCGGGACGAGCAAGCCAACAAAGCTGATACTGCCTGACGCGCCGATGGCGGAACCCACTAAAATCAGCACCAACACACTGCCAGCCAGTTTTGTCCAAACCAATGAAATGCCTAAGTTCTGAGCGTTGTCATCGCCCAGCTGTAATAAGTTGAGGGTTGGCGTGAGCAATTGGCTGCCGATCAAGGCGAATAATGCGACAGGCCAGAAGAGCGACCAAGTGTCCCAGTTGCCATTGGCGAAACTGCCAGCGAGCCAAGACAAGACAGCGGACGCTTGATCTTCTTCCATAATCACCAATGCCTTGGTGAAAGCGGCACAAAGAGCTGAAATCGCCACGCCCGCTAACACCAAACGGCCAGTGTCGCTGCCGCCACGCCACGCGCTGCCGAGAATCATCACTAACGTCCAAGCGACGCCACCGCCGATCATCGCCGCCATGGAAATACCGAGCAAACCAAACCAAGGTGTAATGGTCGAAACCGCCGCCATGCCAAGCGCCGCGCCAGCGTTTACGCCTAGAACAGCAGGAGAAGCAAGCGGGTTTTGCGTTAAGCCTTGCATGACCACGCCAGCCGCTGCGAAACAGGCGCCAACAGTGGCAGCAAGCAAGGCTCTTGGCAGACGAATATCATGAACTATGTGTTGCGCAATGACATCTTTGCTCGGTGACAATAGGCCTTGTATGGCGTCCATAGCAGAAATGGGAAAGCTCGACCAAGTGAATAAGCTTGTCCAAAAGCCAAGTAACAGCAGCGCGAAGAAGAGCAGGCAATAAGCGGTATAAATAAGAGGCGAAAGTTTCATAACATCATTTTGAAGTAAGCAGCTCGACTAACTGACCCGCAATGATTTCCGCCGCGATGATGCCACGACTACGAGACCAAATACTTGGGTTATAAATGTGATACACATGGTCATTACGCACGGCTTTGAGCGCCTTCCACAATGGGGATTTTTCCCATGTATTGGCAATGTCAGAAGAGGAATAATGGCCCAGAATCAAATACTCAGGATTGCTCGCCAACAATTGTTCTAAGCCTGTGTGAACAGAACTCAGCTCATTTTTTAACATAGGCGGCGCTTTAAAACCCAAGGATTGCAGCAAGGTGCCCACATAGGATTTGCCTGGGTGAAGAGACGCGTATTTTTCCATGGCATTACCAAATTGCACTTCAATGCCCTTTGGTAATTGCGCTGCGTATTCGCTCATGATTTCTTGGTGTTTGGCGAGGCGCGCTTGCATGGCGTCATCTTTATCGAGCACTTTACCGATAATCGCCGCCGCTGCTAAGTTGCCTTGATAAGATTCTCGGCGAGACGGCAGAATCAAGGTTGGTGCGATTTTCTGCAAATCTTTATAAACGCTCTGATGGCGACTGTAATCTGCAATGATTAAGTCCGGCTTTAAGGAGGAGATAACTTCTAAACTTGGCTGTGAGCGTGTGCCAACGGATTCCCAAGGTGTGATTAATTCGCGTATTTCTGAGGCGATGCGGCTTGGGTCTTTGTCGTCCGCGATGCCAATTGGGCTGACGCCAACAATGGCGAGGGCGTCCACAAAAGAGTATTCCAACACCACAATGCGTTGCGGCACATAATCAATGCTAAAGCTTCCTTGGCTATCTTGAACGGTGACCGCAAAAGTCGACATAGAAATAAAGAAAGAAAGGCACGCGAAAAAGCGTTTCATACAACAAAACCTTAGCGAATAAATAAAAACATGAGAATAATAACACTTCTCAACCTCCTCACAAGGTTTTTGGCGCGTTTCACTTTTGCTGGCTTTTACTCTGTTGATAATAGCTTGATGGCGTGTTGCAGAACGGTCTTGGCATCGTGCGCGATATCGACAACGAAAGCCTCGTTTTCTGTGGGTTCAACCAGCGCCTCGAACTGGCTTTCTAGCATGGCTCGGCCATTAAAAAAGTGTCCGTCACGTTGCTGGTGGCGTTGCCAAATTGTCTCAATATCGCCTTTTAGATAAAGCAGTTTTACCTCGTCTACGCCTTGGCGCAGCGCCGTGCGATATTTGGGTTTTAACGCTGAACACGCCAGCACCGCCGCTGGGTTGTCGATCAGTAATTGATTGAGCGTGATTAACCAGCCTTCGCGGTCATCATCATTGAGTGGCATGCCTTGGCGCATCTTTTCCACATTGGCATCACTGTGAAAATCGTCCCCATCAAAAAATGGGTAACCGAAGTGATCCGCAACTTGTTGACCAATAAGAGATTTTCCAGACCCTGAAACCCCTAACACTATTATTCTTTTCATCATTTTAGGACGTCTATTTAGAGTTTTAAGAATGTGATAGAGGAACCATCTTACGGAAGAATTTTGAATGCGGTCAAGCGTTAAGCGGCTTGAAAGTGGGTGCGTGGCGTATTTGAAATGGGTGACTTTAGAAAAGTGAGTAGTTTGAGAAAGTGTTTTGTTTTCTCAATGAAAAGCGCACACTATTTGAACAGGTTGGCTGCAACCTCTTTACTACAATAATAATTAATTCGGTAAATGAGAAAAATAATATGGCCGCATTAGATATTCCAGAAGTACAAAAATTTATGGCTTCTGTGCCACCGTTTTCCAGCTTAGAGCTTGCTCAGAGAGCGCAATTGCTCCATGGCGTTTCTATGTTGTATGTTCGCCAAGGGCAAACGATGACGCTTGAAGGAGACTCTGCGACGGTGCATTTGATTCGCCGAGGTGCGTGCGAAATCCGTACACCAAAAGGCGGATTGGTAGACCAAATCGCCGACGGTGAATGCTTTGGTGTGTTCAGCGTGATGTCGCAAAACGCCGATGGATTGCAAGTGGTCGCCATGGAAGACAGCTTATTTTATCGCTTTGAGAAAGCGCGTTTTCTGGATGCGTTAGCAAGCAACGAAGCCTTCGGTTTATTCTTTGAACACACGCAACACAATCGTTTGCGTAAATTGTCCCGCCGACAAAATAACGAGCTATCGTCTCCCGCTTTTCAGCTTTCTATGCCAGTGACACAGATTATGACTCGGCAATTGATTCAAGCGTCGCCCGATGAAACCGTCCAAGCTATTGCTATGCGCATGACAGACGCGCGGGTGAGTTCTATTTTGGTGTTAGAGCAAGGTCGCTTGCTTGGCATAGTAACGGACCGCGATTTGCGTTCGCGTATTTTGGCGTTAGGTGGCTCCGCAAATTCTCTGGTGGCGGATGTGATGACGGAATCGCCAAGAACCTTGTCGCCCGATGCGTTGGTCATGGAAGCGCAAACGCTAATGAGTGAAAGCAATGTTCATCACTTGCCCATTGTGGACGATGAGCTAAAAGTGGTTGGCATGTTAACCGCCGCTGATTTACTGCGTCATCAAGAATTAAGCCCTTTGTTGTTGATGAATCAAATTCACCGACAACAGTCTGTCGAAAGCTTAGCGCAGGTGTGTAAACAATGGCCGACTTTGATCATCAACTTGGTTGTGACCGATATGAAACCCGCTGATATCGGCAAGGTCTTGGCGACGTTAAGTGACAGTTTGATTAAACGCTTGATTGAATTGGCTCAGCAACAATTCGGTCCAGCGCCAATGGCTTTTCAGTTTTTGGTGTTTGGTTCTCAGGCGCGCCGAGATCAATCCTTGGGCAGTGATCAAGACAATGGTTTGATGTTAGAACGTGAACCAACAAACGACGAAAGCGCTTATTTTACCGCGCTCTCGGAATTTGTCTGTCAAGGTTTGGCCTTGTGTGGTGTGCGCCTTTGCCCGGGCAATATCATGGCGAGTAATTTGAAATGGCGAATGACGAAAGCCGGTTGGCAGCAAATGTTCTCTACATGGATAAAAAGCAGTTCGCCAAACGCCTTGCTGAACGCGAGCATCTTTTTTGATATTCGATGCGTTTATGGCGATGACGCCGCAGTAGATGAATTGCTTGAAGGCATGCAGCAAGAGATCGAGAAAAACAGCCTGTTTCTTGCCACGTTGACGCGAAGCGCCTTGGCCGCTAAACCGCCGTTAGGCTTCTTTCGTTCTTTTGTCTTGGAGTCGTCTGGCGAGCATAAAAACCAATTGGATTTGAAACATCAGGGCTTGGCGTTGATCAATGATTTGGCGCGCTTATATGGATTGTCTTGTCGCACGTATCGAGTCGGAACCTTGGAGCGGATTGAACAAGCGATCCGTGAAAAGCGCATGAGCGTGGACACCGCGGGAAACTTAATGGACGCGTGGGAACAGTTGAATGAATTGCGCTTAGAAACTCAAAGTGTGAGCTGGCAAACAAGCGGAAAAGCCAGTGCTTATCTTGACCCAACAAGGCTCAGTCCACTGGAGCGTAAACACCTAAAAACCACCTTTAGCATTATCAGTGAAGTGCAAGATGTTGCTCAACAGCGCTTTTTGCGAGGTTATTCTTGATGTTAATCGAAGCCTTAAAAAATCATTGGCATGCTCGTCAAATGACAAAGCGTTCTTGGTGTGATTGGGACTATTTGGTGCTGGATATTGAAACAACGGGATTGGACGCGAAGCAAGACAAGATCGTGAGCTTTGGCTGGGTTTGTGTGCAAAACGGAACGATTGATTTGGACAGTGCGCGCCATATTGTATTGGAAGGCGCTGAGATCGGCGAGAGTGTCGGCATTCACATGATCACGGATTCGGATGTGGCGCTGCTTGGGAAAAAACAAGAAAGTGTGCTGCGTTATTTACGACAACTATTGAGAAAACGAATCTTAGTGATGCATCACGGACCAATGGAATTGGGCTTTTTAAAACAGGCGTGGCAAGAAGCTGCGTTGCCTGCATTTTCTGTCTCTTGGTTGGATACGCTGGCGATAGAGCGCACCAAGGCGAATCGAAACCAGCAACCCATTGTAGAAGGGGGTTTTCGTTTAGGAGAAAGCCGAAAGCGTTACGGTTTGCCTGATTATGACGGCCATGACGCTTTAACAGACGCCTTGGCAACGGCGGAACTATTGTTGGCTCAAGCGGCGTATCAAGGCGTTGATTGTCGTCTGCATGACCTTAACCAAATGGGCGGAGGGCGAACGCGCTTGGTGTCTCGCTTGTCATTGTGATAACACTTTGCTTTTCTATTTTTCTTAATGGAAGATATAATGATCTGTCTATTTTTTTAGAAGTCGAGAGACGCATATGATAATGCCAGTAACGCCTCGCTTAGAGCATCGTACACTTGAAGAGCTATTCGCACTCTTAACGACTGTAGATTTTCCACAAGTCGGGCAGAACAGCGTGGCTATGGCAATCACCAGTGCTCTTGGATCTGAACCGAGAACACAAGAATATGTGTACGACGAACCGTATCCGCAATTGCCTTGGGTCAAAGTGACATCTCATTACGTCGACAATGAACAGGCTTCTATTGAACTTCATGCAACGTATGACGTGCCTGAGCATGGCGAGATACGCCTAAAAGCGCGTTATTACTTGTCAGGTGTCAGCGAGTGGCGCGCCAAAGAGTGCGACTTGGTCACAGTGTGAGCGTAAAACACGCTCGTTTTTTTGGATTTTAGTCATAACACAGAGGATATATGGACATTAAATTTAGAGCTGCTAGCGTTGATGATTCAGAAATTATTGCTTCTTTGGTCATCGCACTGACGACTGAAATTTGTGAAGTAACCAACGCAAAGCATTTTGATATCAATCTCAATGAAACGATTCAACGCTGCAATGAGCTTATTCGTGATGGGCGTTATGCTGCGATTATTGGTTTCTACGAAGATAAGCCTGTTGCCGTCGTGACCATGAGTGAAACATATGCTCTCTACGTAGGTGGTAAAATTGGTGTCATCCAAGAATTTTATGTTGCTCCTAACTTCAGGTCTTCTGGCGCAGGTTCAATGTTGGCTGAACAAGTTCGGGAATATGGTAAAACACAGCAATGGTCATGTATCGAACTTTGTACTCCGCCTTTACCTGAATTCGAACGTTCTTTAAATTTTTATCAAAAAAATGGTTTGAATCCTGTTGGTGGTCGGAAAATGCGCCAAATGTTGGATTAAACCATGATCTGTTTAGACTGGCTTTGAGTAGCAGAGCTTCTTTAAAAATAATGGTTTGTCATTAAGAGGCAGAGGATATATGGAAGAGAAGGTCACGGAGCTCAACAAACAGGCGTTGCAGGCGGACGTCACGCTTTATGTTAGCGTACGTTTTTTTTGGAACTCTATTGAAACGACGCAAAATCTAGACATTGATATTTGGGTAGATTCACAACCTATTTCAATCGGTAAGTATTATCCGTCAAGTGATAATCTTAAACGTCCAGACTCTATCTCTCTCACGTTAAGCCAAGGAACACATCACATTCGAGCGGTCTCGATCGACGGAGAAGCGACATTAGACGCCACTTTTGAGCTTACTCAGGAAAAGTCTTTTATGGCCTTGTCTCTTGATTATTATCCAAAAGACTCACCACTGTGGAGTTTAAAGATTCAAGAAGAGGATCATGGATTTAAACTCATTCAGCAAAACCACGACTTCAGTTGGCGCTAGCACATTAATACTGGTTGCTAAATCTGTAATAAACACAGCAAGCAATTAACCTAACACCTTCGGCGCAGAAAAACGGTGCCGTTTATTAGAAAATTATACTCACATGGAGTCGTTCAATTGATCACTTGTTATTTAAATTATGTAATCGATCCTTATAAAACTAAAGAGTTTGAGCATTACGCGAAACTTTGGATTCCATTAGTCAATAAATTTGGCGGTAACCACCACGGATACTTTTTACCTTCAGAAGGGGCGAATAACAAAGCGTTAGCGTTATTTTCATTTCCTAGTTTAGCCGCTTACGAAGAGTATCGAGAGAAATCGCTATTGGACAGTGACTGCATCAGCGCTTTTAAGTATGCAGAAGAAACTATGTGTATTGTAAGTTACGAGCGTAGTTTCCTTCGTCCTGTTTTCGAGTAAACCTATAAAAGCGTATGAAGTTTTAAAATTACGTATTATTAAAAATGCTAGTTTCTTGGGAGACATTATGGAATTACCTATATTCAAGTATCATCCAGATCCTATCGGGACGGGGGCAATCGAAAAAACAGAAGACGAATGCCAATGTTGTGGAACGCGCCGAGGTTACAAGGCAGCGTCAACAATCTATGCAGCCGAAAGCGCTGAGACAATATGCCCTTGGTGCATTGCAGATGGTTCCGCTGCTACCAAATTTAATGGTGTATTTTCAGATTCCGATCCGTTGTTAACCGATGGTATCGATCAAGAGATCGTTAAAGAAGTATGCGAGCGAACGCCTAGTTTCATTTCGTGGCAACAAGAACGCTGGCTCTCTCATTGCAATGATGCTTGTGAATTTCATGGCGACGCAACGAAAGCTGACCTCGACACTCTAGCGGGAGATGCGCTAAAAGAATTCTTATCTACTGAATATATAGAAGAAGATAATTGGCCGAATATGCTCGTCAATTATGAAGAAGATGATGACCTTGCAATCTATAAATTCAAATGCCGAGTCTGTGGAGAAAACAGATTCTATGTAGATTATTCTTAACCAAACTAACAAGGTTGAAACAGGCGGTTAGCGTTCAAATAACGTAACCCGCTCAATACTCCTCCCAGTCGTAGGTCACGATAAGGGAGGAACGACCGTAATCTGACAATGAAAGCAACGCTTTCACCTTCAGCCACATCACCTCAATAGTAGGTCGCACTTCAGTGCGACACTGGCAATCCCAACGAACACCAGCTACATTAACGTCCTAATGGAATAAAAAACACAGAGACTTATGGACGCTTCACCTCGATAAATCCCTCTTTTTTGTTCCTGAAAAATAACGTGTGTGCTCGTTTTTTCTTTTAGAATAGCCTTATAAAATACTGAAAATTCAGTTGGTTGTAGAGACATTTTTCAAATGTGTAAACGCGCATGAAACTATTAAAATATTAACCGTGAAATGAAAATGAAAAAATCAGATATCGTCATGTACTGCAGTGTGATG
>CALLIL010000077.1 GCA_938009755.1 uncultured Marinomonas sp.
GACCGTATTTCTCTATTTTAAAAAATAAGATCATTGATTTATTAAGAAAAGAGAAGCGCCATACAGCAGCTAGCCAATTGGAAGAAGGTTCAAACCTAAACGGCGATGCCTTAATGGACGCCTTGTTTGAAGAAAACGGCCATTGGAATAAACACGAACGACCAAAGAAATGGGATCAGCCAGAACATGGTGTTGAAAACAAACATTTTTGGCGTGTGTTTGATGCTTGCTTAAATGGCTTACCAGAGAAATACGGTCGATTGTTTATGATGCGAGAATTTCTAGAAATGGACACTGCGGAAATTTGCCACAACGAAGAACTTTCAGTTAGTAACCTCAACGTCACTCTGTATCGTGCTCGTTTACGCTTACGTGAGTGTTTAGAAGACAACTGGTATCAGGCAGACATATCAAGATGATGAATTGCAAAGAAGCAACACAGCTACTGTCAGAGAAACTCGATCGTCGCTTGGGGACAAAAGAAAAAGTCGCCCTCGGGATCCATACAACCATGTGTGTGAGTTGCCGTCAGTTTGGCAATCAAATGGAAGAATTACGTCATATATCAAAGCGTTACATCAGCGGAGACGTTGATCAAAAAAAATAATTTTTTTGTGTAAGAAATCAAGAACCTCTTACGTCAAAAATAAGTAAACAGAAAGTTAGCACTTTCAAAAGCATAATCGGCACCTTGTGCCATAATTGAAAAATCACGTTAAAAATAAAAGGATCTACCATGAAAAATACAAAAGCATCTCTAGCATTAGCATTGGGTACGGCTGTTGCAATCTCTGCGGTAGCGACACCAGCTCAAGCAGCAAGCAAAGAAAAATGTTACGGTGTAGCATTAGCTGGTCAAAATGATTGCGCAGCGGGCCCTGGCACATCTTGCGCTGGTACATCAACAACGGATTACCAAAGCAACGCTTGGAAATTGGTTCCTGCTGGCTCATGTGTAGAGATGGAGTCAAAAACTTCTTCTACTGGCCACGGCCAATTAAAAGCATTCTAAGAGACGACTTACCGTTATGTCTCCAGTTCTTACTGAACTATCGTCTCTGCGAGCCGAAGATTCCCCTTTACCTTCGCGCTTTGCAGAGCGTTTTCAATCTCAATCCGGTATTAGCCTAAAACCCGCGTATTACCAACTGATTTTATCTGAACAGCCTGATGTCGGTTTCTTTGAAATCCATGCAGAAAACTATTTAAGTCAGGGTGGCCCAGCAAGATATTACCTTCAAAAAATCCGAGAAAATTACCCTATAACTGTGCATGGTGTCGGCTTATCCATTGGTGGCGAGCAGCCAATTAACCAAGAACACCTTAACCGTGTTGCGCAATTGGTAGACGATGTACAGCCAGAGGTTTTTTCTGAACACCTAGCTTGGTCTTCTCACGACAATGCCTTTCTAAATGATTTATTACCTGTTGCTTATGATGAAGCCACCTTACAACGAGTGTGCGAACATATAGACCACATACAATCTCACTTGAAGCGCACAATGTTGATCGAAAACCCGTCGACTTACTTTGAATTCAATCGTAGCACCATGAGCGAGATCGACTTTATTTCTGAGATGAGTAAACGTACAGGCTGCAGATTGTTGCTTGATGTAAACAATGTTGACGTGTCTTGTTTCAATCATGGTCATGATGCTTATGACTACTTAAATGCGTTTCCAGCACACGCCGTTGGTCAAATTCACTTAGCAGGTCACACCATAGACAGCAACCAAACGGTTCCATTGAAAATTGACAGTCATGACGAACCCGTTTCTCAGGATGTATGGTCTTTGTATCACCACACATTAACACTCACTGGCGATTGCCCAACCCTAATTGAAAGAGATGGCAACCTTCCAGCAATGGCGGTGTTATTAGAAGAAGCCGCTTTTGCCAACACCATAAGAAAGTCGATCCATTCTTTAGAGATACGCCGTGAACACATTCTTTAAAAATGCACTGCTCACTGAAGACACTCGTTTTTACAACGAAATTAAAGCATCGGGTATTCAAGAAAAAGAAATAAGACTCAATGTTTACCGTAACAACATTACTGTGTCTCTTATTGATGCCTTAAGTGATATCTTTCCTGTCACACAAACGCTCGTTGGTGATGAGTTTTTCCGTGCCAGTGCGCGAATATATCTAGAAAACAATCAGCCTAAATCACCCGTTATCAGTGAGTATGGCGCCAATTTTTCTGACTTTATTCGTCATTTCGAACCTGCACAGTCTTTGCCTTACTTAGCGGATTTGGCTGCTCTTGAATACGCCATGCTCAGACTGACGCACAGTGAAGAGTATGAAACACTGGATCACCAAACTGTTTCTGATGCGTTCTCTTCTGTAGAAGACCCAAGCACTTTGACGTTTAGTATCCCTCCAACCACACAAATTTTAGCGTCGCCTTTTGCCATTGGCTCTTTGTATCGCGCGCATTTCAGTGATGGACACCAACGGCTAAATAATGTCGATATCAATCAAAGTGAATACTTACTGCTTATCAAGTCTCACCTTTATGCTCAGTTGCACGTCATCCAAAGAGACGAAGCCGTCTTCATAAAAAACTTAATGCAGCAAAAAGTATTGAGCGAGGCCATTCCAGACTCCGATGCTTTTGACCTAGGAGAAACATTGGCTAAGCTTATTGAATGGAATGTGTTTACAAATATTAAATAAAAACATGAAGATCAAAGGGTTAAAAAAGCACACCAAGCGTTAACATAGTTGAACCACGCCACAATGAGGAAATGAGTATGCTCTCTTTAATCAATAACAAAAGTGAAGAGTTTTTTCGGAAAATCCCTGAGGCTGCGATTCTATTTGTGGCCCGCTTTGCCATTGCGGCGGTCTTTTGGAAATCAGGTCAAACTAAAATA
Organism: uncultured Marinomonas sp.; assembly: GCA_938009755.1. Lineage (GTDB taxonomy): Bacteria > Pseudomonadota > Gammaproteobacteria > Pseudomonadales > Marinomonadaceae > Marinomonas. Next base: position 2,883 of record CALLIL010000077.1, read on the forward strand.
GAAGGCTTCGCATTCGACTTTATCGCGATGAAAGCAGAATTTGGTTTACCACGGCTGGCCACCTCAACCGGATATTTATTTGAATACGAGTACGATCTTCCCTTAATTCCTCCAATGATTGCCGCCGTTCTAGCAACATTGGCTGAGCATATTTTGCCGATTCTTATTCTTAGTGGACTTTTCACTCGTCTCGCAGCCTTTGGCATTGCCATGATGACCTTAGTCATTCAGCTTTTCGTTTACCCTGATGCATACCCAATGCACGGCACTTGGCTGGCCATTGCTCTTTTATTGATGTATCGCGGAGCAGGGAGCTTCTCTTTAGATCACTGGTTAGTAAAACGCTAAAAAAATGGCGTTTCTCTTATGATTAGAGAAACGCCATTTTCCTTTCTTCAAGACTTTCGCTCACGCTCAATCGTCATCAAACATTTAACCTTACGCCTTTGGTAAAGAGAAGGTTGAAACCGCTTGTGTCGTTTGTTCTGCTGCACCACACAAGGCATCCGTTAACGCCGTCAAGTGCAAGGAGGTCTGGCTGTTATTAACTGTGACATCGACAATTTGCGTAATGTGCTGCGCAATGCCATTCGCCTCGGAAGATTGATGCTGTGCAAGTTCCGACAAGCCATCCAAACTCTTCAGTGACACCGCCGAATCTTCTTCTAGCTGAGATAATGGCGCCACCACGTTTTCAATTTGCTCAACACCATGTCGCATACGGTCTTGACCTTGCTCCATTTCATTGGAAATTTGTGCAGACAAGCTGGCAATAGAGGTAATCACTTCATCAATCGATTCCGTTACATTGGCGGTGTTACTCGCAAGGTTTCTCACCTCGTCCGCCACAACGGCAAAGCCTCGACCTGCTTCGCCTGCTCGTGCGGCTTCAATCGATGCATTCAATGCCAGCAAGTTTGTCTGATCTGCCACATTACGAATGTCATTCACAAACTCAGATACCGTCGCTGCACTCTCATTTAACCTGGCAACAGAATGAGACGTTTCCTCAATGTAAGCGGCAACCGAGGTAATGTCTTTCGCAGCTTCACTAATAATCGTTTTGCCGTGTTTTGCTAAATCATGAGCGGCTTCTGCTTGATTACGAGACACACTCACATGCTCAGCCATCGTCGTTACGCCGGTAGATAATTCCTCAACAGACGCTTGTATATCATTGGCCATCAGTTCTTGTTTATCTGAGCCTTCTTGAACGCCTCGGACACTGCTTCGAATATCACTCACTGAATCCACAACCGTTTGAGCACTGGAATTAATCTTGTTCACAACATCAATTAAGCTAGTGCGCATGCTTTTTACGCTGGCAACCAATTTTCCGATTTCGCCTTTTTGCTTAATATTAATCGTATGAGATAAATCACCACGAGCGACACAATCCAGCAAATCTCCCACTTGACGCAATGGATGAACAATACTGCGAGTAATCAAAACAGACATAATGGAGCCAATAAGCAATGCTACTAAACCAACAACAACAATCATCAATATGCCTAGATCGGTATCAGACAGCACGCTCTGCTGGCGAGATGTCATCGTCGAGCGCTCTCTCTCCACCAATTTTTTGGTTTGGGCCAAGAACGTATTTAGTTCATCAATGGTCGGCCCAGCCATCTGCATTTGTGCATCCACTAACTCGCCAAACTCAACCGCTTCCACCGTCGACTGAAGCGCAGCTTGATAAATGACTTTTTGCTTTTGAAGGTTTTCAATATCGCGCATGCTTTCTTCTGACGTCACCAAACTTGCCATCAGCTCTAAGCTGGCATCCATTGTTTTATTGCGCTCGTCAATCTGCTTGTAAATGGCAACACGAGCATCTCGATTGTCTTTTTCAACGACAAACAAAAGCAAAAGGCGACTTGCCAAGCTCTCAGCGTTTACATTTAGCCCAGCGGTTAACTCAACCAACGCGGCATTTTCTTCCACTATGCTTCGAGTATTACTCGATAGCATTTGAAAACGTGTAACAGACAAGCCAATGACAACTAAGAGAAAGGCCAATAAAACCAAATAACTTGCCGTTAACCGACCTCGAATTGTTGCAAACCCAAACATATAGCGCTCCTAAAAACCAAATGGGACGTTCTCATCAACGCCATTCTTCATCCTAATTATCGGTTAGACGTAGAACGATCGTTCATTATTACAACGTTTTATCAAAAAACTAGCAATAAAAAACCACTTTAATATGCATTGAAGTGGTTTTAGGGGATGCTCAATGTAATTCTAATAACATTGCTGTTACAGCATAGATGACTTAATGCGCTTCATCGGTAAAGTATAGGCAATCAAAAATAGCAGCGCGGCACAGACAACCACACTTGGTCCTGTTGGCGTGTCCCAACGGTAAGACGCCCACAAACCACCACACACGGACAAACAGCCAATAAAGCTCGCCATGGTTGCCATTTGAACAGGCGTTTTTGAAAGCTTACGAGCGGTTGCGGCAGGAATAATCATCAAAGACGTAATCAACAACACACCGACTATTTTCATCGCCACAGCAATCACCAAAGCCACCAGCAACATCAGTAATAGTCGAATGGCTTCTACTGGGTAGCCTTCCACTTTGGCAAGTTCTTCATTTACAGTCATCGCCAAAAGTGGCTTCCAGAAGGCCACTAATAAAGCAATCACCGCCAAACCTCCGCCATAAATCCAATACACATCGGTTTGGCTAATGGCCAACAAATCGCCGAACAAATACGCCATCAAATCAATACGCACATTGTCGAGAAAACTCACCGCAACCAAGCCTAACGACAAGGCGGAATGGGCCAAAATCCCCAATAATGTGTCCGTCGCAATAATGTGCTTCTTTTGCAAAACAACCAACACTGCGGCCAAACCAACACACAAAACAATGATGGCAAGGTTCAAGTTAATATCAAACAAAAAGCCCAATGCTACACCTAACAAAGCAGAATGTGCCAAGGTGTCGCCAAAGTACGCCATACGACGCCAAACCACAAAGGCGCCCAACGGCCCAGCAACAGCAGCCACACCCAATCCACCGATTAAGGCTCTAAACAAAAAATCTAACATGGTATTACTAACTCCAAACTCGGTAGGGTTTTAATGGTTACAATGGGCGTGAGTCTCTTTATCACTGTGTTGAATATCGCCGCTTTCAACGTGAACATGATCGTGCTGATGTGCATAAATCGCGATCGATTCGTCCGCACCAGGCACGCCAAACAACGCCTGATAAGCGGGATGACCTGTAACATGCTGAGGGCTTCCAGAGCAACAAACGTGCTGATTAATACACACAACGGTATCGGTTTTCGCCATCACCAAATGCAAATCATGAGACACCATTAACACGCCACAGCCGAGTTCATCTCGAATGCCTTCAATCAGGTTATACAATTCAACCTGACCATTTACATCCACGCCTTGCACTGGCTCATCAAGCACCAATAAATTGGGCTTATTCAATAAAGCGCGGGCCAATAAAACACGTTGAGTTTCACCACCAGATAAGACATGTACTTGAGAATGCAGTAAATACCCGATACCTAGCTTTTCTAACGTCGGTGCAATTTGACCTTTATCAACGCCACGAACCAGTGCTAAAAAATGCTTCACCGTCAAAGGCAAGGTTGGATCGATGTGCAATTTCTGTGGCATATAGCCAATACGCAACGTTTTATGGCGAACCATTTCGCCACTGGTCGGCGTTTGTAAACCTAATAAAGTACGAATCAACGTACTTTTACCACTGCCATTTGGGCCAATTAAGGTAACAATTTCGCCTTCACTGACACTCATATCAATGTTGTTGAGCAAGACTCGCTCGTCAAACGCGATACCAATGCCTTTAAATGCGATTAATTGTTTGTTCATGGACGAGCTCCTTCTGGCAACGTCTTACAGTCTGCGCACAAACCTGTTAGCTCAATGGTTTTCGCTCGTAGCTCAAAGCCTTGTGTTTCGGCTTTGGCAATCAGGGCGGAATGTATGTCTTGATAGTCGAACTCCATCACATTGTGACAATCGTCACAGATCAAGAAGTATCCTTGATGCACCTTGTCTGCATGAGCACAGCCAAGATAAGCGTTCATCGATTCCACTTTATGAATCAAGCCCGCATTTAACAGAAAGTCTAAGGCGCGATACACAGTAGGAGGCGCAGAATTAAAGCCCTCTTCCGCTAACTTCGCCAACAATTGATAAGCGCCTAATGGTCGGTGACTTTCCCAAATCAATTCCAATGCACGACGACGCACCTTAGTTAAGCGCTGCCCTTGCTCTACACACAAGGTTTCCGCCGTCGCTAAAGCCGTTTCAATACAATGGTTGTGATTGTGAGAATTCGTGTCATGTGTTTTTTTTGAACTCATTAGAACGCTCTCCCTACATTGGTTAAATAGCTCCAAATCATGGAACAACTAATAATGATTAACGCGATCGCCGCCACAAAGCCAAACCCTTGCGTCACACGATCTTTCCAAACGCGATGCTCTTTGCTTAATGCGAATCCGGTATCACGGACAAAAACGCTAACACCAGCCAAAGAAGCCACAGTAATGCCCGTTCCCAACGCCATGGCAAACGTCGACACTACGCCCCAAAGAAAAATGTCCGTACTCAGAGAAAATAACAGCACCAGAATCGCACCAGTACAAGGACGAATGCCTACCGCCATCGCCATTGCCCAAATGCTTCGACGTGCTGTCTGAGTTTCTGTTTCATGGTGAGAACAACAAGTGTGCCCATCGCCATGGTTATGGTTATGTGAGTGGTCGTGATCGTGATCGTGATCGTGATCGTGAGAATGATCATGTCCGCAGCTTGATTTACCTCGTAACAAACGGATGAACATCCAAACGCCAATCAAGCCAACGGCAGCAAAGCTGGCCACTTCAAAAAAGCGACTGATTTGCATGGCTTTACCCGCCAAAGAAAATACTTGGCTTAACACCAAAATAATCACAATCGCCATGACAGCTTGCGCGCCAGCACACAAAAATGACAAGCCAATACCACGGCGCAAAGGCGCATTACTTGCCAACATATAAGAAGAAATCACCGCTTTTCCATGTCCAGGACCCGCAGCATGAAACACACCATAAAAGAAACTGGTGGTCATCAACCCCCACAATAAAACCGCACTTCCCTCTTTACTGATGGAACGCACTAAAGAAACCAGCTCACGATGAAAGGTCGCCTGTTCAGAAAGAACCCATTGAATAAAACTTTGATAAGCCGAAAAATCAGCCGCATGAAGAGAAGTATTGAACAACAAAAAAGACAGTAGAGAAAAAACAAGATTCTTCGCCATGATTGGCTCACTTAAAAACGGATAGAGTTTTGTTATGATATAACACTTTAAGAATGAGAAAAAGCCAAAGCTAAGAAACGTTTTGATGAATAAAACACGAAGGAAAGTAGGGCAGTGAAATAGAGTGGTTCACTCTTTCACTGCCTGAATATTATGCAATCACTGGCGCTAAAAACCCCATTACACCGCTCATGAATATTTGCGCTGCCATGGCCGCCAGAATCAAACCTGTGATTTTGGATAAAACATTTAACCCTGTTCGACCCAGCATTTTTTCAATCAAAGAACCAGAATACAAAATCACCGCCAAGGTTCCCAGCGCCAACAACAAGCCTAACAGGCCAATCACTAAGTCCCAACCTTTAAATTCAACACCGTAAACCAAAATCGTACCAATGGTTGCTGGCCCAATAATAGTTGGCACTGCTAATGGCACAACCGAAATATCGTCACGCTCTTCACTCGGCATACCGACCGCGTGGTTGCGTGTTCCGTCTCTCACCAAACTCAATGCAGATAGAAACAATAAAATACCGGAACCAATTTTGAAAGAATCCAAAGTAATGCCCAGCACTGCAAACAAACTGCCGCCGAAGAACAGCAAAACCACCGAAATTGCCACAGAAGCAACAATGGCTTTATTTGCTACTTGTCTACGTGCTGCTGACGATTCACCCCGTGTTAACGCAAGAAACATAGATAACACAAAGAAAGGCGCGAAAAGAAAAAAGAACTTAATCCAAGTCGAAATTAATAAACTCATTTAGAGAATTACCAGAAAAGCATGAGCGCACGATCAGCGCTGACTCAATGCGAGTTTTACACCAAAGCCCACCAGCAATACGCCTGTTAAGCCGTCTAAAGCTTGCGCGACTTTTGGCCGCGCTAGCCACACTCGCGCACGATAAACCATGAGCGCAAGAAACGTTTGCCACACCATCGCAATGATAAAGTGAAGGGTAGCCATGAAGAGAGATTGCCCCAAAGCAGAATAGGCAGGATCAATAAACTGTGGCAGAAACGCCATGTAAAAAATAATCGGTTTAGGGTTCAGCACATTCGACAGAATACCTTGGCGGAAGCTGCCCCACGCGGTAATACTTTTCGGCGCTTTTTCATCATTAAACGACATGCCAGTTGGTCGCGCGGCACTGCGCAAAGCCTGCACCCCTAAATACACCAAATAGCCTGCGCCTAATAATTTGAACGCGGTAAACAAAGTGGCCGAACCTAATAAGATCACTGATAAACCCAACGCCGACAATGCAGCATGAGCAAATAATCCCATGCAAATACCTAAACTGGTCAGGAAACCTAAACGCCAACCACCTAACGCCGCATTACGCATCACCAAAATAGTGTCGACACCCGGGCTCATGGTCAGCACAGAAATGGCCAATAAAAATGGAATCCATGGAAACTGTTCAATCATTCAAGCTCTTCCCTATTCAACAGAAATATACGTTAAGAGTGACAACTTAAATCGACCCAAAATGCGATCGACATTTCTTCTGCTTCACGCTCGGCTGGCGTGCAAGTTTCCGACAAGGCGCCTGACAAGCGTACCAAACCTTCTTCTAACGGCTCCATGGCAAAATACAATTCGTCATCGCCATAGGCCAAACTTAACACAGAGGTGTTTAAATCAACCGCTTCTGGCAAAGCAATACTCAAATGCATCCACAACATTTGGTCGCGAATACGCACATCAAAAATCTTCACTTTTTCAGGTAGGAAATCTTCACCATCTTTTTTTAACTTGATGAAATAACCATAGGTTTCAAAGCTCTTCAACACTTCAAGCATGTTCAGCTTTTCTTGCCCTGTCAGCTCACCATCAAAATTCACATCGTATTCAGCGATCAAGCTCGTCGACGTAAAAAGATCCAAGCTCCACGTGCCTTCTAACGTCGTGATCTTTGATTCATTCACAGTGACTCGGTACTGAGAGTCTACCCATACATGAGGATGCGCAACGGCTTTATTCAAGAATAAGAAGCCAGCAATGATGAGGTAGAACCCTAAGCGAATCATAATTACTCCACTAATGGCGGCGTGTATTTAACGCGCGCCTCTAAAATACGTTGAAATTCGAGTGGATCATGTTGCTGTGCCAAGCGCTCAGGATCATCTTTTGCACCGTGCCACGCTTCCAAACGTGATAACCAAAAACGCAACGCAGCAATCCGTAGCATATAAGGCCAAGCCGCGATTTCTTCAGGGCTTGCTTCGCGCTCATGCAAATAAGCTTTTAATAAAGCTTTATACTTTATTGGGTCAAGCTCGCCTGTCGCCACATCGGAACACCAATCATTCACCACAATCGCCAGATCATACATCACCCAAGAATGACACGCGTTGTAAAAATCAATAATGGCCGATAATTCCCCATTTTCAAACAAGGTATTGTTGTAGAACAAATCCCCATGAATCGTGGTTTTCGGTAAATTTGGGTGATCCGCAATAAAGTTATCAAAAGCAGCGATTTGTGACATCAAGAGTTCCGCTTGCGCTGGCTCTAATTGCGTCGCAATGGCTTGGCTCGTTTGCTTCCACCAAGCCACTCCGCGATGACTGTCCCGATGCTCTGGGAAGTCTTCGCCCGCAATGTGTAATTTCGCCAAGGCTGCGCCCATTAAACGACAAGACTTTTCGTCTGTTTGCTTCAATTCACCGCCTGGGAAACAATCCACAATAATCGCTGGGCGGCCATTCACTTCGCGTAAACGCTCACCATGAATATCAATCAAGGCCGCTGGCACATTAAAACCTTTGTGTTTCAAATGCGCGACAACGTCTAAGAAATAAGGCACTTCGTCCAATTCAAACTCTTCGAACAGCGTCACCACGTATTTGCCTGTAGTGGTAATCAAAAAATAGTTGGTGTTTTCCACACCACCAGAAATACCTTGGAACGAAACCAGTTCACCCAAATAATAATCCGCCACTAAGGCGCGCATGTCAGAGTCAGAAAGGGATGTGTAAACAGCCAAGTTGTCTTACCTAATCGAAATTCAAAAATATGTGGCTCTATATGATGGTCAAAAGAGCAAACGCCTATGCTCCACAATAAGCGACAAAAGGTCAATTCGTATTAATCAGTATTTAGACTGCAAAAATATACTCAACCGCTTAGAATAGAGCGCAATTATCGCCTATTTATGCAGAGGTTTTATTTTGGCTACGGATTCTTCAACACAAAACACACCTATGATCTTGGTAGACGGATCGTCTTATTTATACCGAGCTTTCCACGCAATTCCACCAATGAGCACCAGTACTGGCCAGCCAACCAACGCCACCCGCGGTGTGATCAGCATGATCCGCAGCTTGATCAAAACCTATCCAGATTCGCCAATGGTGATCATCTTTGATGCCAAGGGCAAAACCTTCCGTGATGACATTTACAGCGAATACAAAGCACAACGTCCGCCAATGCCTGACGACTTACGCCCACAAATCGAGCCGATTCATCGCATGGTGGAAGCCATGGGCTTGCCGCTGGTCATTATTGATGGTGTAGAAGCGGACGACGTGATCGGCACCATTGCCAAACAAGTGGGCGAATCTGGACGCGAAGTCATTGTTTCCACAGGCGATAAAGACATGGCGCAATTGGTGACAGAGAAAGTCACCCTTGTGAATACCATGAACAACACTGTGATGGACATTCAAGGCGTGAAAGACAAATTCGGTATTCCGCCAGAATTGATTATCGACTACCTCGCGCTCATGGGCGACAAAGTGGACAACATTCCGGGCGTTCCGGGTGTTGGCGAAAAGACCGCCTTAGCCTTGTTACAAGGTTTGGGCAGCATCAAAGAAATCTACACACGTTTAGATGAAATCGCCGATTTGGGCTTCCGTGGTTCCAAAACCATGAAGCAAAAAATGGAAGACAACAAAGACATGGCCGAGCTGTCCTATTTACTAGCGACAATCAAATGCGATGTGGAATTACCGTTTAATTCATTAGAACTGAAAAACGGCGACATGAACAAAGACGTTCTGCGTGAGTGGTTCGAAAAGCTGGAATTCAAAACTTGGCTCAAAGATTTAGACAAAGCGCCTTCTGACAGCCTTGTTTCAAGTGACACCGAAGACAGTGCAGAAGGACAAGTAGACGCACCAGTGGCTTCGAATATCGAAGTGAACTACGAAACTATCTTGGACAAAGAAACATTTAATACTTGGTTAGACAAAATCCAAAACGCTGAATTAACCGCGTTCGACACAGAAACCACCAGTTTAAACTACATGGCGGCAGAATTGGTTGGCGTGTCTTTCTCGGTGGAAGCGGGCATTGCGGCTTATGTGCCATTTGCTCACGACTACGAAGGCGCACCAGAGCAGCTTGATCGTGATTGGGTGTTAGAACAACTCAAACCTTGGTTAGAAGATGACAGCCAAGCGAAAGTCGGTCAGCATTTAAAATACGATGCCAATGTACTGAATAACTACGACATCACACTTCGCGGCATTCAATACGACACCATGCTGGAATCTTACGTGTACAACTCCGTGAGCTCTCGCCATGACATGGACACACTGGCGAAGAAATTCTTAGGTCACACCTGTGTCAGCTTTGAAGAACTGGCAGGCAAAGGCAAGAAGCAGAAAACTTTCAATGAAATCGACCTAGAACAAGCGGCTTTTTACGCCGCAGAAGACGCCGATATTACCCTACGCCTTCACCAAGTCATCTGGCCAAAAGTAGAGAAAACACCAGAGTTGGTTAGCATTTTTAAAGACATTGAATGCCCTCTTATTCCTGTTTTGGCGAGCATGGAACAAACTGGCGCCTTAATTGATCCAGAACTTTTGCACGCACAAAGCAGTGAAATTGCCGCGAAATTGCAAGAACTGGAGATAAAAGCCCATGAAGTGGCGGGTGAAAGCTTCAACCTGAGCTCACCAAAACAACTGCAAGTCATCTTGTTTGAAAAGCTCGAACTGCCTGTTATCAAGAAAACGCCAAAAGGCCAGCCATCAACCGCCGAGCCTATTTTGCAAGAACTGGCACAAGACTATGAATTGCCACGCTTGATTATGGAGCACCGTAGTTTGTCTAAGTTGAAATCGACTTACACAGACAAGCTACCAGAAATGATCCAGAAAACAGGTCGTATTCATACCTCCTACCATCAGGCGATTACCGCCACAGGCCGCTTGTCATCGACAGATCCAAACTTGCAGAACATTCCAATTCGTACTGCCGAAGGTCGTCGTATTCGCCAAGCCTTTATCGCACCAACTGGCTACAAAATGCTCGCGGCCGATTACTCCCAAGTGGAACTTCGTATCATGGCGCATTTGTCCCAAGACAAAGGCTTGCTCGATGCCTTCACTAAAGACGCTGATGTACATAAAGCCACCGCCGCGGAAGTTTTTGAAGTGGCCTTAGACGAAGTGACAACCGAACAACGCCGCCGCGCCAAAGCCATCAACTTTGGTTTGATCTACGGCATGTCCGCCTTTGGTTTGGCCAAGCAACTGGATATCAGTCGACCAGAAGCCGCGAAATACATCAAACGCTACTTCGAACGTTACCCAGGCGTACAGCAATACATGGAAAACACCCGCGAAGGCGCGAAAGAAAAAGGCTACGTAGAAACCATTTATGGTCGTCGCTTGTACTTGCCAGACATCAAAGCCAGCAACGCCATGATGCGACAAGCCGCGGAACGCACCGCGATCAACGCACCAATGCAAGGCTCCGCCGCCGACATCATCAAACGCGCCATGATTAAAATGCACGGCTGGCTACAAAGCACAGACCTAGACGTGAAAATGATCATGCAAGTACACGATGAACTCATCTTCGAAATCGCCGAAAAAGACCTAGACGCCGCACAAACTAAAATCGTCGACATCATGCAAAACAGCAGCAAAATCGACGTGCCTTTATTGGTAGAAGCGGGTGTTGGAGACAACTGGGATGAGGCGCACTGATATTTTAAGAAAGGGATCAGCCCTTTTTATTAAATCTACGAAGTAATAACACAGGAGTATAAAATGGTTTTTGAAACATGGATCACATTTATCATCGCTAGTGCGATAGTTTCTATTATTCCAGGGCCAAGTGTATTTATGGTCCTGTCACAGTCTATTGCTTATGGCCTGAAACCCGCCTTATTTTGTATCCTCGGTGATATTGTTGGTGCCGTTATTGTTATGCTTTTATCTTACGCTGGTATTGGCGCTATTTTAGCCACCTCGGCTGAGCTTTTTTTCATTGTTAAATGGGTGGGTGTTATTTATGTCGCGTATCTAGGGGTATCGCAGATCCTTGCAGCGAAGAAGATAAAAAATGATGTTGTATTAAACACGGCACCTAAAAAACAATACGGTGACAGCGTAAAAGTGGGACTGTTTACCGGATTGTTAAATCCAAAAGGTATTATGTTTTCAATGGCTTTTTTATCGCAGTTCATCGATGCAAATGCCAACCCAATCAACCAGTTGTTTATCTTAATGGTTTCTTCTTCAGTCGTGATATTTATCATTTTAGGCGCTTATGCTTTATTAGCAGTACAAACTAGAGAAACGTTCAAAACTGCTAAAAGTCGTAGAAGAATGGGGTTTTTAAGCGGAGGTTTCTTGTTTGGCGGAAGCGCTTTTATGGCCTTTAATCGCTAACGTATTTTAGAACAAGCTACTATCTCAAGCGTTTAGTCTTCATTATGCTGGCATTATTTTTCCGAGATATAAGAACTAAATAATCTAAATGCACAGCTGACTACAAAGCACAGACCTAGAAGCCGCACAAGAGAAAATCGTCGACATCATGCAAAACAGCAGAAAAATCGACTTGTCTCTACTGGTGGAAGCGGGTTTTGGAAATAACTGGGACGAGGGGCATTAAGCGCCTCTTATAATTTATTTGTGAATAAATAATTTAATAGGGACTATTATGAAGCAAAAAAATAGCGAACTAAGCTTCAAATTTAGAAAGCATATGTCTATTGGAAGCCTTGGGGCTGAAGAGGACGACCTTTTCTTACAAAGCTGTTTTATTGATACTGGAGACTTTGATGTTGCTTTAGCAACCAATACGCCACAAAGCATTATCTTAGGCCGAACAGGAGCAGGAAAAACAGCATTACTTGAAAAAGTAAAACTTGAATGTGAAAACGTTATTGAGCTCAACCCAGAAGAGCTTTCCCTAAGCTATATATCTAACTCAGATATACTTTCTTTTATAAGTAAAATAGGTGTAAATCTAGACCTTTTCTTTCAACTTCTATGGAGACACATTTTCACAGTTGAATTAATAAAGACTAAATACAACATAGGAAATGAAAATCAAGTAAATAACTTCTTTAGTAGTTTTAGCTTCAGCTTCCAGAAAGATAGAAAAAAAGAGAAAGCTGTTGAATACCTGAACCAGTGGGGTAGTCAGTTTTGGCTTGAGACTGACATCCGAGTCCAAGAAATCACACAAAAAATTGAGTCAGAGATTTCTTCAAAAGTAGATCTAAAATCTTATG
>CALLIL010000078.1 GCA_938009755.1 uncultured Marinomonas sp.
TGGCAGAACGGCTTAAAAAAAGGCGATCAGCTATTACTCATTGAAGAAGGCGTTTTACGCCTCAGCCAAGATCACAGCCAGTTACAATCACTAATAGAAACAAGAGGCATTAAGCTTTTGTACTTACAGAGCGACGCTGTCGCCTACGGTTTAACGCCGAGTTTAGGTAACATGCTATCCGACGAAGAATGGGTACAAACGACGTTTTCAGCTGACGCCATTATTAGTTGGTAATTGCGCTAGGCAAAAAATAAAGAAAGAGAAAGAAATGACTGATAAAACCCCACAGCTAGATGAAGAAGGCTATTTACTCGACTTAAACGATTGGTCGCCAGAACTAGCAAACCAGTTAGCACAAGAGTTGGAATTAGAATTGACGGAGGCTCACTGGGAAATCATTCATTTATTACGCGATTTCTACCATGAGTTTGAAGTGTCTCCAGCGATGCGGCCTTTGGTAAAAGCCGTTAGCAAAAAGCTTGGAGCCGAAAAAGGCCGAAGCATTTATTTAATGACTCTTTTTCCGGGCAGCCCGCCAAAGCTTGCAGCAAAAATCGCAGGCTTACCAAAACCTGCGAATTGCTTGTAACTAAGCCAATGTTATCGACTTAGTATTTACCGTACCATTCAAGCTTATTCTGCAATGTCACCACTTCACCAATAATTAACAGTGCTGGCGACTTGGCTTCGTTTTGCATGGCAACGTCATACACTTTGTTTATTGTGGAAGTAAAGACTCGCTGCTCTTTGGTTGTGCCTTTTTCAACGATCGCCACAGGCATTGTCGGTTTCATACCAAACTTTATTAAAGACTCACTGATCTCTTTCAGCCCAGTTAACCCCATATAAATAACTAACGTTTGCGCAGGATGAACCAATTCATCCCAAGGCAAATCTGTTGTACCGTCTTTTAAATGACCTGTCAGAAAACGTACTGATTGAGCATAGTCCCGATGCGTTAATGGAATCCCTGCGTACGCCGCACAACCTGCAGCAGCAGTCACTCCTGGAACCACTTCGAAAGGCACACCTTCTTCTATAAGTTCTTCTAACTCTTCTCCGCCTCGCCCAAAGATAAATGGATCGCCGCCTTTTAGACGCACCACCATATTGCCTTCTTTCGCCTTAGAAGCCAGAAGCGTATTGATTTCTTCTTGGGGAAGACTGTGTAGAGATTTGGCTTTTCCCACATACATTTTCTCAGCGGTATCTGGAATCAGCGAGATGATTTCTTTTCCGACTAATCGATCATATAAAACCACATCCGCTTGAGTTAATAAGCGATGCGCCTTTAATGTTAGTAACTCAGGATCGCCCGGCCCTGCGCCAATTAAATAGACCTTGCCCGTCATAATATTTTCTGCCCACTACTGTCTATAGATAATAAAAAAGCCTCGATAGAGGCCTTTTTATTAAAAACAACTATTTACGCTTTTTTTAAGACCGTTTTGCCACCCATGTAAGGCACCAACACATCAGGAACGGTCACACTGCCGTCTGCATTTTGGTAGTTTTCCAATACCGCCACCAAAGTACGCCCTACAGCCAAACCAGAACCATTCAAGGTATGAGCTAATTCTGGACGACCTGTTTCAGGGTTACGCCAACGTGCCTGCATACGGCGCGCTTGGAAATCCCCCATGTTAGAACAAGATGAAATTTCACGGTATTTCGCCTGACCCGGCAACCAAACTTCAATGTCATAGGTTTTATGTGCAGAGAAACCAAGGTCGCCACCACATAAAATAACTGTACGATAAGGCAAATTAAGCTTTTGTAAAATGGCTTCCGCATCGCCAACCAACTCTTCTAAAACCTCTTCAGAGCGATCTGGGCGACAGACATGCACCAACTCTACTTTTTCGAATTGGTGCTGACGAATCATGCCTCGCGTATCACGACCATAACTGCCCGCCTCACTTCGAAAACAAGGTGTATGAGCAACAAATTTCTTATGCAAATCAGTGTCGTTTAGAATTTCATCACGCACTAGGTTTGTTACTGGCACTTCCGCCGTTGGAATCAGATAAAGGTCATTATTACCGCTTTCTTTATCTACTGGAACCTTAAACAAATCTGCTTCAAATTTTGGTAACTGCCCTGTGCCTTTAAGAGAGTGAGCATTTACCAAGTACGGTACATATACTTCACTATAGCCATGGAAATCTACATGCACATTAATCATATATTGAGTTAACGCGCGATGTAAGCGAGCAAGATCAGAATGCATAACAGCAAAGCGTGACCCCGTCACCTTTACTGCAGCTTCAAAATCTAACATATCCATCGCCTCACCAAGATCAACGTGATCTTTCGGCTCAAATTCAAAAGTCTTTGGCTGACCCCAACGACGTACTTCAACATTATCGTCTTCAGTTTTACCTTCCGGCACAGACTCGTGAGGCAAATTTGGAATACCTTCAAGCAAGGCATCCATTGCGACTTGAATCTCTGTTAATTTCTCTTTTGCAGCGTTGAGATCATCACCCAAGGTTGCTGTTTCTATTTTTAATTCAGCCGCTTTGTCTTTGTCACCAGACTTCATCGCCAAACCAATGTGTTTGGATACCGAATTACGGATTTGTTGCAGCTGTTCCGTTTCAATTTGAATGCCTTTACGACGCTCTTCCAAGGAAGAAAAAGTCGCCACATCCAACTCGTAACCTTTCTTTTTAAGTTGAGCCGCAATGGCTTCTGGGTCAGCGCGTAATGCTTTAATGTCTAACATCTCTGCAACAATATCCTTTAACAATGAAATAAAAAATGCGATGGTTTGAACGGCAAACTTGCGTTTTAAAACACATCATAAAAACGAATTTAGAAAAATCGAGTGACTGCCATTCCCACAGCAAGACCAACAACCCCTAAAACGCAGCTCAATAATAAATAGCTTATGGCACTTAGCCAAGCCTGAGCGTTAATAAGTGTGATAATTTCTAACGAAAAGGTCGAAAAAGTTGTAAATGCGCCCAGAAAACCCACCATAACAAGAGGACGATAAGGTTCAAGTGATGGCATTTTCTCTGTGACCACCACAAAAGCCACGCCCATTAGAATACAACCAAGCACATTAATCAGCATGGTGGCGATCGGAAAGGAATACTGCCAAGAGTGATTGACCCATTTGGTTACACCAAAACGGCTCAGCGCCCCGAGCGCACCGCCTAAAGCAATCATAAAATACATCATAGGTTTTTCCGTGACTGTTTCTGAGAGATCTTATTTGAGTATTAGTAACGCTTTAGAGAACTGTCTTCATCCAGTTCAGCTAACCATGACAACTTGTCTTGAATTTTTTTCTCCAACCCACGGTCAGTTGGCTGATAATACCGCATTTCCGCCAATTCTTCTGGCATATAATTTTCACCTGCCGCGTAAGCATGCTCTTCATTATGAGCATAACGATAATCTTCGCCATGTCCCATATTTTTCGCTAACGACGTTGGCGCATTACGCAGATGGTTCGGCACATCATAACTCGGCTGAGACGCAACATCAGACATCACTTGATTAAAGGCTTGATAAACAGCGTTGCTTTTCGGCGCACTCGCCATATACACCGCCGCTTGCGCTATCGCACGATTCCCTTCACCGGGACCGACGCGTTCAAAGATATCCCACGCATTAAGCCCGACTTGTAAGGCTCGCGGATCTGCATTACCAATGTCTTCTGAGGCAATAGCCAATAAACGCCTCGCGATATACAAAGGATCACAACCGCCATCCAGCATACGTGCCATCCAGTATAAAGCACCGTCTGGTGAAGAGCCTCGAACAGATTTATGAAAGGCGGAGATTTGATCATAGAAAACGTCACCTTTTCGATCAAAGCGTCTAACGCTTCCGCCCAGCACATCTTCCAACTGCGCTTCAGTGACTTCTGTATTTGGCTCCACAAGATCGGACAGAATTTCTAAAAAGTTCAAACCTCTGCGAATGTCGCCGTCTGCTGCTTGTGCTAACACAGAAAGAAAATACTCTGAAATTTCAAAAGCGTATGAAGCAATGCCCTTTTCATGGTCTTTCAGCGCTTTCTCTAGAACCGTCTGAATATCCTCTGCGGTGGGCGTTTTTAAGCGATATACGCGGGCACGAGACAGCAAGGCAGAGTTCAGTTCAAACGCAGGATTTTCAGTCGTGGCACCAATGAATAAAAAGGTGCCGTCTTCGATAAACGGCAGGAAGGCATCTTGCTGGGATTTATTAAAACGATGGACTTCATCAACAAAAAGCACGGTTTGCGTTCCGTTCATCATACGCAATTGCTTTGCTTGATCCACTGCTGCACGAATCTCTTTTACACCAGACATAACCGCAGATATTTCAATAAATTGCGCCTCTAGTGCATGAGACAAAAGCTGAGCAAACGTGGTTTTTCCTACGCCAGGCGGCCCCCAAAGTATAAAAGAATGACAATGACCTGTTTCTACCATTCGACGCAATGGTTTCCCCGGACCAACCAAATGCGACTGACCAATATACTCTTCCAATGTCGAAGGTCGCATCCTTGCCGCTAGTGGCTGATAAGCCCCCGACGGCATATCCGAAAACAGATCGTTCATTTCTATCCTTCTTCGATAACATCCACATAGTCAGGCAAATCCAAAGTAAAATTATCTTTGGCGACGCCGTTATGCGTTTCAACATCTTTAAATTGAATTTTTGTAGTTTGTCCAAGCGTGTCTAAAATGGTCATTTCACTGATCACTTTACCATTAAAAGACAAGGTTAAAGACTCAAATAAATCTTGGCTCTCTTTAGGCGATAAGCTAAAAGTCTCGGAATTCATCATGGTCACATCATAATTCGGCAACACCTGTGAGGCAGGCTGTCCCAATAAGGCCGCTGGAGAGTTTTTTACCGAGCCCGACAATGGTTTTTTCGTTGCCTGCTCTAAATCCACATCCCACACAATAATGGTTTTTCCATCAGACACAATTCGTTGCGCGAAAGGTGAAATACTGTCCCAAACAAACTGATTGGGTTTGGCCAATAGAAAAACGCCTGCGCTGGTTTGCAGCGTTTTACCTTGTTCATCATAGGTAATTTGTAGGAACTCACCTTCTATATTACGGTTATTTTCTAATAAGGCTTCAACAGTACTCTCAACACTTTCATTTGCTTGCACAACGAAAGTTTGAAAAGCCAACAGTATCAACGCAAAAGCAGTAAAAATATTCTTCATTATTTCCTCTACAAAGCCATGAGGTCATGACCTTACAAGACATTTAAACGTTCGAAACATTATTCAGGAATCAAGATATCTCGCTGCCCATTGGTTCCCATCGGCCCCACTAAACCAGCAGCTTCCATCGCTTCGACTAAATTAGCGGCTCTGTTGTAACCTATTTTCAGACGTCGTTGAATGGATGAGATAGACGCTTTACGGGTTTCTATGACAATCTTTACAGCATCATCATAAAGCGCATCTTTGTCTTCCGTATCGCCACCAGACATAAGATCTTCAGGATTAACCACCACGTCGTTTATGTATTCTGGTTCACCGCGTAATTTCCATTCTTCAACCACGCCATGCACCTCATCATCAGAGACAAACGCACCGTGAACTCGAATAGGTGTCGGTAGACCAGCAGGCAAGTACAACATATCACCCATACCTAATAATTGGTCAGCACCACCTTGATCCAAGATAGTACGCGAGTCAATTTTGGAGGAAACTTGGAACGCCATTCGCGTTGGGATATTGGCTTTGATCAAACCTGTAATTACATCAACAGATGGTCGTTGAGTCGCCAAGATCAAATGAATACCTGCTGCCCTCGCTTTTTGAGCGATACGGGCAATCAATTCTTCTACTTTCTTACCTACAATCATCATCATATCGGCAAATTCATCAACAATGATCACAATGTAAGGCAAAGGTTCTAAATACGGCACAGTTCGAGCCACACCATCCTCTGAGAACATGGCCATTTCAGGTTGCCATAAAGGGTCTTCAATCGGTGTGCCAGCTTCGATCGCGTCACGTACTTTTTTGTTATAGCCTGCAATATTACGCACACCTAACTTGGACATCAGCTTATAACGACGCTCCATTTCATCCACAGACCAGCGCAAACCGTTGGCGGCGTCCTTCATATCAGTAATAACTGGCGTCAACAAATGTGGAATGCCTTCATAGATAGAAAGCTCCAACATTTTTGGGTCAACCATGATCATACGAACTTCATCTGGCGTGGATTTAAGCAACATACTTAAGATCATCGCGTTCACACCAACCGACTTACCAGAACCGGTTGTACCAGCCACCAGAACATGAGGCATTTTCGCCAAATCCACCACGACAGGTTCACCAGAAATATCATGCCCAAGAGACAAGGTCAGTGGCGACGAAGCTCTGTCATACATGTCACAGTTAATCACTTCAGAAAAATAGACCGTGTCACGGACTTGGTTAGGGATTTCGATACCAATTGTAGATTTACCCGCAATAACTTCCACAACACGAACACTCATCACACTCAAAGAGCGGGCAAGATCTTTTGCTAAATTTGTGATTCGAGAAACTTTGACACCCGGCGCAGGCTGAATTTCAAAACGTGTAATCACAGGGCCAGGGTTTACTTCGACCACTTCTGCTTTTACACCAAAGTCTTGTAAGCGCTGTTCTAGCAATTCAGATAAAGCGAGCAACTCTTCTTCTGTGTAGCCACCCTGCTTTGGTTTAGGTTGAGTCAATACTGCGCGATCTGGTAACGAATAAGCTTCTTTCTCTGTTTTTTCAACTTCTTCCGTTGCCGCAGGGCCGCCCAAAGAGTCCAGCTGTTTTGCTTCTGACAAAGTACGAAACGCTGGCTTATGCCCAGAGACTGGAGCGGTCGGGGTTTCAGGAAGATCTATTTTTTCAGAAACGGGTGTTGTTTCTGGTTGTGCATACTTATTGTCAGTTTGCCCAAATAACAAGGCATCCGCCTGATCTTTAGAAATCACCTGTTCTTTAGAAATACTCGATGCGCCTTCTGATGCCTTTGTATTCGTTTCTTCTAACGCATCATCAATATAAAGTGTATCACCAAAGTTAATTTCATCGTCATCGACAGACAATGCGTCTAGGTCTGCAAACTCTGGCTCATTATGATGGACAGGCGCATTGTCTAGATCTACTTTTTTAGATTTAGAAAATAAGGACTTAAAAGCAAAACGAGGTTTTTCATCTTCTGTTATAGGTGTATTTGCGTCTTCGTCAGCAATGCCCTTTGAAAAGGAAGGAGGAGCAACTTCTTTTCGTGCCTTTCTTTGCTTTCTCACAATCGCTGGCTCTTCTTGTTCTTCTACGTCAAGCAATTCGTCCTGCAAGCGCGATGCCTTTTGAGCCGCTTCTGCTTTTTTCTGAGCACTCGCTTCACGACGGGCCGACCATTTTTGGCGAAGAAACTGTATAAAGCGAAAAACCGTCTCGCCTATCTTATCCATTAAGTTAAGCCAATGAAGCTGGAATAATAGCGTCAGTGATAAGACAACAACCGCCAGACTCACTAACGTTGCGCCATCGTAGCCAATAAAACGGTATAAAATCTGCCCAAGACTCCGCCCTAAAATACCACCGGTTCCATATTGTAATGCTGGCACACCAACCGTATGAAGAAAACATAAAGCAGAACCAAAAGATAAATATAGCACGCTGCCGATAGAACAAAGCAGCGCATTATTAATAGGCAAAAGAGAATGCGGGTTACGCCATAAAACAACAGCAACCCAAACAAACAAAGGCGGTAAAGAATAAAATAAAGAACCGAAAAAGCCAGATGCCAAATCAGCAATAATGGCACCGATTGGCCCCATTGAATTTTCTATCGGATTACCACTGCCTGAATAAAACCAGCCAGCGTCTTCTAAACTGTAAGTATAGGTTGCCAACCCAAAGAAAAATAAAAACAACAAAACAGCAATAAAAGCCGCCTGTTTGGCAAACATATTCCAAATTGGTGATCGTACCGACTCACTCATATTTTTTGACAAAACCTGTCTTCCTACTTCATGCTAATCAAAACAAATACATAGTCTAAACATTACACTTTAATAACCGCGTAACTACTAGAACTGCAACTCGCTAAGCTTACCACAAAAAAAGCCAGCCCAAAGGGCTGGCTTTCGCTTTTACACTAAGATATCAATTCTATATAGAAGAGTCTTAGAAATCGACAGATGCACCAATTACAGAATAGTTACCTAATTGCTCACCATCAGCATTAATATAGTCACGAGCTACATAAGATGCAAAGTAAGTCATATCATCTACTACGTAATAAGCTGCAACTTCAAAAACATTGTTATCTTCAAAGTCAACACCTACAGAAGCTTCACCAGCTTGAGCATAGTATTGAGCAGCAAAAGAAAGAGATTCATCTACAGGAAGATCAAAACCTACACCGTAGTTCATCACATCAGCTTCTTCAGCAGAACCTGCGATTACGAACGCAGAAAGTGCTGCACTACCAAGAGGTAAGCTTGCACCTAGTGTAATAGCTACATTATCACCATCATGGAAAGCACCAGACACACCAAAATTTCCAGCTAAATAAGAAAATGCTAGAGAAGCTTTGTTGTCACCTTCAGTAGCTTCAACACCAACAGTCAATTCTTCACTTAGAGAGTAACGAACACCAATATCATTATCTGTAGGGTATTTCGCACCGTCATTGTCTTCCCATACGCCAGCACTAAAAGCCGCTGCATCAATCAAAGAACCATCAAAGTCACCAAACTGTACCGCGCCTTTAGTTACATAGATTTCATCAAGATCAAAGCCGTCCGGACCGCTTTCCATATCTAGGTCAAAATATACAACACCAGTATCACCAATGATATTGACTTCGCCTTCTGATGTAGCTGCATCGCTACCTTCGTCATGTGCATAGTAACTTAAGCCAGCAGAACCAGTGAAAACAGGCTCAGCAGCGATTGTAGTAGTAGATACAGCAGCTGCAACAGCAGTTACCGCGAAGATAGAAGCAAGTTTAGTCGCTTTCATTCAAGATTCCCCTTTATATTATAGTGTGGTCTTAATGACCTATTTGACTCAGTTTTCAAACCAAGAAACGTTGTTAAATCAACGATTCATGTATCTTAAAACCAATCGATTTCACTTTTATTACAATATTGCAAAAAAGTAAAACCTTTAAAGCGTTCCTAATATTCTTTTTGTAATTAAAAAGAATTCAGAAGTACTGTTCAGAACTCCATTGATTAAAACCAAGTTTTCCCCTACTGGTCAAGCGTTCCTTGCACTTTTTTTCTGTTTTTTTCCTTTTTTTGTTTCACAGCACCTATTTTGAGCAAAAAACATACAAACTGCATTCAATTATGCGCTTTTTTTAACAGATTCATACACAATAGAGGGACAATGAGAACGGAAATGCGTCAATAAAATGGATGAACAATCTCTTTTTAAGCTTTTCATTGGATATAAAACATGACGAAGATTTCCACCCTATTGACAACCCTAATACTCCGTATCTTTTTTATATTGAAAACTTATATACTCTCTTTAGTCACACAACGAAGGGCTGCTTTGCATGCCAAACAACCAAGAAAACGAAAAAACGGAACTCATTCTTCTCACGGAATCCCCTTACGACACGCCAAACCCACACAACGCTCTGCAAGATCCAGAGGGGTTATCTGCGGTTGGAGGTGATTTAACAGCCACTCGATTAATCCACCTTTACAGTAAAGGCTTTTTCCCATGGTTCAGTGACCCAGACCCTATTTTATGGTGGCACCCAAAAGAAAGATGCGCTCTTAAGCCGACTCAGTTTCACTTAGCCAAATCACTCAAGAAAGCCATTAGACAAAAACCATGGAAATTTTCAGTTAACCGAGCCTTTGAACCTGTTATTCAACACTGCTCTGCCTTAAGAGCAGACAAAGAAGGCACATGGATCTCTGACGATATTAAAAGCGCCTACACCGAGCTTCATCACCTAGGCTACGCACATTCAATAGAAATATGGCTTGATGACGAACTGGTTGGAGGATTTTATGGCGTCGCAATGGGAAATATATTTTTTGGGGAATCTATGTTTTCCCTACAACCAAACGCATCAAAAATAGCTTTAAAAGTATTTTGCGACTTAGCAAGTGAATGCGACATCGAGCTCATTGACTGCCAAGTTGAGTCAGAACACTTATTGTCATTAGGCGCCACTTTAATAGATAGAAAGGATTTTTTGACGATTTTAGAAGACTTTATTATCACACCTAAGAAAAACACCAAGCTGATTGAAATTGGTCAAAATACGCAAAAACACCCACTTTGAAAGCCCTTTAAACCAAGAAAAACAAACAAGTAAATTTGCCTTATGCTGTATTTTTAGGCAAAATATGCTCGATTAAATTTCAGACGCTGCTAAATTTTTAGAACTCTTCAAAAATTTAGCACTCAATCGTTAAAGAAAAAGCGTTTTCTCTTTATCAGTAAGACCTTCGAATAATGGTCGGCGTCTACTAAATAACAAGTTAACACCATAGGACACATATCGTGGCAAAAGAAGAAGGTTTAGAAATGGAAGGCACTATCATTGATACGTTGCCTAACACCATGTTTCGCGTTGAACTAGAAAACGGACATGTTGTCATTGCTCATATCTCTGGAAAAATGCGTAAAAACTACATCCGCATCTTAACTGGCGACAAAGTAAAAGTTGAATTAACACCTTACGACCTTTCTAAAGGCCGTATTACTTACCGAGCTCGCTAATCAGAGACCGTTGCATTCATTGATTAATGCAAAGTAAAAGATATAAAAAAACCAGACTCTTTAAATATAAAG
>CALLIL010000079.1 GCA_938009755.1 uncultured Marinomonas sp.
CTCCCAGTTTCTTAAGGGGTAATGAAATGTCTGAAGTTTCAACTAAAGCCGCTCTTCGTGAAACCGTTCAAAAATATCTTTCTAGTGCAGAAAAAAGTCTCGAAAAAGACTTTATTGATAATGACGCTATTCGAGCTGAAATTAAATCATTGCTTCAAGAAAAAAACGCAGTCTTAGTTGCCCATTATTATACTGATGACGCAATTCAGGAATTGGCAGAAGAAACAGGTGGAATTATTGCTGATTCACTTGAAATGGCAAGATTTGGTGCGAGCCATGAAGCAGAAACTTTGGTTGTTGCTGGTGTTAAGTTTATGGGCGAGACAGCAAAAATATTAAGCCCAGAAAAAAATATTTTGATGCCGACGCTAGAAGCAACGTGTTCTTTAGATATTGGTTGTCCAATTGATGAGTTTTCAGCATTTTGTAATCAACATCCTGACCGAAAAGTAGTGGTTTATGCCAACACCTCGGCTGCTGTTAAGGCACGTGCCGATTGGGTGGTAACGTCAAGTATTGCTCTTGATGTCGTGAATCATCTTGTCGATCAAGGTGAGAAGATTATTTGGGCGCCTGACCAGCATTTGGGTGGCTATATTCAACGAGAAACCGATGCTGACATGATCCTTTGGGATGGTGCTTGTATTGTTCATGAAGAATTTAAAGCAAAAGGGATTTTGGATTTAAAAGCCGTTTACCCTGATGCTGCAGTATTGGTTCACCCTGAATCGCCTGAGTCTGTTGTTGAGGTGGCTGATGTCGTTGGTTCGACGTCGCAATTATTGAATGCTTCAAAACAAATGAACAACTCAACCTTTATCGTTGCGACAGATAGAGGTATTTTTTATAAAATGAAGCAGGCGTCACCAAATAAAAGATTTATAGAGGCTCCTACCGCGGGTTCAGGAGCGAATTGCAGAAGTTGCGCACATTGCCCTTGGATGGCGCTTAATAGCTTAGAAACGCTTCGAGATGCATTAAAAAACAACACAGGGCAAATTCATATTCCTGAAGAAACAAGAGTGAAAGCGTTGGTTCCATTAAAAAGAATGTTGGATTTCAACGTGTAGCTTTTATTCCAAACAAAAAGGGGAGCTTAGGTGCTCCCTTTTTTTTGTATGGTTTCTTGTGTTATTTATTTAATATTCCTAGGTATTTAACTTCTAAGTCTGAAAAGGCGAGTTGAAGGCGATCACACTCTAAGCTTTTTTTGTTGAATTCTGATCTCAGCTCATGAAAATCCTTGTTTGTAGATGCTTCAAGTAATTGATTTTTTAACTCTGTGGTTTTTTGTGCAAGCTCTCTATTTTTATTGCGCTCTGTAGTTAATGCCTCGGATGTATTATCCGACACCTGATTCGTTGAGTGTATTTTTTCGAGTTCTTGTTTCAGTAGGTCGTTTTCTTCTTCTGCGCTGTCCAGCTCCTGAGCCAATAAGGTGACGCAGGTCTCTGATTCTAGTAGCAAGCGTTCAAGCATTTTAGTGTCTTTGTCTTGCTCTATTAAACTGTCTGTTGATCGACTTTCCATTGCTGAATTTAAGTCATCACGAAGAGATGTGATGGTTTCTTTTTTGTTTGCGTTTAACGTTTTTAAATTGCCTATTGCGGTTTCATTGCTGCTAATGAGTTGCTTTTCCATTTTTTGTAACATTTCATCTTTTGATTCAATGTCTTTTCTGAGTGACGATATAGATAAAGAGGAAGCTTCTAATTCGGCCTCAAGCTGTTTAATGAGGTTTTGTGACTCATCACACATTCTTTCAATTTTAGCTGCTGCTATTCTTTGTGCTTCGATAGCATCATGGGTACTGTTGTTGTTTGTTGCTTTATCCATTTCAACTTTAAGCTGTTCTATCACCATTTGCTGTCTATCAGATAGACCTCTTAAAGCTGAAACCTGTTTAAAAGAGGTGCTGTTTGAGCGCTTCTCTTTTTTGTCTGCTTCGGCTGAATGTGCCTGTATTTCTTTGAATTCAGTTAAATCGTCACCTTGCATCGCTTCTAGCTTTTTAATTTTTTGTTGAAGTGTCTCAATTTCAATTTGGAGTCGTTGTTGCTCTGTTTTCTTGATGTCTAATTGTTTTAGGTTCTTGGTTGCTCTGTCTATGTTTCTACGTAAATCTTCGTTTAAAGAGGCTTGTCT
Source organism: uncultured Marinomonas sp. (assembly GCA_938009755.1). Taxonomy (GTDB): domain Bacteria; phylum Pseudomonadota; class Gammaproteobacteria; order Pseudomonadales; family Marinomonadaceae; genus Marinomonas. The sequence continues at coordinate 2,146 of CALLIL010000079.1, forward strand.
TGTTGTAAGAAGTTCTTTTGCCATAAGGACTTCAGAGACTTGAGAAAATTCTTCTTCCATAGCTTTTAGGTTATTTTGAAGTTCTTCAGGGTCTGTGGTCTGTAATTTTGAGGCAGATAAGGCATACAATAAATCAGCTAAGAATCGATTTAAGATGGGTTTTGGCTTTTCGCTTGCTTGATTTAAAACAATGGCCCTTTCGGCTTTCAAGATGGTTCCCCAAAGCTTGATCGTATTTGTTTCGTGTTGATTTTCTTGTGTTGGGTTGATTATGCTCGCAGCGTAGGTGATTTGCTCATCCAAATAGTGGGCAAATTTTTTATAGGAAAGAGTGCTACTGACCTTGGCCGAGGTTGTTTCATTCATTGTGCCTGAATCTTCGTGATGTTCTGGCTCTTGCTCTAATTGCTCATCTTTTTTCGTTTTTTTATTAAGTCGATGTGACAACCATAAAAAAACGATGTTTGCGATAAAAAGAAATGTTGAGAGCTCGAGCAGTGTCCAAATTAACCATTTCGGCATAAATACTCCTAGATACCTGATAGGCAAAGTATAATCGTTCTGATTTAAGTATAATTCCCTAAAACAACGTATTTTATATTAACGGAATGCAAGGCTTTATGAGTAAAGAATTTATAACATTTATGCGTAATCGTGTATCGCAGCCATCATTAATGGAACCTGCTCCAAATGTAAGTGAATGGGAAATGATTTTAGACGCCGCAAGCCGAGCTGCAGATCATGGCGGACTAAAGCCTTGGCGCTTTCGTATCTATGAAAAAGAAGGGCGCTCAAAGTTGGGGCAAATATATTGGCATCATGCCTTATCTGAGTCGGATAGTATGCCAGCCTCAAAAGAAGAGGTTTTTATAAAAAAAGCGTATCGAGCACCAGCAGTATTATTGGTTTATGCTCACATACAAGAACACCCAAAAGTACCAGCGGTTGAGCAGGTTATGTCAGCTTCAGCAGCGGCTCAGCAGGCTTTATTGGGACTTAACGCTTTAGGTTATGGTGCAGTGTGGAGAAGTGGACCGGCCTGCTTTACCGAAAAAACAAAAGAATTACTGTCACTCGAAGGTAATGATCAAATTATTGGTTTGATTTATGTAGGGTCTATCAAAGATGTGCGCAAGAATACATCAGATACCAAGCTTCATGATCGATTGGAGTGGGTAAGGGATTAATTTTTAAGGTTTATTTTGCAAAACAAGTTGCAATCTAAAGTCTTGATCTCTAAAATACGCGACACAAATTACGCAGAGCGTATCTATTTGTTTTGGTGAGCTGTCCGAGTGGCCGAAGGAGCACGCCTGGAAAGCGTGTATGTCGAAAGGCATCAAGAGTTCGAATCTCTTGCTCACCGCCATTATTTAGTCAGGGAAATATCTCTGCAAAAAAAAGCGCTTCTTTGAAGCGCTTTTTTTTCATTTCTTTATATTCAGTGTTTTTATTGTCGGCGTGTTTTGTATAAGCCGTCCGCACCGATAGTCCGTTAATTCAATAATACATCTGCTTGCTCAAAAATAATTGGTCGACCTTCTTTTGTTGTCGAGGTGACTGTCATAATGGCTGTGAGCATGAGTTGGTCGTCTGTTTTTCGATACACAGATTGGTGGAATGCCATTTTTAGTTTTGATGTTCGGGTAACATGAGTTTCTATGTAAAATGCATCACTACTTTGTAACGAGCGTTTGTATTCCAATTCGGCTTTGATCAAAACAAGATGAATGCCTTGCCTTGTAATTTCAGCAAAGTCTAATCCTTTGGTTTTTATAAAAGCGTGACGAGCGTGTTCAAGGTAATTTTGATAAACGGCATTGTTAACGATACCTTGCATGTCGCATTCATAGTCACGAACTTCAAAAAAAGTTCGTGACTTACTGATGTTAGAAGAGTTCATGGTAGACCTTTTTCTGTCGTGTTTATGAGAAGGCGTTATTCGTGATGAATCACACAGTTTTTACCAGAGCGCTTCGCATAAACTAAATAGTGTTGTGCTTTTTCAATCAGTTCGTCAGGGCTTTCATCGCCAAATAGTGTTGCAACACCAATAGAAACGGTAACTGGTCGCAATAATTCTTTCGTATTTTTATAACGGATTTTCTCAATTTCAACTTGGCTTTTTATATTTTCTGCAAGTTGGTAGGCAACACTGATTTCCGTTTCACTGAGTAATACAGCAAAGCGTCCACCACTTATTCGTGAGACAAAAGCGGATTGAGGGAGTATTTTCTGTAGCAGTTTAGCGATATAGCGAATAAGAGATGTGCCAACTTTTTTGCCATATTCATCGTTTATCGAACCTAGGTTATCAATATCTATCAATAGCAAGCTAAGGTCATCTTCTGCGTAAGGTGTTAGAGACAATAGCGTTCGTTCAAAACCTTTCTCATTTGAAAGGAAAGTCATTGGGTCTAATTCTGTATTTTTTCTGACGTCTTCCAGTTCTGCCCGTAATGTTGCAAGTTCTTCCTGAGCAGAAACTAAAGTGGAATTGTAATGTTCTACTGCGGCGTTTGCCTTGGATGCGCTTTGCTCTAAAACAACTGTTAATTGTTCAATTTTTTGCGGATCTTTTGTTTTATTAATCGCCGTTTTAGCACTGCTGATATTTTTTTGAAACTGACTTAGCTCACCGGAAATGGTTGTTGTTTCGGCTGTTAGCCCGTTTGTAAGGTCTCTTAATGTGGGAGCTTGGCGATAAGTGTATTGAAATTCTTCTGATAATAAGTATTCACTGAAAAGTTCTTGTGAAAGATAAGCTGGTAGATTGCCAAATCGACGCAGAGTCTTGTCAACAATTTCATTTAATTTTGGCGTACGGTTGGATACGTATTCGTACCAAATCCCATAATTGTAAGGTGTTGGTGGAATATCGAGTTTAGCCATCATTGGTAAGGCAGAGCGCATTAATTGGCTAGCTTGTTTTTTGCTCTGTTGAAACATTACTACCTCTGTTATCTGTACTGGTTCCTAGGCGTTCCACTGTTACGGTGAAAAAATACGTTTGTTATGAACGGTCTAAACGAAAAAAGAGTGATGCTTTAAAGCAAGTATAGACATAGTAAGGCTAATCCGTTCTAGCCACCAGTAAATTTACTTGAATAGCCTTCTTTTTCGAGTAGCGATTTTACTTTTTGACGATTGTCACCTTGGATCTCTATTTGGCCATTTTTAACCGCGCCACCTGTACCACATTGTGCTTTGAGTTTTTTGCCCAATGTTTTTAAGTCGTTTTCGGTGAGTGGCAATCCAGTAATGAGAGTGACGCCTTTTCCTTTTCGGCCTTTTGTTTCAAGCGCAATACGTACGTTACCATCGCCTAGGACGCTTAAATCTTTGCACTCACACAATGTCGTCTGTTTTTCACAGTCCGGACAAAGTCGGCCCTGATCCGTAGAATAGACTAGATTTCGTGTTTTCATGAAATATCCTATTTGAGTGTCATTAAAAAGTGATTTTACCATTTAGAAAAAAAGGATGTCGTGCTTTACATGATTTTATTGGTGTCTACAGGTGCTCATATTGAACTAGTCTTTCTAGAAGTCGATTCATGCTGTCATCAAAAGGCGCTTTGAATGTCATTTCTTGGTTGGTGGTTGGATGTGAAAAGGTTAGTTTAGAGGCGTGTAACATTAACCTGAAATCCTCTGGCCATGTTTCTTTCATTACTTTATTAATATGACGGCAGCCATAGCAAGAGTCACCCACAAGTGGATTTAATAGGTGTTTGAAATGCCTTCTAATTTGGTGCTTACGACCTTGTTTAGGGAAAACTTTTAATAAGCTTAATCGCATGGCGTTGTAGCGACTTACAGGAATGGGGATTTCATAGCGAGCCAGTCTAACGAACTCTGTTTGAGCTTCCTTTTCTGTGCCCTCAATTTTAAAACGAGAGCGACCTTTTTGTTCGTTTAATTTTGCCAATGGGTAATCAATGATTCCTTTTGCTTCAGCAAAACCTCTGACTAGACAATGGTATGTTTTTTCGGTTTGCGACTCTGCAAACTGGCTTGCTAATCGTCGCGCAATGTCTGGTGTAAATGCCATAACAAGAACGCCGGATGTGCCTCTGTCTAAACGATGCACAGGAAAAACCCATTTTCCTGTTTGATCTCGTAATCGTTGAACCACTGCATCTTCTTCGTCTTTTGCTAAGTGTGTCCGATGCACTAAAAGGCCAGCAGGTTTATTGACGACAACGAAGTCATCGTCTTGATATAAAATGTCTAAGGTCATTCTTGGTTATCTATGAAAGTGGCTATTTTTTTCATCGCTATATCAACCAAGGTTTGCATCGCTTCATTACTTGCCCAAGCAATATGAGGCGTTAATAAAAAATTTGGGTACTGGCTGAGGCTTTGTAATGGGTGATTTAGTGGCATGGGTTCTTGTGTGGCAACATCAAAAGCCGCACCAGCAATGAGATTGTTTTTGAAAGCGTGGAGTAGAGCGCGCTCATCTACTATTCCTCCACGGCTAATATTCAGTAATAAGGCGCTTGACTTCATTAAGCTGAATTCATGATCACTGATTAAATGGCGCGTTTCTTCTGTAAGAGGGCAATTGATGCTAATAACGTCGGCTTTCTTGATTGCGTCTTCGAACAGGGTGTAACCAGTGCGAACCGTTGTTTCACCTTTGCGTTCAGCAAAAATTACCTGCATTCCAAAAGCCGTTGCAATGCTCGCTACTTTTTGGCCAAGTGAACCGCCACCAATTATGGTGAGAGTAGAGCCATTGAGATCAAGAATAGGGTGATCTAAAAAACAAAAAAATTCAGACTCCGCCCATTTTCCTGCTTTGACGTCTTCAATATAAGATAGTAAGTTTCTACGTAAAGCTAACAGCATGGAAAAGGTGTGTTCAGGCACGCTGATTGTCGAATACTCAGTAACGTTTTGAACACGAATGTTATTTTTCTCACAAGCTGCAAGGTCTACATTGTTGACGCCTGTTGCCATAACTTGAACGAGTTTTAGTTTTGGTGCTTTGTTGATTATGTCGGCATTCAGAACTGCTTTATTGGTTAGTACAATATCCGCGTCTTTGATTTTTTCTAAAATGTCATCTGATTGAGAGTTATCAAATTCGACAACCTCTGTTACTTTTTTAGGTAGTTCAAGGTGAATATGTTGAGGAAAGGATCCACGATCTAAAAAAACAGCCTTCATATTTTTTTCTTCCCTGTATTGTCCTTATTTTTTTCTAATAATAACGCGTCAAAATATGGCAGGATATTCTTTAATACAATTTTCTGACCTTCTTTATTTGGATGTAAACCATCGTTTTGCATCAAGTCTTTATTTAAGGCAACGTCTTGAAGCATAAAAGGCATGTAGGCTAAGTTGTATTTTTCAGCGATATCTTTATATAAATTAAAGAACATTTGTGTGTAACGCTTGCCATAATTTTGTGGGATTTGATTACCAATCAATAAAACAGTTGAATTAGCTTCTTGAGCTTGCTCAACCATTTTTTCTAAATTAATTATGGTCTGATTTAGAGGGTAACCACGTAAAGCATCATTAGGGCCCAGTTCTAATACAACCCAAGATGGCGCGTGAGTATCCAAAAGAGACTGAAAGCGAGACAAACCTCCTTGAGTTGTTTCTCCACTAACACTGGCATTAACAACTTTAATACTTGGATGCGTCTGAGAAAGTTTATTTTCCAGTAAACTAACCCAACCATCTTGTTGTCTTAAATTATAAGCTGCGCTGAGGCTATCGCCCATGACGAGTAATGTGGACGCCGAAGCGAATGAGCTAATGGAAAAAAACACAATTGTACTTAGTATTAATAATTGTCTTTTAAAAAACATATCAAACCTTTTTAGAGTGAATCACTATGGCGAACAGCACCGCGATTAAAGTTACTAATCTAACCCACACTGTGACTTCGAATACAGGGAATTTAACCATATTGAAAGGAATAAATATGGAAATTATGGAAAGTGAGTCTGTGGCGATCGTTGGTTCGTCTGGTTCAGGTAAATCGACATTACTAGGATTGCTTGCCGGATTGGATGTAAACACAACCGGTGATATCACTTTATATGATCAAGCATTTTCGAATCAAAACGAAGAAACACGAGCCTTAATGCGTGGAGAATATGTTGGCTTTGTTTTTCAGTCCTTTCACTTACTTCCAAGCTTACAAGCGATTGAAAATGTTATGTTACCGGCTGAGTTAAAAGGCGACAAAGACGCTCGTAAAAAAGCGGAAGCTCTATTAGAAAAAGTGGGCTTGTCTCATCGACTCACGCATTACCCAAATCAATTATCAGGTGGAGAGCAGCAACGAGTCGCTATTGCTCGTGCTTTTGCGTCTCAACCAAAAATTCTGTTTGCCGATGAACCAACTGGTAATCTAGATGAGGAGAATGGCAAATTGATTGTGGAGCTGTTGTTTGATTTGAATAAATCACAAGGCACCACTTTGGTCATGGTGACTCACGATAATGAGCTAGCCAAAATGTGTGATCGCCAATTGGTTATGTCTGCTGGATTGCTAACGGAAAAAACACTATGAATTTTGCTTTTCGCTTAATGCTTAGAGACATCCGCAGTGGTGATCTCGTCACTTTATTAATGGCACTTATTATCTCGGTGAGCACAGTCACGTCAATTGGCTTGTTCATCGATAGATTACAACTTTCCTTTGAGCAAGAGTCAGCCAACTTGTTGGCGGCCGACCGCTTAATTCGATCTGATGACGCTATCTCGAATGAATGGAAATTAAAAGCAGAAGAGGTTGCTTTGCAGCAGGCTGAGCGAACGTCTTTTTCGACTATGATGTTTGCGAATGATGCTTTGCAGTTATCTCAAGTGAGCGCAGTCACCGATGCGTATCCATTAAAAGGAAGCTATTTGGTTGACGACACCTTATTCGGTACAGGTTTCTCTTTCGATGAGCCGCCTCAAGCTGGGGAAGTTTGGGTATCATCACGCCTTGCGAGTTTATTAAGCATTACCATTGGAGACATTGTTGAAGTTGGCGACGCTGAGTTCACCGTAGCGAAATATTTGGTTCGCGATCCTGGCTCAAGCACATCTGCTTTTGCTATCTCTCCGCGAGCAGTGATTAATATGGCTGACCTTGAAGCCACCAACGTTATCATTCCAGGAAGTCGAGTTCGTTACTCACTATTGCTGGCTGGTGATCGAGATGAGCTTGCTCAATATGAGGAGTGGGTAACGCCACAATTAAACGAAGGGCAGCGCTGGAGAACGCCAACAGAAAGAGGTGAGAGAATCGGTGACACAATAGGCCGAGCAGAGTCTTTCTTATTATTGGCAGGTACGTTAGCCGTCGTTATGTCTGGTGTTGCTATGGCGTTAGCTTCTGCGCGTTTTGTGAAGCGTCATTTAATGCAAGTGGCCATTTTGAAAACCCTTGGCGCGACACCGAAGTTATTAACCAGAGTATTTGTTCAGCAATTATTGGCGCTTTTTGTCACAGGAGCTTTGGTTGGCCTTGCTGTTGGTTGGGGAATGCAGGAAATCATTGCGTCTTTGTTGTCTGGGCTTATGTCCACCAGCTTGCCTGAACCTTCCGTTAGTCGTTTATGGTTAGGCGCGGCGACTGGCTTGATTTCTATGTTGGTGTTCTGCCTTCCACTTATGTTGCGTTTGATTAAAATTTCGCCTTTATCTGTATTACAGCCGAACGCCAAAATTGAGCAAAATACTTTATTTATTTATCTCATTGGTTTCTTTGGCATGTATGGATTGATGTGTCTTTATACCAAAGGTATTTTGTTACCAACAATTATGACTGTAGCGATTGCAGGTATTGCGCTTGTCGTGGCGGTGATTGGTTGGGTCGCATTTAGATTAGGGCGTTCGTTAACGTCTGGTGCAACCAGTGGTTGGCAAATTGGTTTGGCGTCCTTGTACCGTCGTTTGGTGCCAAATTTATTTCAGCTTTTGGTGTTTACTCTGATTATTATGTTAGGTCTGATTCTTGTTGGCATTAAATCGAGCTTAATATCAGACTGGCAAAGTCAATTACCAGAAGATGCGCCAAACCATTATTTATTTAATGTTCAGTCGAATCAGATTGACCCGATAAACAATGAAACCGATAAGCTTAATGTTGAGCGCTCGGATTGGTACCCAATGGTTCGTGGTCGCGTTACGGTGGTCAATGATCAAACCGTGCAAGACCTTTACCCAGATGACCGTGGTGAACCAGAGCTTTATGAGCGCGAGTTGAATCTAACTTGGTCTGACACATTAGGGGAAGGAAACACCTTGGTGGAAGGCGACTTTAGCGCGCAAGGTTTATCGGTTGAGCAAGAAGCGGCGAAAGAAGCGAATTTGGGGCTTGGTGATGTGTTGACACTCAACATTGGTGGTAACAATGTCACATTGCCAATTACGTCGATTCGAACCGTGGATTGGGGATCAATGCGACCTAATTTTTATCTCATATTGCCGAAGAGTGTATTAGAGGATTATCCAGCGAACTTTGTCAGTAGTTTGTTTATTAGTGATGCAGATGCTCAACCTTTTTATAAATCCATGTCGCAATATCCGACGGTGTCTATTTTAAATGTTGGTGATTTGTTGAAGCAGATTCAAACCATCATTGGTCAATTGTCTCAGGCAATACAATTGGTTCTATTGTGTATCTTGAGTGCAGGCGCTTTGGTATTGCTGGCGAGCGTCAGATCTACATTGGAAGAGCGTTTGGAAGAAGGCGCTCTTTTGCGAGTGCTGGGCGCGAGAAGTGCATTGGTTCGACAAGCCTTATTGGTTGAGTTCGGTGCATTGGGTTTGTTCTCTGGCTTGATTGCCGCATTGGGTGCTGAAGCTTGTTTGTATGGTTTGCAGGTGTTTGTCTTCAATGCCGACGCAAGTTTCCACGGATTGCTTTGGGTGTTAGGTCCTGCCATCGGTGTGTGTGTTATATCGACAATTGGTTTATTTGCCAGCAGGACTGTGCTAAAAGTGCCGCCTATGCATTTATTACGCGGACTTTAGTGCGCGGATAAGGTTCAGTTAGAAGAGCACGTTAGGCGATTTCATGTTTGTAGAAAAAAGTGGCTATATTGTCAGTCGACACACCAGAGAGATTGCTGGTCAGATTGAAATGAGCCTGTTCATTAGAACATCGGAAGGTACAGTGAAAGTGCTTCCTGACAAACAGCTTAGCGTGTTCTTTACGGATGCGCCTTTAAGTGAACTGCCAATGGATGTCGCAGGTGTCACTTGTGTCGAATCTCATTACCAATCATTTCATCATCAGTCGGTTGTGCTGGTACAAAGTAAAAGCATTACTCTGCACCAGCAAATGATTAACTTGGTTAAGCGCAACGGCTTTAATGTTTTTGAAGAAGACATAAAGCCTCATAACCGATATCTAATGGAGCGTAACATTCGCGGCGCTGTTCGCTTTATTGGAGTGCCAGACGCCTCTTCGCAAACCTATCATCAAGCCAAGATCATCGCGGGCGACTATCAACCTGATTGGCGAGTGTGGTCGCTTGATATAGAGACATCTGTTACCAATAATAAACTTTTATCTATAGGTGTTACTTCCAAAGGCCAACGCATTGCTTTCGTTGTCACTCATCAAATGATTGATTCTGCGGTTATCCAAAGCTTCTCAGATGAGAAAAGTTTGCTATTGGCTTTTATTCGTTATGTTAAAAAACATTCGCCAGACATATTTATTGGTTGGAATTTAATCGGATTTGATCTGCAGTTTATCGACCAGAGGTGTCAGGCGCTAGGCATACGACCTGCTTTTGGTGTGAACGGTGAAAGTTGGAACCTTCGTTCGTCGGATAATCAAGGACGCTATTTTATTAGCATTCCAGGGCGAGTTGCTTTAGATGGTATAACTTTGCTCAAGGTTGGCGGCTATCATTTTGAATCTTTTAGTTTGAATAATGTTAGTAAAGAGATTCTAGATGACGGAAAGCTTTTGCATGGTGGAGATCGTTGGCAAGAAATAGAACGATTACATCAAGAGGATTTGCAGGCGTTTGTTGATTACAACTTACAAGATTGTGATTTGGTACTGCGAATTTTTGAAAAACTTAAATTGATTGAGTTACAACAAACTCGAGTAGATTTAACTGGAATACCTTTCGAGCAACCGGGTGGTTCTGTTGCTGCGTTTGAGAACTTGTATTTACCAAGGCTACATAAAGCAGGCTGGGTTGCTCCGGCATGGACCGAAGAAGACTTTGTTGCCAGTCCTGGCGGTTTTGTGATGTCGTCTCTTCCAGGTTTGTATAAAAATGTATTGGTATTTGATTTTAAAAGTTTGTACCCAAGTATCATTCGTACTTTCTATATTGACCCTTTGGCACGGGTGTTGGCCAGCCTCAGCATAACTAACAAGAATCAAATTGAGCCTCATCGATTGGTCTCTGGTTTTTTGGGAGCAAGCTTTGATCGACATGGTGCTATTTTGCCAGAGCTTATTGCTGAGCTTGCTCAGGCAAGAGAGAGCGCCAAGCGAGATGAAAATGATATTTTGAGTTACGCCATTAAGATTATTATGAATTCGTTTTATGGTGTGTTGGGATCTAACGTATGTCGTTTTTATCATGCCGAATTGGCCAGCTCGATTACTATGCGTGGGCATGAACTATTGGCTAGGGCGAAAGGCTGGATTGAAGAGCGAGGAGGAAAGGTTATTTATGGCGATACAGATTCTTTGTTTGTCACCATGCTTGATACTCAAACTGACCCGCAAATACAGGGCAAGTTGTTATGCGATGAGATTAATCATTGCCTTCAAAAATGGTGTGGTGACTATGCTCAGCTAGAGTCGCATTTGGAACTGGAATTTGAGCGAGTGTATGATCGCTTTTTTATGCCGACAATTCGCGGGCAAGAAGAAGGTAGTAAAAAACGCTACGCTGGGCGATCCAAGGGTGAACTCATTTTTAAAGGGTTAGAAGCCGCAAGGAGCGATTGGACGCCATTGGCAAGGCAATTTCAGCGAACACTGTTCGAGAAAATCTTTAATGATGAAAACCCAGTTCCTTATATTAAAGAAACCATAGAAAAACTTAGATTGGGAATGTTTGATGAACTGCTGGTTTATAGTAAGCAATTGAGTCGGCCTTTGTCTTCGTATACAAAGAATAAACCGCCTCACGTTCGTGCTGCTGCCATCGCAGATCAAAGACGAGCAGAGTTAGGCTTTCCGCTAGAGTTTGATAAAGGAAGAAAGCGAGTGTATTACCTTTATCAAGTTGCTGGTGTTATTCCTTATGAAAGTCCAAGTGATTTGGTGAATTTGGATTATGAGCATTATATAGAAAAGCAAATAGAGCCTATCGCCGAAAGTATTCTGCCTTTCTTTAATACCAATATGTCTAATTTATTGTCACAGCAAATCTCGTTATTGTAGTTAGTGTTAATCGCTAAGTGTAATACCGAACAGGGCTTCTGCATTCCTATTGGTTTGCTTGGTGAGCTCGTCAACGGATACGCCTTTTAGTCGCGCGACTTCCATGGCAACCCAAGGCAGATACTTTGGATGGTTCTTCTTTGGACGAGGTCGGATGTTACGAGGCAATAAATAAGGTGCGTCTGTTTCTAATAGTAATTTATCCAGAGGGATATGGGGAACAGAGGCTTGTAAATCTGCGTCACGACGCTCATCACATACCCAGCCTGTTATGCCAATAGACAGTCCTAGAGCAAGATAGTTTTCTAAAGACGCTTGATCTCCTGTGAAGCAGTGCACAATGGATTTTTGAGCGAGTTGCGGATACGCGTTTAAGCGTTCTAACATGGCGTTATGAGCGTCGCGCTCATGAAGATACAAAGGTAAATCAAACTCCAGTGCCAGTTCGATCTGCTGATCAAAGGCATAGAACTGTTCTTCAGGTGTGGAATAGTTACGATTAAAGTCCAAACCTGTTTCTCCAATGGCGACAGGTTTGCTTTCTTTTATCATCATGGATACAAGTTGCTTACTCTCTTTGTTCCATGTTTTAGCTTGATGCGGATGGCAGCCTAATGTGTGCCAGATGGCATTGTTTTGCAGAGCAAGGGTTTGAACTAATTTGCTTTCTTTTAGATCCGAAGCGATGCAGACCATACCGTTGACACCTGCACCTTTCATTTCAGTTAAGGTTTTATTTAGATCATCCAATAAAAAGGGGTGATTTATATTAACGCCAATATCGATCATAATTCGCTCATCTCGCGTGCCATTTTTAGGCTTTCTATATACATATCTTTGAGTGAGTGCTTTGAAATGCCTTTCTCTGCGAATTGACTAAAAGGGATTTTTTCCCAGCAGCCTGACTCATAGGCTTCCACTGTTTTTAAAATACCACCCAAATTGCCTTTGCGCTCCAGTAAGGCGACTTTGATGTTTTTATCCAAAGGAAGTTCTTTTAACAAAATAGGTAATTCTTCATTAAAAAAGCTCGGTAGATAAGAAAATAAACCGACTAAAAAAGCACCATCTAATCTTGGTAACAATGCAGTGGACAAGCTTTGGCAAAAAAACGCTCTTGAACTTGCCATAGAGAATAAGCTAGCAGGCTTTCCAGGAACGCTGCCTAACATGACTAAGCTCACCCATTTTGTTAAGTCTCGTATGCCAATGATTTCAACGGCGCGTTGCGCACTCGATACATTGAATTGACCATGATACAGAGAAGTGTGCGTGAGCTTGATGATCCGATAAGTCAGTGCGGGGTCTCGTTCAATGCATTCGGCTAATGATGACAAAGACGTTTCTTGGCGATTAAGTACAGAGAGTAGCTCTAAAAGAATCGATTGATAGGCTAAGACTTTCTTTCCTTTGACTTCTGTTTTTTTCTTAATGAAGTCACCACTAAAGCATCCATTCGGCAGGCTCTCTTGTAATTGCACAAAATCGCCTTGCTGTTCTATCTCATTTATCCATATATTTTTCTCACGCAAAAAAGGGTGAGCGCTGTGCGTTAATACCTCTTCTACCGATAGCGCGCTAAGGTCAAAGGCGACATAAGAGAATACTGCAAAAAAGTCTTCACTAAACAAATGAAGATCAGGATTAATAATGCCAAGCTGGCATCCCTTGAGACGAGTTTCGAACAGCAAGTCTAAGTCTTGTTCAGATAGGGTTTCTGAAGAAAGAAATGCGACAATTTGCAGTTCCTGTTCCAAAGGAAGACTTTTTAGCTGCTCTACACTGACCTGAAAAAATGCCGCTTTTTGATTTGTTACTTCATTAAGGTTTATATCGATAAATATAGAACTTAAGAAAGCTCCAGAGTTTTCATTTAAGTCTTCTAGGTGTAACAGATGATATGCCACCGTTTCCGCAAGCGGATTTATTACCGCTTTACGGCAGAAGAGTACATCAGTGTCATTCATTTATTGAACCTTAATAGAGAGAGCGGAGAAAAAAAGTACTGTAACACTTAGCTGAATGCAATATGATGGCTATAATAAATGAACGCACTAATTAGAGAAATGTTTGGAGTACATATATGGCGAGCATGTTAGAAGCGGTAGACCAAAGGACTAAGTTAGTTGGTGAGAATCGCCTAGAGCTGCTGATGTTCCGCCTTGGCGGGATGCAAATGTTTGCAATTAACGTATTTAAGGTTCAAGAAGTTGTACAACTCCCTCAGCTTAATTTGATGCCACACAGACACCCATCCGTTGCTGGCGTGACACATTTTAGAGGGAGAACCATTCCCGTTATTGATTTATCAGAATCCATTGGTATGAAGCCAATTGATAGAACTCAGCCATCGAACTTAATTGTGACGGAATACAATAATACCGTTCAAGGTTTTATGGTTGGTGATGTGGACCGAATCATTAATATGAACTGGAATGAGATTCTACCACCACCAGATGGAACAGGGCGTCAGCATTATTTAACCGCCATTACTCGAGTTAATGATCGTATTGTCGAAATTATCGATGTAGAGAAAGTGTTGGCCGAAATCTCGCCTTATGACACGTCTGTCAGTGATGATGTGATTGATAAAGATCTATTATCCCTTGCGAAAGGCTTAGAGGTTCTTATTATTGATGACTCTTCTGTAGCGCGCGCGCAGTGTAGATCTACACTGGATTTTCTGGGCATTGAAGTGCACGAAGCTACTAACGGCAAACAAGGGTTGGAAAAACTTAAAAGGTGGGCGGATGGGGATGAAGTCGTCTCTGAGAAGCTTCTTATGGTTATCACAGATGCAGAAATGCCAGAAATGGACGGATATCGTTTAACCAAAGAAATCCGCGAAGATCCTCGATTAAAAGATCTACACATCGTATTGCACACATCCTTGAGTGGTAGTTTTAACAAGGCAATGGTTCAAAAAGTAGGCTGTGATGATTTCTTGTCGAAATTCCAACCAGATAAGTTGGCGACGGTTATACAAGACAGAATCCGTAGTGTTGTGTACCGCGAATAATGAGTTAATGTATTTTTCAAATATAGATTGAAAAGCAGACATAAGGTCTGCTTTTTTATTAATGGTTTTTTGTGTATGTCTATTGAGTTAATACTGGTGCTGCTGTTTGTTGGTGCTGGGTGCGGTGCGGTAAGCGCTTTGATTGCTGTCTCTCCGATGTTGATTGCCTTTCCTGCCTTGTATTTTTTTCTTCCTGTATTTGGGATTTCCTTAGACGACGCTTTGTTGCCTCTTATAGCGACGTGTTTGGTGGCATTTATCCCTGCCCATATGTCTGTGTGGATAAAAGCCATGAAGCAAGGCAAGGTGGACTTCCAGCAGTTAGTGTATTTTTCTCCCGGTATTGCGATGGGTGGGGTGATTGGTGCTCAGCTTTTATCTATTATGAATGCCATTACGTTCCAGGTAATGTTCTCTGTCGTTGCTGTATGGACGATGGTTCATTTGGCTCTTAGGTTACGAGCTTCTAGTCAAGCAAAGGTTTCAGTCAATAAAAACCTTCATTTACCGCTAGGTCTGACGGTAGGTGTGTTATCTGTTATTGCTGGTAACTGTGGTCGATCTTTGGGGGAAGTCTTGGTGACTATTAATGGCAGCTCGGATAAAGATAAGCGAAAAGGAACCCTTGATGGTTTTGTTGTATTTACTTCCATTGCTGCGATGGTCGGTTTTATTTTTCCTGCTCAGTCGTTCGATCGCTTAGCTTTGTCTGGTTATGCTGGCGCCATACATTTACCCTCTTTATTGATCTTAATGTTGGTTTACAGCGTATGTTTTTGGTTATGTCACCGTAAAGGGAACGAGCTAGATCGCATTATTTTATCTATCGGCCTTATTATTTTTATTGCCTGTACTTTGCTTAGATTATGGCTCTAACTTAGAGGCTTGGTTTTTGTTCGTTTGGCCTTATTTATATGCATTGGTAAATGAGCGGCCTTCAGTGTCACCTTTAAACAACAACTTTAATGTATGAAAGAGGTTCTAATGGAGAGTATGAGTAAATTTGGTGTGTTGATGATTAATTTGGGGACGCCAGATGCACCCAAAACACCAGAAGTGCGTCGTTATCTTCGCGAGTTTCTTTCTGATCGTCGAGTCGTTGATTTAAATCCATGGATCTGGCAGCCCATACTCAATGGTATTATTTTGACATTGCGCCCGCCTAAGGTGGCGAAAGTGTACCAACAAGTTTGGATGGAAGAAGGCTCTCCCTTGTTGGTATTGAGTCATCGCCTTAAAGACGGTGTGAAAAAAGCGTTATCTGAAAAATATAGGGACGATATTCCTGTGGAACTTGCCATGACATATGGTAATCCAAGCATGGAAGAGGCCGCTCAGAAATTGCGTGAGCAGGGTGCTGAAAAAATTCTGGTTATGCCAATGTATCCACAGTTCTCAGCAACCACGACGGCTGCTGCGTATGATCGTCTGATGCGTTCTTTGAAAAACTGCCCACATTGGCCAGCCTTGCAGTTGGTTCATGATTATGCAGATCACCCTTTGTATATTGAAGCGTTAGTAAACTCAGTAAAGGCTCAATGGGAAAAGCAAGGTGAACGACGACATTTGGTTTTGTCTTACCATGGTATACCAAAACGCTATGTAACAAATGGCGATCCTTATTCTCGTCGTTGCGAAACAACAAGCCGATTAGTGGCGCAAGGGCTAGGGCTTGAAGACAGTGAATGGACGCACGTTTATCAATCTCGATTCGGTCGGGAAGAGTGGTTAAAGCCTTATGCCGATGCCACGCTAAAAGCTATGCCGTCTTCTGGCATAAAAAAAATCAATGTAATCAGTCCTGCTTTTTCAATTGACTGTATTGAAACGTTAGAAGAAGTCACGTTCGAATTGGGTGATGAGTTTAAAGGCAATGGCGGCGAAGCGTTTGATTATATTCCCGCTCTGAATGACTCACCGGATCAAGTAGCGCTTTATCTTGATCTGATAGAACAGAACACAAAACAATGGATATAAAATGACACTTAAAGAAAGTAGCATCCAAACGATCGCGTTTGATGCAGACGATACGCTTTGGCGTAACGAAGAAATTTTTATGCACGCACAAGATGAATTTATTTCTTTGCTTTTGGAATATCATGATGAGGCTTATATCCGCTCTCATCTTGGTGAGGTTCAAGTCAAAAATTTAAAAAACTTTGGTTATGGTATTAAAGGCTTTACGCTTTCCATGATTGAAACCGCAATCGCATTAACGGAAGGTCGAGTTACAGGCAGTGAGATACATGAAATTATTGCTTTGTCTAAGCGTATGCTTGCGTCTCCTGTTGAAGTGCTGGCGAACGTTGAAAGTGTACTGCAAGCGCTAAAAGGTCGTTTTAAACTCTTGGTGATAACCAAAGGGGATTTATTGGATCAAGAGGGTAAATTAGCGCGTTCTGGGATTGCTGATTATTTCGATGGTGTTGAAATCGTAAGTAATAAAACCGACGAAACGTATCTGCAGATTTTGCAAAGACATGAGCTGGTGGCAGAAGAGTTTTTGATGGTGGGTAACTCACTAAAATCAGATGTGTTGCCTATTTTGGATATTGGCGCCAACGCGCTTCATATTCCTTATCACAGTACTTGGGCGCACGAAGAAGTGTCCGATGAAACGCTGAAAAACTACCCTGAGCTGCAATCGCTCAATGACGTCAGTGAACTGTTGGATTGGTTAAAGCAACCTGCTTAACTGTATGGCAACAAGGCCTAAATAAAGAGAGTAGCTGGTGGCAGAAAAGGACGCGAAAGAGTCAAAAGCGACGCACTGGGAGCAAGAGTTCTTAGAGCAGAATGATGCACATATAGTGTCAGCGAAGGTTCGTTATCGTTGTCCTAAATGTGAAAGTTTGCTTTCTTTAAAAAACGGTGCAAATGGCGAGTTTTGGGGGTGTGAGTCGTATCCTCGATGTGATTACACCGCGAACAATGAAGAAGGTAAGCCTGTCAGGGCGAAGCGTTACCTTTGTCCATCTTGCCAGTCCCCGTTGCGCCGGAAGGTTTTCAAAGACAATGCTTTTTGGGGGTGCTCCAATTACCCAGATTGCAAGGTGACAGTAGAAGATGAAAATGGCGTGCCATCTAGTACAAAGAAATACCCATGCAGATCTTGCGGTCATTACTTAATTCGGAAAAAAAGTAAAAATGGCTACTTTTGGGGGTGTGTAACTTACCCCAAATGCACGAATACTTTAAATGATGACAAAGGCTTGCCTGTTCTTAGAAAGAAAGCTAATTAATCTTTTGCTTGTTCTATGTCTAACAGCGCTTTGTCCAATGATGTGAAAGCAAAAGTAAAGCCTTGTTCAAGAATTTTCTCAGAGGAAATTCTAGGGCCTTCCGTGAGTAATCCAGACATCTCCCCAAAGAGTCTATGCAGAAGCCATTTTGGTGTTGAAAGTAATGCAGGGCGGTTCAATGTGTGTGCGTAGGATTGTGCGAAATTTCTTTGAGTAACATGCTGCGGTGCAACGAGGTTGTAAGTACCAAAGTATGCATCATTTTTCATAGCCGTGATTATTGCATTAACGACGTCATTTATATGAACCCACGAAAACCATTGTTCTCCGCTCGCTATCGGCCCTCCCAATCCACAGCAAAACGGCAATCGCATTTTCTTTAAGGCGCCTTCTTTTCCTAATACAACACCCAGTCGAAATATAACCACTCGCGTTTGATGACTTAAGAAAGATTTGGCTGCATTTTCCCAAGCGTTGCAAAGGGCGTGAGCGTAATCAAGAGAAGGTAAGGAGTTTTCTTGATAAAGGCCTTCTTGTGTCATGCCGTAATAACCAATTGCAGACATTGATATGACACGTTTAGGCGGAGTGGTTAATCTTTCTTTGATCTCTCTAGTTAAGCCAATTCGGCTATCGTATAAGGCTTTTTTGCGCTTTTTTGACCAAGGTTGTGCCGCAATATTTTCGCCGGCTAAATTGATGAAAGCGTCGAACTGTTCTGTAATCGGTGCGGAAGAGGAAAGTGCTATCTGGGTGATGCTCGGGTCGAGAGTGTTTGATGAGCTTCTCACTAAAGCATAAATTTGATGCTTTTGTTCGATTAGTTTTTTGAGCAGCGCTTGACCGATAAATCCTGTTGCGCCAGATAACAATATTTTCATACTCAATTACCCTTTGTTGATCTTTATCTTTTTTTGTTACGTATAAAAATGAGAAGTAGATCAATGTGTTTTCTTGCAACGATCTGATTATTTTTTAAACGATTAGTATGGAAGATGTAAAGGTTTTTTAATCTGCGTCTTCTTTTTCTCATATAGGATGGCTAGAATGGGTAATCAAGAAACATTAGGTATCAAAATGCTACACAAAGAATACGATCACATCATACTTCTTGCTCATGGAAGTCCTGATCCTCTTTGGAAACAGCCCTTCGAGTCTTTGTTTTCTCAAATTAGTGACACTTATGGTGCAGAGAACACAAGCTTGGCGTATATGGAACTTACGACGCCTACATTGGAAGATGCGATTGCGGCGTTAGATGAACAAGTGAAAAGTGTCGCTGTGTTGCCATTATTCTTAGCGGTTGGCCGTCATTTGAGAAAAGATGTGCCGGCGCAAATTGAATTACTAAAGAGTAACGGTTTGCAAATAGAGTTATTGCCTCCTATTGGAGAAGATATATTGGTTAAAAATGCCATACAGCAAGCTGTCGCTCAGCATTTAGGTAAAGCATAATATGTCGTTATTTTTATTGGATTCATGGAGCCGAATGAATGTTGTTTAGACACCTTCCTGATGAAATTTTTCAGGCACTCAGTGGTTCAAATAGAGCATTGATCGAAGCCGTATTAAATGATCTTTCCGATGTTTTCTATGATCATGCAGAAGATCCGATAAAAGATAAATCCGCCATCATTGAATCGATAGAAGACACTTTACATAGAGTCGATACGTTTTCTTGGCATGATGAACAGAAAGAGTCTTTTGATTCACCAAAGACGATTCACGATTATGCTTTGCGTATTTATCATAGATTAGTGAACACGGGATGGCTTGTTGAAGAACAAGAGTTGTATCGCGTTAGTGTATTGATGACACCGCAAATATCTATGCTGCTTCGATCGCTTGTTGAAATCAGCCGTCATGGAAAGCGAAACTATGGTGCAACGGTTTTAAGTATTTTAAGTAATTTAGAAGCCGTGGCGAAACACCCTCAAGAACGAGGCGTCACATTAAGACAATCCGCAGAAGCCTCTCGTGAATTCTCCGCGCATTTGAATCAAATCTTGCTTGGTATTCGCAGTTTACAACAAGAACTTTTTGCCAGTCGCGACCCAAAAGCCATTGTGTCTGGTTTTTTTGATTTGTTTGTAGAAGGCATTTTGATTGCGGATTATAAAACGATTAAAACCAGCAACAACCCATTCCGTTTTCGTCGTCAGATATTAGAGCTAACACAAGACTTTTTATCCAATCCAGAAACATTGTCTCAAGTTGCCCAGTGTTACATTGACCAGCAATTGATTTCCAGAGCCGAAGCCGAGGCAATGGTTGAGAAAGATTGCCGAGATATTATTCAAACCTTCAGCAACATTGAGCAGCGCTTAGAAAGAATCGATGAATATCGATATCGCCTTGAAAAACGTGCAGCGGACACGGCTCGGTACATGGACAGCTCTCGTCCAGGTATGGCAAACAAAGTGGCCGGTATCATTTCTGATGTGGCGAAATACGATACCTTACCAACCTTAAAAACAGTGGTTGGTGCTCGTTTTGTAGGGGTTTCGTCTGCGGCACAACCTACTAAACGCCGTGAGCCACCGCCACCTAGAGTGATGACGCCAACAGAAGTGTCTGCTGATGCGATTAAACTTCGAGATCAACAGCGTCGCTTCCATGAAGCGCGTCAAGTGACATTGCCTAAAATGCAAAGTTACTTGGCTAAGCAGATGGCGAGTGCAAAGAGCAAACATATTTTGGATTTCACCATTGAATCCGTTGAAGACTTGGTGTGTTTTGATCATTTGAGGTACATAGGCTCTCTTGGTGTAACAGCAAAAACACTGGAAGAATCGTTTGAAATACAATTTACCAATGAGTATTTGGATGTGCATGATTTCGTTGAATGTCGCGAATTTAGTGTGGTACGTAGGAGCGAAGCGTAATGCTTAAAGAATTGAAAAAAGTGGTTGAAGAATCAGGCAAAGATGTCCAAGAGTTTCAGCAAACGGCAAATTTTGTCATTGCGAATCAGTTCGCCAGTGCCTATAAACACGGACAACGAAAGCATTATCTTTTACTTGAAGCGTATCAAGACTATTTTGATAAATTATTTGATGCGTTGGGAATGAAGCTTTACATCAACGAAAATGAGCGTCTTGCTGGTGTGTTGCCTGTTCAGAAAGATGCGTTTGTAAGGCTGAAAACAGAAGAGACATTGTTCTTGCTTGTGTTGCGTCAAATCTATGAAGAAAAAGTCGAGAATTTTGAAGTTGATAATGGTTTTGTCGCAACCAATTCTCATACGATTTTGGATCGTTTTGTTCAATTGGTGAAACGCGAAATCCCAAGTGAGACGCGCTTTAAAGAGATCTTAGCGTTGTTTAGCCGTCATGGCGTGTTGATTCGAGGTAAATCTTACGAAGAAGACAGCAAAAACCAAATGATCAATATTACGCCAGTAGTAAGGTTAATTGTGACGGAAGCGTATTTAAGACAGTTAGAATCCTTTAATGGTGCAGACCCTGAAGAAGACGATATCGAAACGGATTCGGATGAAGAAACAACACAAGAAAGCAATCAGGACTAGGGCCAAAATATGAAAAAGTTAAATCGAATCGTATTAGTAAATTGGTACCTATTGGGTGCAGAGGAAATTAGCATACGTGGTAATACAGCGATCATTGGGCCAACAGGTTCAGGTAAATCGTCGCTACTTGATGCTATCCAAACCGTTTTAACCGGCGCCAGTAAACGACATCTAAATTACAACGCCAGTGCCAATGATGGCAAAGCCAGCGGTCGTAGTATTCGCTCCTACATTTTGGGTATGATCGACTCAGGGCAAGCCAATGCAAAAGTGTTTGGCACACAGCCTCGACAAGATGCAACCAGTTATTTGTCTTTGGTGTTTGAAGACACGGTTACTGGTAACGAATCGACTGTTGGTTTGGCGTTAAGTGCGTCACTGGCTTCCCCTGAAGAAGACGTGTTAGGGCGTTTTGTTTTGCCAAATTATGGCGCAAGAAAATCCGACTTTATTGATGCAATGGAAGGTAAGAGCTATAAGGCCAAGCCTTGGATTGAAGTACGTGAGTCCATAAAAAAACTGTGCCTTGACCCATACATTAAGTCAGGCAGCGCTTCAGCAACCCAATACATAAACCGCTACCTTGAAGAATTAAGCCCAAGTGCAGAGCAATTAATTACCTTAGACGGTTTCTTGAAAAACTTTAAGAACGCTTTGAAGTTTGTTCCGATTGCCTCTCCAACACGCTTTGTTCAAGATTTTGTTTTGACCGAAGCACCACTGCAAGTTAGTGCATACCAAAAATCTTTGAATGAATATCGTCACTTAGAAGCCAAAACACTTGAAGTGTCAAAGCGTATTGATGACTTGAAGTTAATCCAGGTTGACTGTGACAAGAAACACCAACAAGAACAGAGTGCGGTTAATTATCAATGGGTTGCGACAGAAGCACGTTTTGATGAGCTTGGCAGTAAGCAAGATGACATTCAGGATCAGTATGAGCTTCAAAAAGAACGTGAAGAAGAAATCGAAGAAGAATTAACGACTCAATCAAGTCTCTTAAAGCAACTGCAAGGCCAGTTACTGAGACTTGAACAGCAATATGAGCACTCAGACGTTGGGTTAAAGATCCAGCAGCTTGAACAAAATAAAAAGCTGTTGGTCTTGCAGGGGCAGCAGGATCAAAAAGCTGTTTTGCAAGTTCGCCAATTGATCTTGCTTTTGTCTTCATTGAGCGCGTTCAAAGAAGTGTTATCTAAAGAAACGCTGGATTTAATTGAAACATTTTCTGAGTTTGATTCGTTGATCTCAGAAAGTGGTCGAATTGAAGGTAATTTAAAACCTTTGACGCAGAAATTAAGTGTATTAAACGACGCCTTAGACACGGAAAAATCAAAAGTTTTTGGTCAACGCTCCGAATTAAATAGAACCATATTAAATCTTAAAGACGAGTGTAAGCAGTTAGAGTCTGATGTTTCATCATTAAAAGGCGGTGTTAGTCCACTGTCACAAAATACCAAGCGTCTCATTGCTCTTTTGAAAGAAGCGAATATTACTGCAACGCCACTTAGTCATTTGGCTGAGGTGACGGACCGAAAATGGCAAGATGCTATTGAAGGCTATTTGGGTGCGCAGCGTGAAGCCTTGATCGTTGAACCTGAAGATGCAGAAGAATCCATTCGTATTTTCCGCGCTCACAGACGTCAACTAATGGGATGTCGAGTGATTGATACGACGCAAACTCGATTATGGCTTAATCGTGGCGATAATAATTCGGCGTTGCGTTTTATTCGTTGTGATAATGATCACGCTCAGGCGTATTTAAACCGTCGTTTAGGCGGTATTAAGCCTGTTGATACTGAAAAAGAGTTGTTGCGAGAAGACAGCGCGATGACGGCCGATGGAATGTTGAAGTTATCAGGAACCATTTCTACTATTCGTTCGGTACCTCATATGATGGTGGGCATTAATACTGAAGGAATGAAAGCATCACGTGAATGGAAGCTTTCTGAGTTAAGCAGTGAGCTCATGGACTTTTTAAAGTCGGATCAACGTCTTGAACAAGTGGATTCTTTATTGGGCCGTATTATGGCCAACAATCAATTTGATATTGAAAACCTTGGTAATGCAGGGCATTCGGTTACGAGGCTGACGCAAGAATTGGAATCAGTAGAAGCTGAAATGTCTCAGCTTCAGCAGCATGATGACACAGATCTGCAAGACAAAATTGAAGAGCTTAAAACCCGTATCGCAAGTGTTGAGTTGGAACAGAAAAAACGAGACAGAGAGCGTCAACAAATCGCTGAGCAATTTGGTGCTCTTAATACTCAGAAAAACCAATTGAGTTCAGCGTTGTCTGCTTTAGATGAAGAGCGTAATCGCTTAACGTCTAATCCTAAATATGACGCAGAGTTTGCCAGTGAGCGTTATGCCTTGTTGGAAAGCAGTATGGTGAATGGTGCGGCGATCTATAAAGAAGCCATTAGCCGTGCAGACAAGGCGAATGAAAAAGCCCGTAGCTTTGACCAAAAAGTCCGTAAAGAAGTGGCGGATCATTATTCTAAATACCATCAAGCGAACTTAGACAATGACACACAGTTGGATTATTTAGAGTCCAAATTTGAAGAATTTGAGCATTATGTCTCTTATCAAATTGATGTGTTAAGTGAAACCGAACTGGCCAAATACGCGAAACGGGCGGAGCTTGCTCGAAGAGAAGCAGAAGAAACATTCCGATCTGATTATGTTTCTAAACTGAAAGACTCATTGGATCAGGTAGCGCATATTATTCGAGAGTTGAACAACAGCCTGAAACGACGTCCATTTAACCAAGAAATTTACCAATTCCGCTATTATCCGAATGGCGATATGAAAGATATCTTGGACTTGGTTGAGCGTTTTAGCGCGCAAGATTCAGCGAATGTCGGCGGCTTGTTTGATCCAAAAATGGGCGATGACCCAGAACACGCTCGCGCCATTAATGCGATTCAAGAGTTGATCTCTGACGAAGAGAAACAGCAAGATCTTGCGGATTACCGTAAATTCTATAATTTTGAAGTCGATATCTTAGATTCTGAAGGAAATAAGAAAACTACTTTGAGTCAAAGAATACAAACAGGTTCTGGTGGTGAGCACCAAATCCCATTCTATTTGGCGATTGCAGCGGCCCTGTCTACGACATATCGCTTGCATGAAACAATGGACGGAGAGATTGTTGGCGGCTTCTCTTTGGCTATGTTTGACGAAGCATTCAACAAAATCGATATGGTGAAGACATCGACTTGTATGGGCTTTATGAAAGACATCGGTTTACAAGTTATTGCTGCGGCACCAGACGATAAACGTGCGGTTATGGCCGCCAATATGGACACTATTATCAGTGTTTGGCGTGAAGGTGGAGCTGTGTCTATTGATGTTGCGTACCCAAAAGAGAAAGGTAAAACACTACTTAATGGGCAGGAAGACAGCTCGTTAACGGCAGTCTAAAAGAGAATTTTATGATTATTCAATCTCAAATAGAGCAACGTATTAAAGACAAAATAGACGTTACTAATATGACGCTTGAAAATGAAAGTCATATGCATAATGTGCCTGCAGGCAGTGAATCTCACTTTAAACTGGTGCTGACAAGTAACGATTTTGAAGGAAAGAGATTGGTTCAACGCCATCAGCTCATTTATGCCGCTTTAGAAGATGAAATGACTAAGATTCATGCGCTAGCAATGCATTTATATACAGTTGATGAATGGGCGAAGCGGAACCAAGAATCTCCTTTATCCCCCAAATGTCTAGGAGGCGAATAGAGGCTTCGGCCTTTGTTAAGTTATGAGTATATCTATTGATCTTAACGATACAAAAGACACTGCAACGCTAACCTTGGTTGGAAGCTTTGATTTTTCTCTGTTTAATGAATTTCGTACTGCGTATACAGAGCTTACTAAAACGTATTCACACTATGTGATTGATATGCAAATGGTTGAATATTTGGACAGTGCAGCGCTTGGCATGTTGTTGAGTATGCGTAATTTTGTCGATCAAGAAAGCTCAATAGAAATCAAAGGTGCGAATGATTTTATAAAAAACATTCTGATGATCTCCCGTTTCGACAAACGCTTTGATATTCAATAAAGGTGGCTGGAATGAAGTTACTTTGTATTGATAGTGAACCGGTATATCAGGAAATTGTTGCTCTGTGTGCCGAAAAATTAGATATACAAGTGAAGGCTGTTTCGACTTATATAGACGCTTTAAGCGCCTTTAAAGACTATGAACCTGACATTGTTACGTTAGACGTTGTAATGAAAGGTGGCAGCGGTATTGAGCTGGCAAAGCAGTTTAAGGTCATGTCTGGTGCCCGATTTGTTCCTATTGTTTTTCTTAGCTCTAATGTCGCTGACTCAGTAATGGATAAATGTTTCCAATCTGGTGCCGATGATTTTATTCCTAAGCCTTTTAATGAATTATTATTCAACACCCGTTTAAAGACTCATTTAAATCATTTGCAGTTAATGCAAGAAATGTATGAGCAAAATAAGAAGCTAACGTACTTTCAAACCGTGATTCAGCGTGAGCACGAAATGGCTCATCATGTGTTTAATCATATCCAAAACCGCAGTGAAAAAGATTCTGAAAGTGTTGCGATTACGCGTTTATCGGCAGCCAGTTTTAATGGTGACCTTGCGTTGATTAAGACTCGATCAGATGGTACGCGTTTGGTTTTTGTTGGGGATTTTACTGGACATGGTTTACCTGCCTCGATTGGTGCTTTGCCTGTGATGCAAGCGTTTTTTGAAGCGGTGGATGACTTGGCGAATATTTGTTACTTGTCAGCACATATTAATAAAATACTGTATAGCATTTTGCCAGATTACATGTTCTGTGCGGGCTATTTAATGCTGATATCAGATCGAGGGCGGATTTTATATTGGGGTGGTGGAATGCCAAACGCTTTAATTCGTCGTAAAAATGGCCAGATGGATTCTTTGCCATCAATGCACATGCCGCTTGGTGTTTTGTCTGCAAAAGAGTTTGATGTGGATCTGGAGGAAAGCGTATTACATGACGGTGATACTCTGGTTGTTTTATCTGACGGTGTTTTAGAGCTAAAGAACAGTGAGGGTCTTATGCTCGGAGACACCAATATGCGCGCCATTATTGAAAGAAGTTATGAGGAAAAGAGTTTGCTTGTTGCCCAGCGTAAGGCTGAAAAAGAATTGATTGATTATCTGGGTGAATCTACACAGTTGGATGACATTACGTTAGTCGCTATTAGAAACGCTCATTTATCATAAGTAACAAATGAGCGTTGCTTTTTTTTCATCAAGCTTAGCGCTTTTTTCCTTTGTTTTTGTTGTTTCCTTTTTTAGGGGAAGCTTTTGGGAAAGGTCGCTTTTCAGGCTCTGTTCGTAATACCAAAAATAAATCAGTAACCACTTCTGGGATTTGAGCAATGCATGATTGAGTGAGTTTTTCACTTGAGCGTATTTGAACAACTTCTTCATCATCGAATAAATCGGAAGCAACCATAACTGGTAGTAAAAGCTCTGCAACAACGTCTTCTTTTTCTGACTCAAACCAGTTTGCTTCAGTCATGAACACCCCTTCCATGAAGCCCGTTGCCCATTCTTGTAGCTCACTCAGCTCTTCAGGCGATGCTCCCATTTCCAGTTCGCAAGGAATTAGGAAGCCTTCTTCAGATTCTAATTCTTTTTGGATATCTAAAAATAAACGCGATAGATATTGCAGAATTTGCTTCTCTTGTTTTGCATTATCAAACGTTGGAGTGTCTTCAAAAATCACAGGAAGCCATTGCTCTTCTGCAATGTGTGCAGGGCAAATAGCAAGCGCTGTCAAGAAACCGTGGGCCATCACAAAGTTTTGACATTCTTCATGAACTTGCTCTGAGTCTAAAAAGTTTTCTAATGTTTCTAATTCAAGATCATCAAGAGGTTGATGTGCCATGTGAACGTTTCCTTAATACATAATTAGTCGTTGATTCTAGCGAAAAGGGGGCGAAAAATCGATGCAGAAAGCGCCTTGTTAAGCGATAATTGATAAATGACTTTAAAGAAACAAGTACTTTCTCAGTTAGGCCATTCTGACTATAGGCCGTTGCAAGAAGAAGCCGTCGATGCTTTGTGTTCTGGGCGCAATGTTTTACTTGCCGCACCAACGGGTGGAGGCAAGTCATTAGTGTATCAAGTAGCAGGTCTTGTGCTTGAAGGAGTGGCTGTTGTAGTAAGTCCATTGCTATCGTTAATGTCCCAACAAGTAGAAAAGCTTCATGAGAAAGGTATTCGAGCAAGGTTTCTTAATTCTACGTTGAACCCTGGAGAGCAAGATGATTTGGTGTGGGCTTTAAGGCATAACCATATCGATTTGCTCTATCTTTCTCCTGAAAAATTGGTTCAGCCTTCTGTTATTGGTTTTCTTCACAGTATCAATGTCTCGCTTTTTGCGATTGATGAGGCACATTGTATTGCTCAATGGGGAAATTCATTTCGCCCTGAATACAGTCAACTGGGACAACTGAAAGCGTCTTTTCCTAAGGTTCCAATTGTTGCGTTGACCGGAACGGTCGACAAAAAAACCATAAGCGACATTCAGCACTCTTTAAACTTGCAAAACTGTTTAGTACTGCAAAGCAGCTTCGACCGCTCAAATATAGAATTAAAAATAGCTCAGAAAAGAAAAGCCAAACAACAGATATTGTACTTTCTACATCATGAGGTTGCTGGGCGAAGTGGCATTATTTATTGTCGCTCAAGAAAAAAAACGGAAGAAATTGCTCACTGGTTAACGGAATTAGGAATGCCAAGTTCGAGCTATCATGCAGCAATGCAGGAAAAAGACAAGCAGGAAAGTCATCGCATTTTTTCCACACAATCTGGCATGATCATGGTCGCCACAACGGCATATGGAATGGGAATAGATTTACCTAATATTCATTTTGTCATTCATTTGGATTTGCCATCAAGTCCAGAATCTTACTTCCAGGAAGTGGGACGCGCAGGACGCAATGGGCAACCAGCAAAAACGCTTTTGCTCTATGGGTTGCAAGACATGTTGCAAGCCAAGCAGTTCTTGGCATTGGAGCAGAAGGGTGTGCAACATGAATTGCCTCGTCTTCACGATTTTTTTCGGATATTAGAAGCGCGAGGTTGTCGACGTCAAAACTTGCTCGCTCATTTTGACGAGAAAACAACCGAGTGTCAGAACTGTGACCGTTGTGCTTCAACGAAATCGGAGCAGAATATGACGATTGCAAGTCAGAAAATGTTGTCACTTATTTACCACACGAAAGGGCTTCAGCCTTTTTCCGTATTGATTCAAGTGTTGTTAGGAAGAAAAAATAAAGCCACAACGGCCATGTCTGCATCTTCATTAGCACTGTTTGGAAAGGGAAAAGAGCTTGGTGAAAGTCAATGGAAATCGGTTGTTCGTCATCTAATTGCTTATGAATATGTCACTCTCGGACATTCGGAGGCGTTTACAGTGCACCTTAATGAAAAGTCTCGGGATGTGTTGCAAGGTAAGGTGCAAATTATTCTGCCTGCTGATGTTTATTATCCAATATTGCATGAGGATGAATTAACGCTAGATACTGCTCATTGGCATGCCATTTTATCATGGAAAAACGAAACGGCAGGTATTGATTTGAGCGAGACTCAACTTCGTCTGGTTTGCTTACATAAGCCTAAAACGATTGCATCATTAAGTCGGTTGACTGGGTTGTCTCAAGATCAATTACACGGCGCTGCGGAGACCTTGTTGAAGTTAATCCATCAAACTCGATCAGAGAAGGAAGCCGCTCATTGTCTTTGATCGATAAACCACTCGCACTCTCAAAATCTCAAACTGTCATGGCAGTTGAGAATGAAGTTAGCCGATGTTTTGATATAGCGGATGCGTTTTTTAATCATAGGTTTAAACGTCCTTGCTGCTCGCTTAAGCAACGAGGAAGGGCGGCAGGGACAGCTCATCTACAGAAAAATGAGGTGCGTTTTAATGAATATATGCTTTTGCAAGATCCAGAGCACTTTTTAAAAACGGTTGTACCTCATGAAGTTGCTCATATTGTCGTATTTCAAATTTACGGCGCTGACATTAAACCGCATGGAAAAGAGTGGCAGGCTGTCATGTTAAAGGTTTATGGTATTAAGCCTGATCGGACACACACATTTAACACGCCACCGCCTAAAAGCGTTTATCTATACGTATGTGATTGCCAAGAGCATCAATTAACCATTCGCAGACATAATCGAATAGAGAGAGGATGTGAATACATATGTAAGGTTTGTAAGTCAGGGTTACGCTTTAA
>CALLIL010000080.1 GCA_938009755.1 uncultured Marinomonas sp.
ACATATATAAATGCAAAGGTATTTAGCTCTATAGAATTAAGAATCTATTAGCTTTAACAAAGATTAACAGCCTAACTTACCACCATTTTACAATAGGAACTTATTAAAAATGTCTCATTCATGTATTCAGTATAGCTTTCACACCCTGCTAAAACCGCGTCGGTGTTAACGTTTCCAGTAACGGGTTCGAGCGCCCTTCGACTAATTCTGCAAGCAGTTCTGAGGTGGTTGGGCCGAGTGTGAAGCCTTGGTGTCCGTGTCCAAAGTGAAACCACATATTTTTGTGTTTTGGCGCTTGCCCAACAACTGGGAGCATGTCCGGCATACAAGGTCGTGTACCAAACCATTGCGGTTCTTTTACTCGTTCTTCAATGGGTAGCAATTCTGCCAATGCTCGTGATGCATGATCTAGCTGGCTCGTTTCAATAGGTGCATTGTGTTTCACCAAAGACGCGCCTGTGGTGAGTCTAATTCCGTCTTTCATCGAAGACGCAACAAAGCCATTGCTGGCATCTAAAAACGGTCGATTCAATGACTCAGACGAAACAAAGTGCGCATGGTAGCCACGTTTGTAAATCATAGGGATGTCATAGCCAAGGGCTTTTAAAAACTCTGGAGACCAAGGACCTAGAGCAATAACCACTTGTTCCGCTTGCATCACGCCGCCTTCAGTTTCTATCGACCAGCCATTGTTAAGTTCTTTAAGGCTACTCGCTTTGCCTTGGCTAAATCGCCCTCCTCGCTCAACAAATAGACGACAATACGCTTTGGTCAAATCCCCAGGAGAAGAACACGACCAGCTATCAGTGAAATGCACAACTCCAGTCGGTGTTTGTAATAAAACAGGCTCTTGTTCGCTATATTCCTGTCCGCTAAATATATTGGATGAAACACCGTATTCTTGATGTAAATGGCTGGCTTCTTTGACTCCTGATTCAAAGCCTTTTTCATCTCGATACAATACCGAAAAGCCCTTTTTAGTCGTCAAGTTTGTACTGTTTGAGGCTTCGATCAAGGCTTGATGATCCGTTGTCGCACGAGCAATAAGCTGGGAATAGGTTTGAGAAATAAGCTTGTGTTTGCGCTTTTGGGAATGATTAAAATAAGACCATAACACTGGCAACATGGAGGTTAAACCAGACAAACGCCAATGCACATCATTGCTTAATCCCAATGCAAATTGGCTTAATGTTTTGAAGTCTCTCGGTATTGCATAAGGTTCAACCGCTTCTGCTTGAATCACACCCGCATTACCATAGCTTGTTTCACATCCGGCTTGCTGTTGATCCACCAGCACCACGTCATGCCCGCGCGCCTGCAAAGCCAACGCACTCGATACGCCAACCATACCTGCTCCAAGCACCAAAAATGCCGTCATAACACGCCCTTATTCTTACTAACCATCATGGATGATAATCTAGCATTAAGCTATTTTAGAAAGCACTTCTTAGGGTCACAATTAAGCAAACCAAGTTAATAGCGAATAACAGAAAATTCCACACGATCACTGGTGCCGGTTTGGTCGGTTAAAGTCAGTTGATAGTGACCTCCGGCAAGGTTCTCTAGCATGATTTTTCGTGTTGAGTCTTTCAATAAAGTACCGTTCAAAAACCAATAGAACGGCGCTTCGCCACCTTGGGAATAGACGGTAAAGTCTGCTTTTTGTCCTTCAGGAATTTGAAATGCGTCTTGGTTGTCTAGCCCTTGGATCTTAACGCTTGATTGGCTCACCAGTGATCCAATGACCTCACAGCGAGGGTCCCAATCAGGTATTTGCGAATCTCGCCTTTTTTCAATCGGCAGCCAATTATCGAGCGGCGCAGGCCAAACCGTGACGCTTTGTCTGGTCGATGGAATACCACAATCAATATTCACTCGTAGTTTTGTGTCGTTGGCTTGCCAATATTGAAACTGAGATTGATTCGAATATTGGTCAAATTCCACGGTGCTGTACCATGTTTTTGGGGTTGTGCTGTCGAGAATGTAAGCCTGTTTTTCGTCTTCACATTCTTCGTTGGTTTGATCCCCTTGTGGCCAACAAATGGCCTCTTGAGTGACGGTTTGAGGTTGTTCTGGATCTGGTCTTTGATCATCAAGTAATTGATAAATACGGTTTAATAAAGGCACTGCGGTTACTTGTCCATAATGCCCTGGCATTGGTGTGCCATCTGGCCGTCCAACCCAAACGCCCAGAGTATAATGCTGACTCACGCCGATCGCCCATGCATCACGAAAGCCGTAACTGGTGCCCGTTTTCACCGCCAAACCAGGAATACCAGCTGGGTTTTCTAATAGCACTTTACGAATAATCCAAGCAGCGCCTTCACTTAATATCGGCTTTTCTTGTGTGTTATCCGACTCACTAAAACGCAATTTCTGAGCTTTTCCCGCGTTTCCTAAACTGCTATAGCCGTAGATTAAATCCTCTAAGCTCGAACCGACACCGCCCAAAGCAATAGACAAATTTGGCCGTGCACCAGCAGGAAGCTGAAGGTCAATATTGGCTTGCTTCAATTGCAAGAATAAATACACAGGCTTTAGTCGTTCTAGCACTTGAACAGCGGGAATATTAAGACTTTTTTGCAAGGCATCCGCCATAGATACTGGCCCACTGAAGCCGCCGTTAAAATTATCTGGTTGGTAATCGCTAAAGCGCAATGGCACATCCATAAGCAAGCTTTCACTGTGGATCAAGCCTTCATCAAGGGCCATACCATAAATAAAAGGTTTCAGTGTGGAGCCCGGTGAGCGGATGGCAGACACCATGTCGACATACGCAAAACGAGAGGGATCAGCAAAATCGGCCGACCCAGCATACACTCGCACTTTGCCTGTTTCATGCTCTACAACCAAGGCAGCAGCAGAAACCTGCTCGCCAATGTTTCGAACATAATTACGGATCAGCTCTTCGGTTTTTCGTTGCCATTGGGAATGAATAAAGGTCTTAATTTGTGGACTGTCATTGTGATTAACAAGGCGGCGCGCCAATAAAGGTGCATGTTGATAATATTGATTGGAAATGATGTAAATGTCTTCTAACAAGGCGTCGTCAAGGCGCTCTTGCGTCCATTTTCCCATTTCCACCAAACGATGCATGACTTTATCTCGAGCGATTTTTGCACGCTCTGGGTGTCGATTCGGTCGATAGTAACTCGGCGCTTGAGGCAGTACTGCCAGTAACGCTGCCTGCGCATCCGTCAGTTGTTTTACAGAATGTCCGAAATAGCCAATCGATGCCGTTTGCACACCTTCATAGGTTCCGCCGAATGGCGCATGATTAAGATAGTAAGTCAGAATGTCGTCTTTGCTGTAATGCCACTCTAGCTGAAAAGCTCGAACGATCTCTTTCCATTTCCCCCAAAGAGTTCGAGGCTCTGGATAGCGAATTCGGGCTACTTGCATGGTCAGTGTTGAGCCACCCGAAATAATGTCACCTGTGTACAGCCATTGCCATGCAGCACGCGCCAAGGCAAAAAAGTTCACACCAGGATGTTGGTAAAAATATTGATCTTCGTAGGTTATAAGGGCTTCGAGATAATTTGGAGAGACATCTTCTAAAGTAACAGGAAAACGCCAAACGCCACTGTCGTCAGCAAAATTGCGGAGAATAGTAGCGTCTTCAGCCAACACGGTTTGACTAAGAGAACGAGATTCTAAATCGACTGGCTTCAACCAGTCGTATAGAAAAACACAAGACAAAAAGACCATTCCGGCGGCGATAATACCTGTTAACCACCGGAATCGTCCCTGTAACAAATGTCTCAACGAGGAAGAATCTCTATTTTCCCAGGTGCCGTACCAATTGAACGATAGTCAGGACGATACATGTCTTCCACGAAAGGCGGCGCCACTTGATATGTTCCCGGTGTCACGGCTCGTACAAGGTAGTACAGCTGAGTCGGTTTGTAATAATCAACGCTGATGGCTGCCACATAGCGGTCATCGCGATATTCTTGATACAAGACCTTGCGTTCACGGAAGTAACGTCCCAGAGACTCACCTTCAACTCTAATGCTGTCTAAATCAATACTCGCATTGCTCAGGTTTTGGTTTTCTAATTCCAAGCCTGCAGGTAAAAGATCAACAACAAGGGCTTCTGGTACACGCAAATTGTCTACCGAGCTGATGTTCAGACCGACAACCATCAGTTCACCACTGTTTAATGAGCTTGGCGTGATGCGGTTACCTTGAAGATCGTAATAACGACGTTCAATGTGAAGGCCTTCGCTGTATGCCGTTGGTGCTGTTTTTGGTGCGCCTTGATACTGTAAGTTCACATACAGTTTTTGATCTTCAGCCTGTACACCTTTTAAACTCTTCAATGCTTCACCATCAAAAACAGAGTTAAACGCATGGTCTTTTTCGACCACTTGTTCTCCAGAAGGCAGCTGCAATAGCGCACTCCACTCACGGCCTGATTTAGAATATTGGCGAGCCACTTTCGCTAAGGCTATACGCTCTTGTGTACTCATCCAACGTTTATTACGCATGCTTTCAACCATGTCTTCTACAAGGTTGCCTTCGTCCAAACCTTGCTCTAAAGCAACAGCAAGACTCAGTGCAGCATCACGCATGGTTGAGCCATAATCACGGTAATAATGGTAGCCTGAGCGCTTAATATTCAGTGCTTTGGTATTGGCTACTTTGGCACGTTTTACATCGTTATGATTCGATAGTGCCGCCGCCAAATGCATCCAAGCTAAACCAGACTCTTGCAGTGCAACATCTTTCGTTGGCAACCATCCTCCTAAAGGATTATCGCCTTTCGCGGTTTCTATTGCCTGATCGTAAAGTCGGCGTAACTGAGACAAATTCCCTTCTCCTGCTTTCGATAAAACAAAAGCAGCGTACGCACGGTAAGCGAAATGGTAATAATCTGAGCTGTCTGTCCAAATATCGGTCTTGGATTGGTCACGCACATAGAAACTCAGACGATTAATGGCTTCTTTATACATACGACTATCTACTTCGATACCCTGCTTGCGAGCATCAACTAATAACTCTGTCGCATAAACCGTACCCCAACGTACTTCCGAACTACTAGAATCCCAGTAACCAAAACCACCGCTACTCAATTGCTTAGATTTCAGACGATTGATGCCAACGGCAATTTGTTTGCGACGGAAGCTTTCAGTATAAGGTTCGTTGAATCGTGCTTCTATGCTGTCTGCAATGCCTAACTGCGTGACCATCGTTCCATCCATTAACAACCATGGGTAAGTCGAACTGGACGTTTGCTCCAAGCAGCCGTAAGGGTAATGTAATAGATATTCAAGATGACTGCGGAAATTGATCGCCGGACGGTTCGAAATAGTCAGCTGAGCTTGTACTGTGTTGTCTCGTAAGCTACTGACATCAACGTTTGGCACCCAAGTCTCATCTGGATTCACCACGGCTCTCACTTGCTGAGTCGACCAAGGATAAGGACTGCGCACACCAAGACGCCAAGTGCGGCTAATATTAATGTCTGTACCATTACTGGCAATCAGTTGAATCTCACCTTGACCTTCGTCGTCCGTGGCCGTGATAGGCACAGTTAGTACGGATTTCTCTTTGTCTTTTAGATCAAATTTTTGTACCACACCATCGCTTGTCAATGAGCCGTTTACTTTGACACTGACATCAAAAGATTGCTCGGCATCAGAAAGGTTATGAAGGTCAATAGTCACTTGGCTTTCATCGCCCATCGAAAGGAAACGTGGCATTGATATTTGAGTTACTAATTTATCCGCAACGATCATGTCACTGCTCGTGCTGCCGTAACTCTTGTCTCCGTAGACAACCACCATCCACTCTAACTTGCCGTTGAACGTTGGCAGCTCGAAACTCACTTCCGCTTGACCGTCTACAAGCTGAACTGGCTCACTAAAGTAAGACAAAATTTGCACATCGGTTTTTGGTTTTTCGCCACCTCGGCTCAGTTCGTCATCAGAGTCACTAAAAGCATCACCACCAAAGCGTTGACGTAGGGATTCATAGCCTACATTGTTGATGATCTTTCCATAGATATCGTAATAAGCACCGACAAAACGACGTGGCGCGTAAAAGAACACTTCTGGTTTAGGACGCTTGTAATTGGTGATATTCAATACGCCTTTATCGACCAACGCGACCGTGGCATACAAAGGCTGATTCCCCAATTCGGCCAAATTGGTCACATTAATCTGAGCACTGACAACCTTATTAGGCTGCACTTTTTCTGGCGTGGTAATTTCCACTTTTGCGACCGCGTCTGCTCGCTTAATTGGTAACGAGACAAAACCTAACGCCCGTTTCGGTGCCACTTCCGACACTTGATCTGCAGGCGTTAACACCATCGCCGTCACATACAAATCATGACGATCCCATTGTTCATCAATATCAATGTTGATCTCATTTGAGCCTTTTTCAATTTTCTGGCGCATAGAGTATTGAACGCCTTCCGACGACTCAATGTTGATCAAACCTTCTCCATTAGCAGGGCTTAATAAACGCAGCTTTGCTGTTTCGCCCGGAACATAACTGTCTCGATCCATCACCATCTGGATCATATCTGGCTTCAAATTCGCAGCGGTTTGGTTGCCCCAACTCCACTTAGTTCTAAAATGCATCACACTTTTCGCACCAGACTCGGACGTTACCTCTAATGAGTAAGCGCCCCACTCAACAGGAAGATCAATCAAAACCGGTTCACCATGCGTTGTCACATTACTGCTGCCAACAACGTATCGGTTACTGGTGTATTTCCAATACCAACCACGAGATTCATCAAACTCCCAGAAATACTCACGATGATTTCGCAACATGCGAACACTGAATTTGTCTTCAACAGGGCTGCCTTTTTCGTCCACACTCAACAGTTTGAATTGGATGTTTTGATTATTATCTGGAGAGCCTTTGAACTGAGGTTGAATGCCCACAAACTTTTCGAAACCAGGCAACTGTATGACATTTTGAGTGCGCGTAATCGGACGCCCACCACTTTCATAGACACTCGCGCTGATACTGTATTTTAGCGGCACAGAAGCGGACCAACGATTAGGAACTTTCAATTCCCCTCGGCCTTTTTCATCTAATTTAATGCTAGACAAGGTGCGTGTTCGACCAGAAATCTTTTGGCTTGAATCACCAAAGTAATACCCTTTTAACTCAGGAAAAGGCGTCGTCACTGGCGACACAGTCACAACACCATCGGCTTTGTTGCCAGAGGCTGGCGCACCGTACAAATAATCCGCTTGAATCGGCACAGAGAATGTACGTCTAGGGACATAGCGTGTCTTATTACGGTCGCCATCATAAAATGACATCGTCAAGGTTTCAGGTAAAAACTCTTCCACCTTGAAATGGTAGGTTCTTTTCACTTCATCCGCGTAACTGACTTCTAAACGCCAGCTGCCTGTTGGCGCGTTATCATCAAGGGCAAAGCTTGTCTGATAAAGATCCGTTGCACCTGATTGCCACACAAAGCTTCTTTTTCTTTCGCCACGAGCATCGTAAAGCTTTGCGTCTAAAGGAATATTGCGTATTTTTTGACCGTCGTGATCTCGTAGAAGTAAATTAATAAAAACTTCTTCGCCTGGACGATACAGGTCACGCGGCCCATACATGAACATCTGATAATCTTGATGCAGCGTTGGCACATTTGGAAGATCAGACAGATCTAATGCACCTTGATCCAATTTCAAGAAACTGACTTGCTTCCCTTTTTGTGCAACCACAATTTTAGGCAAGTCGTTCGTCGACAACAGATAGCTGCCATTTTCGCCTACTTTTGCAGTGTCTTCGCGTTCGGAAAATTTATCCGTGCTAGGCCAAAACAAACGCAAATCAACATCTGCAATAGGATCACCCGTTGCAATCGAATTGGTGTAGAGCATTAATGAGTTTTTGTATTTACGAGCATGCAGACCGATGTCCGTAATGGTAAAAAAGGTTGTATCGTAGTAGTAATCGTATTGACCCGCTTTACGAATGACTGCCACATAAACACCCGCCTCCCCCTTATCCAACATTGGATCTAGGTTTAGGTTATACGTTGTTCGTTGATTCGTTCTGGCATCGTTTTCATAACGAGCGGAGTGAATAAGGTCTGCAAAACCCTTTAATTCATTAATTTTATAATAGGATTTGCGGCCTTGATAATACGCGCTGTCGATAAAATCAAATAAGCGGTCATCTCGTACTCGGAAGACTTCCAGATCCACTTCTTTTTGATTAACAACCGTGACCGGAATGCCACCCTGAATATCCCCAACTAGAAAGTTCCCGCTGCTTGCAAAAGACGCGCTAGGAACCAGCTTTCGCGTTGTCACCGTGCGAGTAAAACTGTGGGTATTATTTTCACTGTCTTTTTCGGACAACTCATAGCCATCCGCCGATATAATCGGTCTTTCAACCTTGATCTTATATTCAGTGCTTGGCTCGACAAAAGGAAGCACCCATTGACGACCGCCATTTTGTGACAGCCAAATATTGCCATTATCTGGATACGGTGTGACCGATATATATCGACTTAGATCGGTATCAGGTTCAATAGGATTGGAAAATCGAACAACCAATGCGGGTGCATTATCTTCTGTGGTTTCCCTTACATCAGAGATATAGAAATCGGCGGCTTGAAGCACACCAGATACCATAAATAAAAAACTGACTAGGACGAAATAAAAAACTGATTGCACTGCACGCATAATTGTTCAATTCCATTTATTAACATTAGGACAAGTTTGAGCGATGATACATTTATTTACAAAGAAATCATAATTCGAAAAAAGCCCTAATCACATTCATAATTAGGGCTTTTGATGTCAATTATAAGTTATTTTGCGATCACACCAGCCATAACACCGCGCCAACAACCCCAGCAATCACGCCATAGATAATCATTGGAATCACGGTTTTCTTAATGATGTAACCTTCTTGATTAACGATGCCAAGAATTGTAGAAACAGCGATAATGTTGTTAATGCACACCATATTGCCCATGGCAGAACCAACAGATTGTAGAGCCAATACCAAAGTCACAGGCAAACCGACTTGATCCGCAATGGAATATTGAATACCGCCAAAAGTAACGTTAGACACAGTTGCAGAGCCTGAGAAGAAACTCCCAATAGCACCAAGATAAGACGCAAAATACAACCAGCTGTCACCTGTTACTTTGGCAAATGTATTGGCGATTAAAAAGATAGGAGACTGATCGCCGCCAAGCATCATAAAGTTCACCATAATCAAAGCACCAGCCAAGGAAATCAGCGGTAATTTGATGCGGCTGCCAGTGTCGACAAAAGCTTCTTTGACTTTCTCTTTTGACATTTTCAGCAATGGAATGGAAATTAAAACCACCAGCAAGAATGGAATCAACGCAGGCACATACAAGGTTTTATAAGACCAACCAACAGAAGTACCGAATATGTTTTGCACAGACAAAATCAACGCCTGACTGACGCTAAAGTAGGCTTCGCCTAGATCAAACCCAAACCAAACAGTCGCATCATTGAGTAACGCCTTAATACCAAGCTCACTAATACGAGTCACAATTAAAATTACGATCAATAATAGTAATGGTAAAAGTGCGACAAAGAGTTTACGGAATTCGACCTTTTCACCTCTTTCCGCTTCGTGGTCCGCCGCTTTTAAACCTATATTTTTCTTAGCTAAAAGAATGCTCAGCATCAAGCCAATCGCACCGCCGATCAAAGCAGGAAACTCGTAGTTCACTTGTGCCAACAAGAAATAAGGCAAGGTACAAGACAAAATGCTCAATAAAATGTACACAATATTTTGACGAATTTGGTGCCAGCTTACGACAAAACTCAATGCCAGAACTGGAATCACTAAGCCCGCAACAAGGTTGATCAAGGCGGTTTGCGTGGCCACATCAAGCAACTGTTCGTGACTGAGGTTCAATGTATCCAAGCCGAACCAAATTGGTGTGCCTACCGCACCGAATGACACAGGCACAGAATTCATAATCAAAGCAAGTATCGCGACTTTAAGTGGCTTAAACCCTAAACCCACTAACATTGGTGCGGCAATCGCAGCAGGGGTACCAAAACCTGACGCACCTTCCAACATGAAAGCAAACGCCCAACCAATAATCATCAACTGTGCCACGCCATTGGTGCTGATAGATTCTAACCAACGACCAATGACACTTTCGGCGCCTGAAAACGCCATCACACGATTCAGTAAAATCGCGCCCGCGACAATGGAGATCGGTGTCGCAACCGACAACACCCCAGATATCGTGTTGGCAGTAAGCAAGGTAAAGTCGGCTTGGAAATAAAATAATTGAATCAGGCCGACTAACAATGCACTGATCGGCAAGGCAATATGAGAAGGCACCGCTTTCTTTTTTGTCATTAGCCAGATAAGCAGAAGAATCGGAAAGGCTGAAATTACTGCGTTCATTAATTCCATTTGAATACTCTTTATATTTGTATGATTTATTCGTTTCCCAAAGTATAAACAGAATTAATCACAATAGTGCACTCCTAGAGTAATAATTAATATTTATATGACAGAGCTCAATAAATGGTCTTTTCACGCTCGACATCACAAATTATAAAGAATGAATGTCTAACACACCGTCTTCAAAAGACCAATTCGGATCGTCATAGTTTTCACCTAACCAAGTGGAGGTTAAGGTTTGATACTCAGGTTGTTGGCGATAGTTTTGGATGAAATCATTGACCGCTTGCAATAACGCTCGGTTACTTTCTTTAAACTCGACAGCCACTGAATAAAACCATAAATCCTCACAAAGACTGCCGGGTAATATCTCTATTTGACCTTGCCATGGGCTACCTTCGCCATAACAAGCCCAATGATAAATAGGCAAATCCACCGCAAATGCGTCGACGATATTTTTGGTTAAACAATCGTGTATTTGAGTCTGATCGTTATAAGCTAACAGATTCGCAAGTTGCACCTTGCCACCCGGTTTGTCTCGGTTGCTTTCCCAACGCATCCCCAAATCTTCTAAGATTTGCAGCGCCGCAGGATCATTAATACAACCTAAAACTTTGCCATCTAAATCTTGAATACTGTGAATCTGTTCATCGCCCTGACGTTTGGCCAAGACATAAGGAAGAAACACATAAGGATCGGAAAACATAACGTAGTCATTTGGCATCGGCGGCATAGCACTCAATACAATATCCGCCTCCACATCACCTTGGTTTGCGCCGGTTTCTAAAAGCTGTAAACAACGGTCCCAAGGGTGTTCAACAAACTGGCATTTCACTCCTAAGCTATCGGCAAATGCTCTCGCCATATCCGCATCAAACCCACGTAATGGTTCGTTTGGTTTCACTCGATATGACACGCCCACAAACGAAGGTTCGATCGCAATGCGAATTTCCCCTCGCTGCTTGATCTCTTCCAAACGATCAAAATCCACATTAAGGTGAAGTCGCTCTTGATCCGCTACCGCAACCAAAGGATCTTGCTCAGAAGATGGCGCATTAAGGCTCATGTCTATGCTATCTAATAATTGATGGCTCCATTCACTCTTGCCGCCAATTTGTTCACAAGCACTGTGGCTGAGACCAACGGTTGCTTCCACTACATTATTATTGCTATCAATTTCGTTCAGCGAGCCTTCTATGTCTGCTAATAAGCGCTGGATACTGTCTAGTGATTGCTGAACCTGATTTGAAAGCGAGCTAATTTGCTGGTCCGTGCCCGTTAGAATGACCTCAAGCTGCTCTCCAACCTGTGTGAGATCCATCTGCACGTAAGCTTGTTGCGTGCTTTCCTGTGTTCGCATTGCCAAATCTCGAATTTCTCCCGCGACGACAGCAAAGCCACGTCCGTATTCTCCGGCTTGAGCCGCCTCAATCGCCGCGTTAATAGACAATAACTGTACCGTTTTACCGATATCTTCAATCGATTTAACCACCGAAATGGCATCTTTGGATCGCTCATTAATCACTTTTTGCAGATCCATCAACTGCTCTGTAAATAACTGACTGGTTTCTCCTAAGCTCTGCTCTATTTCAGTACGTAATTGCGTTGCATTGTCCCCACTATGTTGCAAAGATACCTGTGTTTTACCAACAAAGCTGTTTTGTTCTGTTGCTCTAGCTTGTACTTCACCCAATGAACTTTGCAATAACTCTTGCGCCTGTAAACTGTGTCTCTGCAAAGCCTTCAAGCGCTCAATTAGGGCCGTTAAAGTTGCACTATCAGATAACTTTGGCTCCTCATGCGCAATGCCTCTTATTAAAGCCAAACGAAGAGGTTCAGGTATGTCGTTTGCTCCCAGTGTCAGAGCTTGCTCAATGTCGCCTTCACATAACACATCCTTCCAGTGTGGGCTTCTGTCTACACGTTGATATTGAGCTTCTTTCCAACTCGACAAAAAGGCCATATTCCCTCCTAAAGTTTTACTGATAGTAAAAATTAATACGCTATAGGAAATTTATAAGCAAAAAACAGACCTAAAACTCACAAAATCTCACAAAAGTTCACAAAAAAAGAGGCGACCTAATCACAGGCCACCTCTTGAAGTACTTTATTTCATTTTCAATACTATAGAGGAAAGGTAATTAACCTAACTCTAGATCATCAAAATCGCTGGCAGAATGACGCTCTAACAACTGAGCCTCATCGCCCCAAGCTCGGTTCACCACACGACCTCGTTTCACCGCTGGACGCGCCTCAATTGCCTTCGCCCAACGCATTACATTGGTGTAACTTGCCACGTCTAGGAACTCAGCCGCTTCGTACAAGTTGCCCAATACAAGATTGCCGTACCAAGGCCAAATGGCGATGTCCGCAATGGAGTATTCTTCACCGGCAAAATACGTGTTTTCCGCCAAATGCTTATCCAAAACGTCTAATTCACGTTTTACTTCCATCGCGAAGCGATCAATCGGGTATTGCATTTTGAAAGGCGCATAATGGTAAAAATGACCAAATCCGCCACCTAAATAAGGCGCGGAACCCATTTGCCAAAACAACCAGTTACGACACTCTGTTTTTGCTTTGAAATCTTTTGGGATGAAAGCATCAAACTTTTCAGCCAAATACTGCAAGATAGAACCCGACTCGAACACGCGAGTTGGCGGTGTTGTGCTGTTATCCATCAAAGCAGGGATTTTTGAGTTTGGGTTAATCTCCACAAAACCAGAAGAGAACTGATCGCCTTCGCCAATATTAATCAAATACGCATCGTATTCGGCGTCGGTTTTGCCCAGCGCCAATAATTCTTCTAGAAGAATCGTCACTTTTTGGCCGTTTGGCGTCGCCAAAGAGTGAAGCTGCAAAGCGTGCTCGCCAGCGGGCAATACTTTCTCATGGGTGGCACCAGAAATAGGACGATTCGTGCTGGCAAATTTGCCTCCGTTTTCAGATTCCCATTTCCAGACTTTTGGCGGTACGTATTCTTGGCCGTTGTTTGTATCAGAGCTCATTATTTTCTCCATGATGTAAATTGAGTTATAAGAAATCACATTTATTGTAAGAAAGTTAAGACGCAAAACGTCTAAGATTACAAGAGAGTCATTGTCTTATATGGAACCATTTATACTGTTAACCACTCAAAGATAGATGGCTTTGTATAAAAGATAAATGCATCGGCAAACAAATACGCAAAAGGTTCACAATATGGTTTTAAACAGCAAGTTAAAGCACACGTTAGGATTAGCGATCATAGGCGGCAGTGCCTTATTAGCAGGCACAGCACAAGCCGCACCTCAAACCTTAATTGTCGCTGGCGGCTGCTTTTGGTGTGTGGAGTCAGATTTTGAAGCGGTGAACGGTGTGACTGAAGCCATATCTGGCTACACAGGTGGACGCACCAAAAACCCGACTTATCAACAAGTCGCAGGAAAAGGCACAGGGCATTTTGAAGCGGTCGAAATCACCTTTGATGACGAGGTTGTTTCCCTCGCCACGTTAGCCGACTATTTCTGGAAAACCATCGACCCAACAGACGATCGTGGGCAATTCTGTGACAAAGGCGAACCTTATAAAACAGCCCTCTTTTATCAAAACGAAGAACAAAAAGCTGTGTTCGAAGCCTCTCTCGCCAAGGTAAACGCCACCAAGCCCTTTAAAGCAGAGATTGTCACGCAAATACTGCCCGCCTCTACCTTTTATGTGGCAGAGGAATACCACCAAAGCTATTACACAAAGAACCCGGTGCGCTATGGCTTCTATCGTTCAAGCTGCCGACGTGACAGCAAAATTGAAAGTTTATGGGGCAGTGTTGCCAGTAAAGCCCAGCATTAAGCGTTCCTAAAAACTAACAACCGCCCTGCAAAGCCTACGAAACAAAGTAGGCTTTTTTCTCTTCGCAAATCATCAATAAAGTGACACGAGCCTTAGTTAAGCGAATAGAAAATGAAGCTAATCTGCAAACCTCTTCCAAAACCTAGCCAAGCGACATTCCATTCTCCAAAGTAATGACTCACTTATTCAATACTCACAAAGTAACGAAAAGGAGAAAAGACAATGAAAACATCCACCTTAGGCATTATTGGCAGCTTGGCTTTGGCCACAACATTAAGCACGGCCGCATTCGCTGAATCATCACAAGCAAACACTTCCGGCTTATACATTGGTGGTAACTACGGTTATTTGAAAGTAGACAGTGATGACGACTTTGATGACAACAAGGATGTGACACAAGCCATCATTGGCTATCGCTTTAATCCGTTTTTAGCCATTGAAGGCAGCCGCATCGACTTTGGTCGCTATGGCGGTCGTCTGGCCAATGCAGACACCAAAGGTTA
Source organism: uncultured Marinomonas sp. (assembly GCA_938009755.1). Taxonomy (GTDB): domain Bacteria; phylum Pseudomonadota; class Gammaproteobacteria; order Pseudomonadales; family Marinomonadaceae; genus Marinomonas. The sequence continues at coordinate 14,721 of CALLIL010000080.1, forward strand.
TACCGCCGCGTTAAAAGGCACATTACCGATCACTCAAACCCTTGAGCTCTTTGTAAAAGGAGGACAACTTTGGCACGAGACAGATTATAGCGTGGCTGGTTTTTCAGGAAGTTCAGACGATAAAAGCGCATTTGCAGGTGCAGGCGTAAACTTTAAAGTCACTGAAAACTTGCTCGTCAACGCCCAATACACTTGGTACGACGTAGATTTAAACGCAGACAATGTGTCTTCTGATTCTGAATTTGAGACAGATTTCAACCAAGCCAGTGTCGGTGCAGAATATCGTTTCTAAGTGAAGAACGCTTTCGTAGAAACTTTCTGCGACGAAAGAAAGGCGCCCAATTAAACGGCGCTTTTCTTTGTTTCATTTGCACAAATGTATCAAGGTTTCCCTTTGACCAAAGGCTATGTACGCTCTAATATTTTGTTTCATTTCTTCTGGAAACCCACAATGAACTCGATTCTTCAAGCCCAGCAAAACCATAAATCCATTCGCCAATACCAAGACAAAGCGATAGATCCTTCGTTACTTATTGAACTCATTAAATCCGCTCAGGGCGCTGCGTCTTCTAGTTTTATTCAAGCTTACTCTTTGGTACAAGTGACCAACCCCGAGAACCGAGCAAAGATCGCAGCATTGGCTGGCGGGCAGAAATGGGTTGAATCTGCGGCAGAGTTTCTGGTGATTTGCGCGGATTTAACACGCGTTGAGCAATGCAGTTTAAAACAAGGCTTGGGGAAACTAGAAGGCAACACAGAACACTTTATTGCGGCAACAACAGATGCCACCTTCATGGCTCAAAACCTGATGCTGGGCGCAGAATCGGTTGGCCTTGGCGCGGTATTTATTGGCGGCATTCGTAACGACCCTGCTCAAGTCGCTGAACTTTTGGATTTACCAGATCAAGTGTATCCAATATTTGGTTTATGCCTTGGTTACCCTGACACGAAGCCAGATTTGAAACCACGTTTGCCTGTGGATGTGATTTTACACAAAGACCGTTATGACACTTCTCGCTGTGTTGAAGACGTGAAAGCTTACGATGCGCAAATGCAGGCTTATTATCAGAGCCGTGGCGATAATCAAAAAAGCAGCAACTGGTCAGAACAAACCGCGAACGCAGTACAGAAAAAGAAACGCGAACATATGCTAAACTTCCTTCAAAGTCGCGGTTTCTTAAATCGATAAAAATTTATCCCACTTTTTATTAAAGTGTCTGATGCCGACACAATGCTGGATTACCTAAAGTCTCGTTAAGAGCAAATCCTGAGCTAGAAAGCACTCATTAAAAAAGCAAGCCACTGATCCGGCTTGCTTTTTCATGTGCACTTAATCATCCAAGACACGTTTGTCTAGCAGGCCTTTTTCCACCAAGGCCATGAGCAAAGCTCTCGTTTTCTCTCTAAACAAGTCTCGTAAAAGTCGAACAATTGGCGTGATAGATTGTCGGCTGGGGCATACAAGCCAAAGCTCTCCTTGAGGAATATCATATTCAGACAGCAGTGGCACTATGCGTCCATCGAGCAGATCATGTGCAACATCTAAACAAGACTTTATTGCGACGCCCTTTCCTGCCACACACCAACGCCGAACTAAATCGCCATCATTCGCTGCATAGCTTGCTTTGGGTTTTACCTTGTACGATTGCTCACCTTCTGAGAGCAACCAAGTGTCGTTCAATATACCTTGGAGTTGATAAAATAAACCTTTGTGATTGGCCAATTCTTTTGGGTGTGAGGGCGCGCCATATTGCTGGATGTATTCTGGACTAGCGCCAATTATTCTTGGCACATTACAGATTTTGAAGCCATATAAATTCGAGTCGGAAGGCGGCCCATAACGCAGCGCCATGTCTAATGCATCACGATAAAAATCAATATTACTGTCGCTGATGTGTGCTCTTAACGTGACGTCTGGATGCTGTTCCATGAATTCGTTAACCCAAGGAATCGCCAGATTTCGGCCTAAATCGGATGACACCGCAATACGAATTTCGCCACTGATAATATCCAAATCATTTCGCATGGTTTGCTTGGCTTGATCCAACATAGACAAAGCGGCTTCACATTGTGGCAAATACCGCTCGCCAGCACTGGAAAGGCGAAGGTGACGCGTTGTTCTGACAAACAACTCAACGCCCAATGCAGACTCAACGCGCTTTACTGCCGCACTGGCTGTCGCCATTTGCATATCAAGATGCCTTGCGGCCGCCGTAATACTACGAAACTCTGCCACTTTTAACACGACTTGAAGATCTTCGAGCTGCATCCTTTAAACCCCATAGAAAATAATGTTCTTATTATCAATTATTTTTTGAGAATAATTCAATGAAAGCTGTGTTTTTTGTTAGATAAAGAGTCGTTAAGATGGCGTCATTCTCTTATGTAAGAGCCCACTTTGACCTTTTTTAGATGGAATCAATATGACACACCCAATGATTACTGAATTAGAAAAACGCTATACCGTGAAACATTACGACGCTTCTAAACGCATTTCGAATGACGATCTAGACGTCATTTATGACGCGTTGCGCTTATCCCCTTCTTCGATTAACTCTCAGCCTTGGAAGTTTGTCGTTATAGAAAGTGACGAAGCGAAGCAGCGTTTCCACGATACCTTTGCCAACAAGTTTCAGTTCAACCAGAAACACGCAAAAGCGGCGTCACACATTATACTGTTCGCCCATAAAACCCATTATAGCCGCGACGATTACGCTAAAGTGATCGACACCGATATTCAGATTGGCCGCACGCCAGAAGAAAACCGAGAAGCGTCTTTTGGTGCTTTTGCTTTTGTCGATATGAACACAGACGAGACAGGCAATAACGCAGCTTGGACCAAAGCTCAAACTTATATCGCCTTGGGCAATACAATGAATGCTCTAGCGCGCTTAGGCATTGGTTCAACGCCAATGGAAGGTGTCGATGCAGAATTGATCGGTGAATTATTCTCTCAAGAATTAGAAGGTTATCAGTGTGATGTGGCGCTCGCCATGGGATACGCAGATGAAGAGCAAGACTACAATCTGCCTTTAGCGAAGTCTCGTCTTTCAAAAGATACCGTCATCTCAGTGCTGTAAATGTCCTTGCTATAAAATATCAGTACAATAAAACCGTGCGCCCTTGTCATCACCACAAGGGCGCACTGCTTTTATATTGGCATCATCCAAAGCGCGGCAAGCCAAGCAAGCCCAATGGTTAATGAAAAAATAACGCCCCAACGTGGTGTTTTAACGTCTGAGACTCGGTGATTATCATGATTTTTGCGGCCATGTATCATGGCATCAATAAGCCGTTCTTTAAGGCACAATTCGTGATAAAGCACAGCCAAAACATGTATTCCCACCAACCCGAGTAACCAATCTGGCAGCTGCCGGTGAATGTCTCTCAATAAAGACAGCGCGTCTTCAGAGGCCAAATAGTAAAAAGGGCCAAACCAAAATATATCGTCACTGTTAAACAAACCCGTTGCCCACTGAATACTTAATGCCAACAACAAAGCAATCACCATAAGCGCTCCGAATGGGTTATGTCCCAAGTAGCGTTTAGGTCGACCAGATATAAAATGTTTTACATAGTGAAGCGTGCTTTTTGGCCCTCGAACAAACTGACGAAACAAGGCATAACGAGAGCCATAAATACCATACATAACTCGTGTGATAACCACAGCAGATAAGCCATAACCCATATAAAAATGGTATTCCATATAATCTGCATCCGACTTTCCCGTCAGAATTAACCCAATAAAAAGCAACACCATTAGCCAATGGCAAACTCTAATCGGCCAATCCCATACAAGGGTTGATTTCATATTCTTGCTCCTAAAAAAGACACTACTTGCACTTTTTTTTGATACTTTATTGACTTTTTATAATACAAATTTTAAATCGATATAAGAAAATGATTTATGCAAAAGAAAAATCACAACTATACTGGCTAACGGTGTAACCCGTTACTGAACAAAGGAAGAAACAACATGGTCGTTACATTATTCCTAATCCTCATTACAGGCATCTTTTTATGGTGTTATTTACACCTATTTACAGGTCGCTTTTTCAGTCGACAAAGCGCTGTTATTGACGTACCTATTGATGCGATTTCCGAAACACTCGGCGATCTAACGAACTGGCAGCCTTGGTTGCCTTGGCTCATTTATGAAAAAGATCACCAATTAAGCTATGAATATCTAAACTCAGGCGTTATGTCTGTTTTGCCTTCTTGCCTTGTATGGAAAGGTGATTTGATCAAAACAGGTTATGTCACATTGGAGCCTGCTCGATCTAGCGCCCACTATTTTCACACTTTACTAGAAGCGCCTGCTTTTTACCCGAACGACGTGCATTTCAATATTGATCTAACGAAACAAAAAGAGCGCACCTTGGTCACTATTCAAATGTCTGGACGCTTACCTTTCTTTCAGCGCTGGAAACAGAAAAACTTCGACATTCGCTCTTCTAAAGACGCCGAGTTAGCGTTATTAAAAATGTTGCCTCTCTTAGAAGCTCTTAACCCTGCTTCAGACCATGAACATCGAGAGCCAAGGTTCGAATGGTTACCGCAAACACACCTCGATAAATTAGACGCTGTAACACGACCTTTCACTGTCAGTAATCAGCCGATGTCGCAAAAAATGCAACAAGGGTTTTATGACCTCATCACCGAACTCGGCCCAGAAAACCCGCCCGCAGGTCCCAGCTTCGCCTTGTACTCGAAAGTCGATTTAGAACACCACTATTTTTCTGGCCGTTTGGGAATTCCCATTCAAAACATGACGCCTTGTGCTGTGTGCCCAGAAAGAATCAATTTACCCGGCTATTATCTACAATTACGTTACACAGGTTCCTACCAGCATTTATCACTTGCTTGGCATGTTCTTTATAGTTTTATGCGCTTGCATCACGTAAAGCCTCACCCTCGTCATTATGGTGTTGAAGTGTTTGAAATTGGGCCTTCCCAAACAGAAAATACAAAAGACTTTGTTACGCTCGTCTGCTTACCTGTGAAATAATCTCGATCTGGATACACCATTCACACAGAACAGGCGCCATCTCAATGACAACAAGACTTTACCAAGAGCATTTGAGCACGCTTATACAGCGTTACGAAGAAGCCATGTCGTATTTCGCTTTGGACGCCATTGTGCTGGCATCTGGAGAAAAGGAATATTACTTCCAAGATGATCATACCTTTCCCTTTCACGCATACTCTGGCGCTCAACAGTGGCTGCCTTTTACCTTAAACGCAGAAACCTACATTGTCTTACAAACAAGTCAAAAGCCGACGCTCGTTTGGCCTCTTCGTGACGATTTTTGGCATGCGCCTAACCCGGTGCCAAGCGGCGATTGGCAGCAAAGCTGGCAAATCATTGAAGCGAGAAAAACAGACACATGGTTTGATTCTCTACCTAAAAAAACAGCTTGGCTTGGGCCAAAGCCGATGGCATTCAGCGTCCCTTGCGATGGTTTAAAAGCCTATGTCGATTACTCTAAAGCGATCAAAACGCCTTATGAAATAGAAGCCACACGACGCGCCAGTGTCCGTGCTGTACAAGGACACCTTGCGGCAAAAGAGGCTTTCCTCTCTGGCGCAAGTGAACTCGACATTCATTTCGCTTTCTTACAAGCCAGCCAGCAAACAGCGAACCAAGAGCCTTATCCAGGCATTGTTGGCTTAAACGAACATGCTGCGGTTTTGCATTATGAGCACAAATCCATCGAATCCTTACCGACATCACGCACATTGTTAATCGATGCTGGGGCAAATGAACAAGGTTATGCCAGTGACATTACTCGTACATTTACTCGCTACGACGATGATTTCAGTGCGCTCGTAAACGACTTAGATGGAATGGAACAAAAACTGTGTCAGCAAGCGTTGTCTGGTGTTGCATTTAAAGACCTTCACCACACGACAATCAAGGGCATCGCGCAATTATTATTGGATCATAAAATCTGCGCGTTAAGCGTCGAGGAACAACTCGAAAAACGCATACCTCAGGTTTTCTTTCCTCACGGTTTAGGACATTTATTAGGGTTACAAGTTCACGATGTTGGCGGACACCAAATAGACAAAAACGGTACATTAAGCAAGCCAGATGATTCCGCACCATTTTTAAGGCTCACGCGAACACTTGAAGAGAATATGATCATCACCATTGAACCCGGTTTGTATTTTATTCCGATGTTAATCGAAAAAATGACAGCAGAGATTCCATGTCATGGTTGCGACCTAAATAAAATACAACACTTCATGCCTTATGGCGGTATTCGTGTTGAAGACAACCTTGTTGTCAAAAACACTCACACCGACAACTTAACAAGAGAGGCTTTCAAAAAACAAAGTTAGCCACTCGCCCTTGAAAATCACGCCTATTAATTTACAGAGAAGCAATAAAAATAACTCTCTGTAAATTACCTGACCAAAAAGTCTAATTTCATGCCAACTTTTTCTTAAAAGCACGCCTCAATTAAAGTGCTTTTCGAAATAAAAAACTAACCAATTGATTCTATTGATAAATATAAAAAACTTAGACGTTATATAGTTTCTTATCAGAAAAATGGTACCACCTTAAAAACAACACAAAAAGCACCAAAATAAAACACAAAAAGATTAAAAGCACCAAAATAAAACACAAACACAGCCTCAACACTACATTAGAATAAACTTATATCAGTCAATATTAACTGCCTTTTAAAGCAGATCTAGAAGATAAATACTGTCTTTTCTCGAATCACAGAAGATCAAACCAAAGTATTTGTATGATAAATAAGTGGCAAATATATTGCTCAATTAGACATCACTAAAGTGCCTGCAACGAAGTAGCACTGAATGCAATGGAGCAGTAAGTATGAGTTTGAAAAGTAGTTTGATGTCACTTTCACCACAAGAACGCCGATGGTTACCTTGGCTTGGAAGCAATGGTCGATTCGCCCTTTTCTGGTCATGTTTTTTAAACAAAAGCACCTATCAACATGTTGAGAAAACCTTTGAAGGGATAGCAAATACAAGAGTAAAATTATTGACCAACTGGGTCGATAACCAATGGTCTCAACTTAGCGTTTTATCAGACGCAGTAACGACCTCATTCCCCGCCGTTAAATTGGAATCACTAGAAGAGCGCTTCCATATCGTCGCAGATGTTTCTGAGTATTTTGTCATTGATACAGAAGGAAGAGTCCTGAATTCCACTAGAAAAGAGCGTATTGGTAAAGTAGACCTACAGCCTAAAGCCGTTCAGCAAGGCTTAAACGACCTTTTTCTTCACGGCCCTTATGTTGACGAAAATACACGCCTTATTGGTGCCAGCAGTTCAAAGTTCCATGACGCGGTGACGCTCATGTTTTATTTACCAATAAAACAAAACGGCGTAAGTGTTGGTGCCGTCTGTGCTCGCGTACCAAACGACGTTTTGGGCGACCTAATTCAACGAGAAGCAGGGCATATTTATAAAGAGTCTGGTGACAACTATTTGTTTATGGTCGAGTCTTCATTCGATAAAAGCATTCTTCCAGGCACCGCACTTTCCCGTTCACGCTTTGAAGACAATACCTTTAGCCATGGGGAAAACCTTAAGGGTGGCGTTTCTACAAATTGGGGAACGGTAAAGGTTCAACAGCATACGGAATTTGAAATTAGATTTACCGATCCTGCCACAAAAGAGCTACACCCTGGCGTAAGAGAAACCATTAGAAAAGGCAACAATCTATTTGTGACCTATCCTGGCTACTCAGACTACCGACACATTCCTGTCATCGGCAAAGGCATCACTTTTCAGCTCAAAGGCAGCCCTGACAAATGGGGGATGATGTGTGAAGGCGACCTCGAAGAAGTTTATCGTCGTCGATCTATCAACTTGAAGTTAACAAAAAGTTATTTATTGGCGTCCAGTATTCCATTACTGCTTAGTGCGACACTGCAAGCGTACAGTCATTTATCCGCGACTATAATTAGCATTAGCGCTTTTGCCGCATTAGGCATTGCAGGTGTTTTATTCAATCAGTTAAGCACGAAAAAAATCAGCCGTAGCATGAACCAAATGACAGATGTTATTCAAACCATTGCCGAGGGCGAAGGCAACTTAAGGCAGCGCCTTGATGACAAAATGGCGAACGATGAAACCGGCGACATGGGGCGTTGGATGAACAGCTTCATCGACAACCTAGACAACACAATCGGTGAAGTCATTTCTGCCAGTAACAATGTGAAGCACTCAAACGACTTCATGGCGAGTACGAATGAAGAAGCAAAACAAGTTTCCCATTACCTTGAAACGTCTGTTGAAAACATGCTCAACGCGTTCCAGCTGCAAGTGAACGAAGTACAAAGCGCTTCACAAACGGCAGACTCGTTAAAACAATCAATGGATCAGGTTTCAAAAGAAACTTTGATTCGCTTAGAAGAAGCCAAAACAGGTACCCAAGAAATTCGAGACGTCGTACGAACCACTGCGGAATCTGTAAAGTCTCTTGATAAGAAAACAAACGAAATTGCAGGCATCATTACGACCATTTCAGACATCACAGACCAAACCAATTTATTGGCACTCAACGCAGCGATTGAAGCCGCGAGAGCGGGTGATCATGGCAGAGGATTTTCCGTTGTTGCAGATGAAGTCCGAAGCTTGGCGGCAAAAACATCATTGGCCGCTGAAGAAATACAAAGCATGCTCGAAGGCATTCAAAAAGAAACTCGTAATGCCGTGAGTTTCATGGAGAAAGGCGCAGAGAACGTTGATAAAAACCTACAAGCTAATCAGCAAACAAATTCTGGAGACAGCAAGCTGTACGCTTTAGTAGAACAAATGTTCGAAGCCATATTACGTCTCAATGAAAGCAACAAAGCCAACACAAATACGGCGCAAGAAATGGGTGCGGCAACCGAACAAATGAGACGTTCTGTTGCGGCATTGCAAACTCGCTCTTCCCGCGTTGGACTGTCTGCACTCAAGCTAAATACACTGGTTGGTCAATTCCAAGTCACCAACAAATCTTAGCGCCGCACGACCAAGCTTGAACGCCATCAAAAAAGCCAGAATTCGTACTTCATTTTAAAATACGAATTCTGGCTTTTTCTTTTTACCATGACACTCTATTTCTGCTGTTTATGGACCAGACCTTGAATGCCTAATACGTAACCATAAACGCCCATTCCGACCACAATGCCAATGGCGGCCGAAGAAATATACGAATGATGACGGAAGGTTTCACGAGTATGAACGTTCGAAATATGCACCTCAACCACAGGAACATTTGCGCCTTTGATGGCATCCTGCAGAGCAATTGAAGTATGTGTATAGGCCGCAGGATTAAAAACAACGCCTAGCATTTCGCCTGTTTTTACACGTCGTCCAGCGTCATGAATAAGCTCGATTAACTCGCCTTCATGATTGGACTGATGAAACTCTATATCGTGCCCTAATTGCTTAGCGGCGTCGCGACACAGTATTTCCACATCCGCCAATGTTTCATGACCATAGGTTTCAGGCTCTCGGGTTCCCAATAAGTTTAAGTTGGGACCGTTTAATACCATGATACTAGACATAATGTTTCCCTAGGAATCGATGTAAATAGGTAATAAATCCTACCACTAAACCTTCATCAAGTGGTAAATGTGCAGATATAAAAAAGCGCTCTAGTTGAGCGCTTTTAAAAACAAAACTCGATTACTTTCTGCTGATTAAAGCTGAGATAAAACGTATTCCGCAGAGCTTACTTTATATTCTCCCGGCTCATCCAACCAAAGTTGCTGAACAATACCGTTAGACACCAACATGGCATAACGAAGGCTGCGGATGCCCATTTTCGCGGCAGAAATATCTAACTCCAAACCCATTGCACAAGTTAGCTCAGCCAAACCGTCTGAAGCCATGGTAAGGTTTTCAGCGTTGTTGGCTTCGCCCCAAGCATTCATGACAAATACGTCGTTGACGGAAAGACATACAATATCATCTATGCCTTTTTCCTTTAGTGCATCAAAATGTACAACAAAACCCGGTAAATGGCTTGCACTACAAGTCGGAGTAAACGCCCCAGGAACGGCAAACATTAATACGCTTTTCCCAGTAAAAAATTCCGTCACATCCACTGTTTCGGGCCCTTCCTCACCCATGATTTGAAAGGAACCGCTTGGCAACATATCACCGATTTGAATTGACATTTATTCTCTCTCCAACATTAAGTTGCGCCTATAATAACGCAACCTCTCTCTAGAACACTATTAAAGGATTTTAAATTGGCTCAAGAGTTGTTTTTGACGAGAAGCTAGCTGTGACAAACCTTCACTGCTCTGAGCACTTTCATCCGACCCTTTCGCGGCTTCTTCAGAGGTTTCTGAGATCTCTACGATATTTTGTCGAATTTCTTGCGCGACAGCAGATTGCTCTTCAGCCGCGGTTGCAATCTGTGTACTCAAATCACGAATTTCCGCCATACTTAGTTGTAACTCACTTAACGATGATCCTACCGTTCTGGCTTCTTCCACACTGTCGCCAGCGCTCGCACAACTTTCATTCATACTAACCACTGTTTTCGTGACACCTTGTTGCAATTTCACGATGACATTTTGGATTTCTTCTGTTGAACTGTGCGTTCGTGTTGCAAGAGTACGAACTTCATCTGCAACCACAGCAAATCCTCGACCTTGCTCGCCTGCACGCGCTGCTTCAATCGCCGCATTGAGTGCCAACAAGTTGGTTTGTTCAGCAATTTCCTGAATTACATCCAAAATACTATCAATATTTTTCGAATGCTCATCTAGTTGATTTACCACCACCGCAGATTCTTCAATCTGCGTTAGAAGGCGTTCAATCTTCTGGATATTCGCGTCCATTTGAGCACGGTTTTCACCCGCTCTTTGATCGACTGATTGAATTTGATGCAAAATAATTTCTGAACTCTGTGCCACCTGCTCAACCGTTGACGCCATTTCCGTCATTGAAGAAGCCACTTCGGTTGTACGTGCATTTTGCGCGCTCATTAAGCGTTTAGAGTTGTTCGCTAAACTCACATTGTTTGTTGCAGATTCTGAGACTTTTGTCGCAGACTGATCGATATCTTTCATGACGTCTTGAAGTTTAGATACCAATTGATTAACCCAACGAGACAATTCACCAAATTCATCCTTCGTTTTAACCATACTGCGTTGGGTAAAATCACCATCAGAAATTTTGCCCAATACATTCATTACTTCTTTTAATGGAATACGAATACTTCGACTAACCCATAACGCCACTAACACAGCGATAGCGACAGATACGATCAGAACAAGACTGATAATAAAAGTCGATAATGACGCGGCTTCCGTTGCTTCATTTTTCGCACTTTCACTCATTTTAGAAGTCTCAGAAAGCAGTATTTCAACTTGGGCATTGATGATTTTCATGCTATCCGATAAATCTTTAGCCAACGCTTCAGATTCTTGCGCTAAGCGGACATTTTCATATCGCTTTGCAATGACACCTTCATCAGACAAAATAGCTTGATCTAATTCCTCCACAAGCCCGTCTATATTTCCATCATTGACATAAGATTGTTTACTATGCAATCCCACTAAAGTTGCCTTCATGGTGTCTCGTAGCAATTGCATGTCATCTAGGTCTTGCAAATCAAAATAATCAATAACGGAAAGCTGAAGACTCTGAACACGGCTTTGCATATAAGAAGCGGAGAACTTAATCTCAAAGGTTTCACCGTCTTCTTCTAATAAGGCGAGATCTTCAGACGTAAAAATAACCGTGTCCTTCAGATCCATTTTCTGCCTTGCAATCTCTGATTGCATGTCCAACATTTTTTTGTGGTTAAAGAAAGCCATATCCGTATAACGGAAAAATTCGTTGGCTTCGGTACCAATATGTTTTAGAGCAGAATTCATTTCATCATAGCTCTCAAGATACCCTTCTAGCGCATTAGATACGTCAAGAAAACCTTCTTTGTAACCTTGAAAACTTTTAGACAAGCCTTCCAATGATTCTGGCGACTTGCTTAGTAAATATTGTAAAACGGCTGAGTTTGCTAAGCTCAAATTTTCTTTAAGCTCATTACTTGTAGAGGCCACATCTGCTACATTACCTGTCACAATGTTGAGCCTATCTTCTATTTTACTGATTCCCCAAAAACCCGACGCAGCAATCGTCAATAGCAGCAGTAACAAGATACTAAAGCCGCATAAGATTCTCTGAATAACAGACAATGACATAACTTGACCTCTAAATTTCTATTTGAATTTGATTTGTTAAGAGTGATCATAGCCATTTAAAATGAAGTTTTATTATTGTTTGACCATTTAAACAGGAATTAAATAATACGTTTTTTACAGAAAATTACACGCATTAAATAACAACTCACTCTATTTCACCTCGCAATATACTGGTCTTATGTAACATAGATTTATTTCAATTCATCATTCTGGTAAATTGGCCCTCTGTTTTATAAGTCTGATATATAATTTATGGATTGCCCCCTTTACGAAAAAGTTGCCAACAACATTGAACGCCAAGTTCATGAAGGTATTTTTCTACCAGGTGCAAAAATCCCATCCGTACGTAAATCCAGTAAACAGATGGAAGTCAGCGTGGCCACTGTGCTACAAGCTTATAGCTTGTTAGAAGACAGAGGCGTCATAAAAGCGCGCCCGCAAAAAGGGTATTTTGTCCAAGAGACACAAGCCCTACCAAAGTCTGAAAGTTTTTCACAAGAAATACACTCTGATAATAAAGAAACATTACAGGCATTAAGAGCACGCCTATTGCGCTCTTCTGAAAGCGAAGACATTACACAATTTGGTTCAGCCGTGCCAAAAAGCCTTTTTCTACCTATTCGACAATTACAACGCTCCGTGGGCCGTTTAATGCGATTAGAACCAGAAATATGTACGGCATATGAATTTACACCAGGGAACCTCAATCTACGTCGCCAAATTGCCATTCGTATGCTAGACGGCGGCTGCCAGCTTCAACCTGACGATATAACCATCACATTGGGCTGCCAAAATGCTCTTATGCTAGCACTACAATCCATAACAAAGCCTGGCGATACCATTGCAGTTGAAAGCCCTGTCTATCAAGGTATTTTGCAAGTTATTGAAACTCTAAACTTAACACTCATCGAAATACCTTGTGACATTCGCAACGGCATTAGCTTAAACCTCTTAGCAGAAGCGGCTATAAGACATGACATTAGAGCTTGTGTGGTAACACCGAGCAATCAAAACCCAACAGGAGCCACTTTAAGTAACCAAGCCAAAAAAACGCTGCTCACTCTAGCTGAAAAGCATGATTTTTTATTAATTGAAGATGATGTGTATGGAGAACTGAGTTACTCTGATAGGCGAGAGCGACCTTTAAAAGCAGACGATAATAGTGGTCATGTAATTTATTGCAGTTCCTTTTCAAAGAGTATTGCGCCTGGGTTTCGTATTGGTTGGGTTATAGGAGGAAAACATCAGTCTAAAATTGAAGAATTGGCTTACACTCAATCTCTGGCTATCCCAACCTTAACGCAAACGGCAATCGCCAATTTTTTAGAAAATGGTGCTTACGACCGTCACTTACGAAAAACCCAACAGGCATACCAAGAAAACTTAGAACGCTGCTTGCGTGCTATTGCTAAATACTTCCCCTCCGAAACGCAAACATCTTTCCCTACAGGCGGTTTCTTTCTTTGGGTCATATTACCCGAAAACGTAGATGCCACCATTCTGCATGCAGCGGCCTTAAACCATAACATTGGACTACTACCTGGACTTGTTTTCGGCATTTCAACAAACTACTCACATCACATTCGACTTAATTACGCACTAAACTGGGACAGTGAAATCGACGCTGCACTAAATATACTAGGCGAGCTGTGCCAACATCAGCTAAATGAAGGTTAAATAGCGGCACAATAAATGCATTTTAATACTTATATTAAACACCTATTTTTATATAAGTAGAAATTATGAAAATGCGTTATCTCATCTTAAAATTCGTCTGTACAGCCCGAGTAAAAAGCGTACAATTCGCATTCTTTTTTAGACAGTCTGCCTTCTGGGCCGATAATTCAATTCGTTAAATAATAGCTGGTTGTTGCGATGGAATTTGTTGCACATCCGAGAGACCTTCCCTTAGACATCACTCTAATTGAAGATCAGCCTTTTCCTCAGATAAACGAAGAAAGAGCTGGGTTTGTCGGTATTACTTACCTTACCTCACATCCGTTTGATAATGGACGCTGTGTAAGAGTGACATTAGAAGAAATAGACCCGAACTTTTGTGCTTCTGGACGTATTGTCGAGTGCACACGAGAACCAGATGGTTACCTGATTTCAATTGAATTCCCGTCATCAGAAGAGTGTTATTGTGTTCGCATGATAGAACAACTATCACAAATCGAGCATTATCGACGCCAAGCTAAAATGAATGGCCGAAGACTAAACTACAATGAAGCGGCTGCAGAATGGATTCAAAAATTTGCTGCCAACTTCCCTTCATTTATCATGTAAACTCCCCCCTCTTTAAACTTTATCGAATACATTAAGACACCATGACAACAACACTTTCACAACATGATATTGATATTATTACTTCTCAGCTTGGACGCGAACCAAGTGGCATAAACGCCATTGCACATTACTCTCCTAATGGCACGCCACAAGTCTTAGAAATGGAAACCTGGGTTTTTAATCAACCTTTCCCAACTCTGTATTGGCTATCCAGCAAAGCCATCGATAAAGCACTGGCTAAAATAGAGAGCCAAGGCGTGGTAAAAGAATTAGAACAACGAATTAAAGAAGATGAATCTTTAAGGGAAGCGCACTACGCATCTCACCGAGATTACATTGCAAAACGTTGGGAAGTCATGAGTGATGAACACAAAACCATCATTGAAGAAAAAGGGTTTAAGCCTTTATTTGATAAATTGGGGATTGGCGGCATTGCAAATTGGGACCAGGTTCGCTGTCTTCACATGCAATACGCTCATCATCTCGCAGGTGACAATGCCATTGGCCGTATCTTAGACGAAGAATACGGGATTAAAGCGGTTGCAGATGCAGAGTAAGGAGGATATAAAAAGAGGTGACCGCCATTAATCGATCACCTCTTTTTAAAAATGTTTTACTCGATAAAATTAAGCGAGGCTTTTCAGCTTCGCCTTCAAATCATCTGATGTGGTTACCTTTGGTAATACTGCTCGAATTTTATTGAAAGCCGCTTGTGCAACCGCAGGACGCTGAGCATAAGTGGTCAACGCTCCGCCTGTCCAACCTGCGAGCTTAACCATTTCATTTTTGAATGCATTTCCATTTACACCATGACCACCTAACGCCATTAAAGCATCTTCAATCTCTAAATAACTTGGACGCTCGCCACCAAACTTCATAAAATCATCTTGTTGCACTTCTGCGAAATTCTTTGACATTGTTCTAACCTTAATTTTATAAATAACTGCTTCCTAATAAAGTTAGCCAGAATCTCAGAAACACACAAGTACTTGGGTGTAGAAAAACGTAAAAAAAATGCAACGAGTTTCTGTTAATCTAAACCGTCATACACAGTATTATTTCAATTCCTATAATGAGGTACTCCATGAATAAATCCCATTTTGACCTATTTGTTGTCGGCGGTGGCATCAATGGAACAGGTATTATCGCAGATGCCGCTGGCCGTGGACTCAGCACAGGGCTTTGTGAAATGGGTGATTTGGCGAATGCGACATCGTCATCAAGCAGCAAGCTCATTCATGGCGGGTTACGTTATTTGGAACACTATGAGTTTCGCCTTGTAAAAGAAGCATTAACGGAACGTGAAGTGCTCCTCAATATTGCACCACATATTGTCACGCCAATGCGTTTTCAGATGCCTCACAGACCACATTTACGCCCAGCTTGGCTGATTCGCATAGGACTATTTCTCTATGATCACCTTGGAAAGCGTGAAACGTTAAAAGGATCGTCCTCTGTAAAGTACGCTGAGAACAGTCCGTTAAAGCCCGATATAAAAAAAGGCTTTGAGTATTCAGATTGCTGGGTAGATGACGCACGTTTGGTGGTGACAAACGCCTTAAGTGCACAACAAAATGGCGCAACGATTTTTGCTCGTACAAAATGCCTCTCGGCGAAGCGAATAAACGGTTTATGGCACCTTCATTTAGAAAATCAACGAACTCAAGAAACCCACCAAATTACAGCCAAAGCCTTAGTGAATGCGGCAGGTCCTTGGGTGTCTTCTTTTATTGAAACAGGGTTACAGCAAAAAGCACCTTACGGTATTCGTATGATTCAAGGCAGCCACATTGTGGTACCTAGAATCGGGCAACATACCAATGCTTTTATTATGCAAAACACAGACAATCGAATTGTGTTTGCCATTCCCTATCGTGAGAAATACACACTGCTAGGAACAACCGATGTAGAGTACAAAGGTGACCCAAATCAAGTCTCTATTTCTTCCGAAGAAGCAGAATACATATTGAATGTGGCCAATGCGCATTTTAAAAATACGCTGACACAAGATGACATCGTGTGGTCATACTCAGGTGTTCGTCCATTACTAGAAGACGAGTCTTCCGACCCTTCCGCTGTCACACGAGACTATACACTTCACCTAGACGACCAAGACAACGAAGCGCCTTTATTAAGCATCTTTGGCGGGAAAATCACCACGTATCGTAAGTTGGCGTTGTCAGCGATGAAAAAATTAGCGCCGTATTTTGATGAATTAAAAGAAGAATGGACTCATAAAAAGGCACTTCCTGGCGGTGATTTAAATATGTCATTGGACGATTTTGTACAATCGCTTCAGCAAACATACCCTTTCATCGATCACGCTCTCGCTCATCGCTTTGCAAACAGCTATGGCACACGCACGCATATTTTTATGGAAAAAATACAATCCACTTTGGCGCTTGGACAACATTTCGGCCACCATTTATACCAAGTAGAAGTAGACTATTTAGTATCGCAAGAATGGGCATGTTCCGCCGACGATATTTTATGGCGACGCAGCAAATTAGGGTTAGAGTTCAGTTCTGATCAAGTCGCGGCTTTAGAGCGTTATTTAGAAGGTATTGCCTAAGGGAAATAAAGAAAAAACGCCCTAATAGATCAACCACAAAAAGCCTACATAACTCATTGCTTAACTAGGCTTTTTTATTTCTAAAACACTAATAAATTCACAAGCAACATGCTTTAATAGAAGTATCTAATTTCCACTCAAACCTTTATACAATAGGAATGACCGCCACATGGATTACGTGTTTTTTGATCTTCCGCTTTGGATTTATATCGCACTCTTTTTTGCGGCCTTTTTAGCGGGTGCGATTGACGCCATTGCTGGCGGAGGCGGACTCATTACTGTGCCTGTATTATTAGCCGCGGGCTTATCTCCGGCACAAGCGCTGGCAACTAATAAGCTGCAAGGCTGTGCTGGCACTTTGTCGGCGTCTTATCACTTTGTAAAAACAGGACAAGTAAAACTCTCAAACATGTGGCTACCAATCCTAATGACAGCGATTGGCGCGGTTTCCGGCACACTATTGGTGGCGTATTTAGACAGTAGTCTATTGCTCAAAGCCGTACCGATTATTCTGATTGGCGTGGCTATTTTCTTTTTCTTTTTACCAAAACTTCAACCTTACGTCGCCAGCAAAGTCTCCTTAACCCAAGTACAGTTTGCGCTCATCATCGGATTAAGCATTGGCTTCTATGATGGCTTAATTGGACCTGGAACAGGCGCTTTCTTCTCAACGGCATACCTTTGTTTTATGGGACTTTCTGTTGTTTCTGCAACCGCCCACACAAAGATCTTAAACGCCACCAGCAATGTGTGTTCTTTGGTCATCTTTGCCTTTAGTGGTCATTTAGTTTGGGCGTTGGGAATCGTGATGGGAATAGGACAATGGTTTGGTGCGCAAATAGGCTCTCGCCTTGTGATCACCAAAGGCGCAACCATTATTCGCCCTATGGTGATCATCATGTGCTTGGCTATTTCCATCAAATTGCTGTTCGATAATTAACGCCAAACGAGAAGGCAAGTGCGTTAAGCCGCTTGCCCTTTTACTAATGCGACTTTACTCACAGAAGATTGCACGAGTTTTTCCATTAATCGAACAACCTGACAACTATAGCCATATTCATTGTCGTACCAGACATACAATGTGATTTGATTGCCTCGCACCTTGGTTGATAAACCATCTAAAATACCGGCTTGCTGAGAACCTATAAAATCTGAACTCACAGCATCAGGTTCTTCGCTGTAGCCAATCTGCCCTGTTAATTCAGGCCCTTGTGAGGCCGCTTTTATCCGTTGATTTACCTCATTAACAGAAGTCTCTTGCTTCAAGTTCAGACTTAAAACAGCAATAGACACGTTAATCACAGGAACACGAATCGCACTGCCGCTCAACTTACCTTCCAGCGATGGAATGGCTTTCGCAACGGCGTTTGCTGCTCCGGTTTCTGTCATCACCATATTCATTCCCGCCGCACGGCCACGACGATCGCCTTTATGTATATTATCAATCAAATGTTGGTCATTAGTATAAGCGTGCACAGTTTCCACATGACCTGATTCAATGCCAAACGTCTTTTCAAGCACAGACAAAATAGGCGTAATAGCATTCGTTGTACAAGACGCTGCCGACACGATTTTATCTTTGTCGGTAATATCATCGTCATTAATGCCTGTCACAACATTTTTCATACCTTTTCCTGGCGCGGTGAGAACAACACGCTCAATTCCAGGGCGACTTAAATGCACACTTAACCCTTCTCGATCACGCCAACGTCCCGTGTTATCAACCAATAACGCACCTTTTATACCATACGCTTGATAGTCCACTTCCGCAGGGTCTGAGGCATAAATCACTTTGACAGGTGAACCATTGATCACCAAGGATTGGCTTTCCTCATCCACTTTAACCAAACCGTCGTAAACGCCATGAACGGAATCGTATTTCAACAAACTGGCACGCTTTGATAAATCGTCATCACACGCTTTACGAACCACAATCGCAGCGACTTTCATTCCTGGTGTTGTGTAGCCAAGTGTACACATGCGACGAACCAGCAAACGGCCAATACGACCAAAACCATACAAGACAACAGGCGTTTCATGGTCGGCTCTTTCGTTCACTGATAGCATCGATGACACATCAGATTCAACAATTAAAGACTCTAATTCAATACAGGTTTGTACCGTATCGCTATCGAGTATTTGCTTTAGCAAGGTATAGACTTGAGAGAGATCTAGTTCTGGATGTTGATCAAATGCCGCCATTAACCCAGTCACAGAGTCTGCAACAAGCGCTTTTCCAGCCAACTCAATTTTGACCGATTTCTCACGCCCTAATTGCCCCAAAAGAGGAATCATAGATTCTGCTTGTGCAAGCGTTTGTAGCCAAGTATTTGTCATTTTCTTACCCTCAAAGTCTGCGCTGAACACCATAAGATGAAGGCAGCTTAACGCTGGGAAAAAGCAAAAACAAATTGAAAAAAGACTACGAAAAAGCCTAAAAAGTAGACTCTTAACATGTTTTTTTAGAGGAATAACGTAATAAAAAGAGAGGGTAAGGAACTTTACTACATAACCATGATATCGGCCTGAGAAACAGAGCAGATATCATGATGATTACGTAATTTGACAACGAGAAATGACTAAAACTTTCATAAATTATTTTATAAATGACGCTTTCTTTCGGCCAAAACACCCAAAAGACAGAAACACGCAAATACCAATATAGGACGATAAACCAAATCTACTCTTGTTAACCCCCAATAAACGATAGGCTGACTCCAAAGTGTTAAGAGCCCATAACCAAAGGTACACATCACAATAAAGGCTGTGACTCGTAGAATGAATGTCCAAGACGACACCAGCTTTTTCAAAAAGCCGTTGACCACATCGCCATACACCACTAGACAAGTAGCCACCAAAGCCAGTGCGATATCATGCAAATGAGGTTGAATGAAATGTGCCAAACGCAGGTTAAAATCAATAATAAACATAAGTAATTGTACAACTCATCACAAATTTGGGGTTAAAGAAGGCTATTGGTTTTTCCGAGATAACGCTTCTACATCAATTTTACCAGAAAAAGACGTCACACTAGGACGTTGATCCACATACATAATAGACACATCATAGGTCGTGTTGCGAAACTCAATGGTAGTGGCATCATCAAACAGCCATTTTGCCCGACCGATGCCTCCAGATAAGGCACCTTCAATCGGTACACCGTATTTTTTCTCTAGCAGATTTCCCAAATCGCGACGTTTTTTATTATCGTCTATCACACCGGACAATAAGGCTTGCCGAACATAGCCTGAGTTATTAATAAATATATCGGCGTTTGTAACGCCCAAAATCCCTTCTTCACCCAAGCTGTAACTCACCATATCATCACGATACGACGGATAGCGACTTAGCCCCATACCATTCAATTGTTTTTCTAGTGTTCGCAAACTTAAATTATTGAAAGGCAGACCAAACAACTCTGCTCTATCAGCAAGCGTTGCCTTGGTTTCTGTGGCGGCAATAGCAGACGTCATTCCAACGAAAAAAAGCACACACACACTCATGATCAAAGACAAAGTGTTCTTTCTAGACATTAATACTTTCCTTCTGAGATATCATCGTCCAGTTTAGAGGGCACAAAGGGCCAAACCTGATATATAATACAACACTATATGCTCTTGCAACTCAAGGAGCACTGACACTTTATTTTATTGAGGTAACACATGGCACTTGTAATTGGCATCACTGGCGTATCGGGTAGTGGAAAAAGCCGACTTTGTTCTCTATTAGCAGAAGGTCAAGACGACAGCATTACCGTTCTTTGCCAAGACAATTTTTATAATGGCTGCGGCAGTATAGACCCTGATGTTTACAATTTTGATGACCTCAGCTCATTGGATATCGAAAGCTTAACGCTCGCCATCCATAACTGTAAAAACAGACAGCAACCAAATGAAATCCCTGTTTATGATCACTCTCAACACAAGCGCGTTGGTTACCGCAATTTAGAGCCAACTCACGTGGTGCTCGTTGAAGGTCATATGATGTTTCAAGATCCAGGCATTCGCGATGCGGTCGACTTTTTATTGTTTGTTGATACCGACATGGACATTGCCATTGTCCGTCGTTTGAAACGCGACATAGCGGAGCGCGGACGCAATGTGAACGAAGTTACCAGCCGATACATGCGCCATGTTCGTCAAGCGTCTTTAAAGACCATTGAAATTCGTTCTAAAGCGGACTTTATCATTCCGAACAACAAAAGCTTCACCAACGCCGCCAACTTACTGCGCAGCCACATTGATTTCCTACTAAAAGAAAAAGGCGCCAAATAGGCGCCTTTATTGATTCTGTTAACCTGTGCGTTAGCAGAATTTATTTCTTAATATCATCAAAGAAGCGTTTCACACCATCAAACCAACTTGTTTGCTTAGGCGAATGATTCGTACCTTCACCCATGCTTTCAGCCAGCTCTGTGAACAATTCTTTTTGACGAGCGGTAAGATTCACTGGGGTTTCAATAACCACCTTACAGATCAAATCACCTACTGGGCCGCCACGTACAGGTTTCACACCTTTACCACGCAAACGGAACAACTTGTCAGTTTGACACTCTGGCGTCACTTTTAAGCGAACTCGGCCATCTAGCGTAGGCACATCAATATCGCCACCTAATGCCGCGGTTGAAAAGCTAATAGGAACTTCACAATATAAATTCGCGCCATCACGCTCAAAAATGCTGTGTGGTTTCACAGACACTTGAACAAACAAGTCTCCTGAAGGACCACCTTGAGCGCCCGCTTCGCCTTCTCCTGACAATCGGATACGATCGCCCGTATCAACGCCCGCCGGAATTTTAACACTGAGTGTTTTGTATTCTTGAGTGCGACCTTGTCCATGACATTCAGGACATGGATCAGAAATAACCTGACCTTGACCATGACATTCAGGACACGCTTGTTGAACGGAGAAGAAACCTTGAGACATGCGGACTTGGCCAGCGCCACCACAGGTTCCACAAGTTTTCGGCTTAGAGCCTTTCTTCGCGCCTGAGCCATCACAAGGCTTACAGTTCACTAATGTTGGGATACGAATTTTTTCGTCACAACCCCAAACCGCTTGCTCAAGATCCAATTCCAATGTGTAACGTAAATCGGAACCACGACGCGTTCGGCTTTGACCGCCACCACCGCCGCCGCCAAAGATATCGCCGAATACATCGCCAAAAATATCACTAAAGCCGCCAGCACCACCGCCGCCGTAACCGCCGCCACCTTGACCATTTACACCTTCATGACCAAATCGATCATAGGCAGAGCGCTTTTCCTCTGAAGATAAAATTTCATAGGCTTCAGCCAACTCTTTGAATTTTTCAAGGGCTTCTGGGTTATCAGGGTTTTTATCTGGATGATACTTATTCGCTAAAGAACGATAAGCTTTTTTGATGTCTTTCTTATCCGCGTCTTTGGCAACACCAAGAACGTCGTAATAGTCTCTTTTACTCATTGCAGGAATTCCTGAATTTAAAAGCCTGAATTAAAAAGCCTGAATTGAACAGTCCGAGTTTATAAACTCAAAACTTATAAAATCTCATTGAACATACTTACTTAGAAGCGTTGTAAACAGCAAAGCACGGTGTTAAACCGTGCTTCCTGTAAACAGCCCCAATAAAGGGGCTACGAAATAAGGTTTAACGCTTATTTTTTGTCGTCTTTCACTTCTTCGAATTCAGCATCTACAGCATCATCATTTGATTGAGCACCTGCTTCTTCAGCGGCGCCTGCTGCTTGTTCGCCAGCTTCCGCTTCAGCGTACATTTTCTGAGCCAAAGAGCCAGACGCTTGAGTCAACGCATTGGTTTTCTCTTCGATTTGCTCTTTGTCATTGGACGTTAGCGCTTCTTCAAGTTCAGTGATCGCTGTTTCAATCGCTGTTTTCTCTTCTTCTGTGGCTTTATCGCCAGCATCAGTCAAGGTTTTACGAGTCGCGTGAATCATGCCGTCAGCCGTGTTGCGAACTTGTACAAGCTCTTCGAACTTACGATCTTCTTCCGCATTCGCTTCAGCGTCTTGAACCATTTTTTCAACTTCTTCATCGCTCAAACCAGAAGACGCTTTGATCACGATAGACTGTTCTTTGCCTGTTGCTTTGTCTTTCGCTGATACACTCAAGATACCGTTGGCATCGATATCGAAGCTTACTTCGATTTGAGGCACACCACGTGGAGCCGGTGGGATATCAGCCAAGTCAAAACGACCTAGAGATTTGTTCTGAGCCGCTTGCTTACGCTCACCCTGTACAGCGTGAATCGTTACCGCATTCTGGTTGTCTTCTGCTGTCGAGAACGTTTGCGATTTCTTAGTCGGAATCGTTGTGTTTTTCTCGATCAAGGCCGTCATTACACCACCCATTGTTTCGATACCTAGAGACAATGGTGTTACATCAAGAAGAAGAACGTCTTTTACGTCACCAGCTAATACCGCACCTTGAATAGAAGCACCAATAGCAACCGCTTCATCAGGGTTTACGTCTTTTCGTGGCTCTTTACCGAAGAATTCAGTTACTTTCGCTTGTACCAATGGCATACGTGTTTGACCACCAACCAAGATAACTTCGTCGATTTCAGACGCAGAAAGCTCTGCATCCTTAAGCGCTTTACGGCAAGGCTCAAGTGAGTTCAATACTAGATCTTCAACCAAAGACTCCAACTTAGAACGAGTCAATTTCACGTTCAAGTGTTTAGGGCCAGTCGCGTCCGCTGTGATGTAAGGCAAGTTCACTTCTGTTTGTGACGCAGAAGACAACTCAACTTTCGCTTTCTCACCCGCTTCTTTCAAACGTTGTAGAGCCAACGGATCGTTATGCAAATCGATACCAGACTGTTTCTTAAATTCGTCTGCTAGGAATTCGATAACGCGCATGTCGAAATCTTCACCACCTAGGAAAGTATCACCATTTGTAGACAATACTTCGAACTGCTTCTCGCCATCTACGTCTGCAATTTCGATGATAGAGATATCAAATGTACCACCACCAAGGTCATAAACCGCGATAGTAGAGTCACCAGAACTCTTATCAAGACCGTATGCAAGAGCCGCAGCAGTTGGCTCGTTGATAATACGTTTCACTTCTAGACCAGCGATTTTACCTGCATCTTTCGTTGCTTGACGCTGAGAATCGTTAAAGTAAGCAGGCACCGTGATAACCGCTTCTGTTACTTTTTCACCTAAGTAGTCTTCTGCTGTTTTCTTCATTTTCTTAAGAACTTCAGCGGATACTTGTGGTGGCGCTTTCTTATCGCCTTTGATTTCTACCCAAGCGTCGCCATTGTCAGCAGAAACGATTTTGTACGGCACCATTGAGATGTCTTTTTGTACAACATCGTCTTTAAATTTACGGCCGATCAAACGCTTAACCGCAAACAAAGTGTTCGTTGGGTTTGTAACTGCTTGACGTTTTGCAGATTGACCAACCAATACTTCGCCGTCTTCCGCAAAGGCAACAATCGAAGGCGTAGTACGATCGCCTTCCGCATTTTCAATTACACGCGCTTTTTCGCCATCTAGTACAGCAACACAAGAGTTCGTTGTACCTAAGTCAATACCAATGATTTTACCCATGGTTTGTATCTCCAATATTTTGTTTGTTACGTTGATAATTCTGTATTTGGGTGCGCTTCTGAGTATTTCAAGCACTGGGTGTCAAAAAAATGACAACCTATTTATGCTGCGCTTGAAACAACAACCATTGCTGGGCGTAAAAGACGTCCATGAAGCGTATAACCTTTCTGTACAACATCCATAACCGTATTCGGTTCTAACTCTGGGTTAGGCACCATTGTCATGGCTTGGTGTAATTCTGGGCTGAAAGGTTCGCCATGTGGATCAACGACTTTCACTTCGAAACGCGCCAATGTTTCAATCAAATCTTTCAGTGTTAATTCAACACCTTCACGAAGAGGGTCTGCTTCACCTGTTGCCGTTTCTGACGCTAGAGCACGCTCTAAGTTGTCCGCAACATTAATAATGGATTTAGCAAATTTTTCAACGCCGAACTTGTGTGCTTTTTCAACGTCTTGCTCTGCACGACGACGCACATTCTGCGAGTCTGCTTGAGCGCGAAGTGCTGCTTCTTTATATTGCGCAACTTCTTCTAATGCTTTTGCTAATTCATCGTTTTCAGCCGCTTCTTCTAAAACCTCTGCTTCAGGCTCTAAAATCTCTTCAACTGTGTCGTTCTGTGTTTCGCTTTTCAAATCTTGCTCCGCTTCTAGGTTAGGATTTTTTTGCTGTTCACTCATGGTGTACTCCAAATAACAGAAATAATTGATTCTCTGTGCTGGTTATATGGGGACAGCTTTTTGCCTTTCAACACTAAAACCATATTAATTTTATGGAATAAACAACGAAGCTGGAATCACTAGAGAAGCAGTTAAAATATCAGGAGAGAAATTACTTATCGAAGAAGTATTTAGCGCCCGGGGCATTCATCAAAAATCTTTTTTGGACACGCTAAGCAAGTATCGTAAGAAATACTTTTCACCATATCGGAAATGGCGATACTAGTAGAACTTTTAAGCACCCCATTCTCAAATAATGCAAGCAAGTTTTCATCCTCAAATTCATCCAATGTATTCCCCTTAAGAGAGCTGATAAACACACTTCCACCATCATCTTGAATACGTTCAATTTCTTCACGTATGGCGTATTGTCCCGATGAATCTACAAAATTGACTCCCTTACAAATAATAATGAAGCGCTCAACACCTGAATAACTGATTTCCCGAATAGATTGCTGGAAATACTCTGCGGCCCCAAAAAACAATGACCCATCAAGGCGAACCATTTTGATTTCAGGGCATTCTGACAAATGGTAACGGGCTACATTTTTTACTTGCCTGATACCTTGATCATTTTTATAAGGTGCAACAACGGTCATTTTTGGTCTGGCAGTTTTTGCTAGATAAAAGATAAAAGAAGCAAAAATCCCAACATAAATGGCACTTTCTAATTGCAAAAACAATGTACTCAAGAACGTTAAAACAAATGGGATAGAATCGGCTTTCGGCGCTTTTAATTGCTTAATGAAGCCTGACAAATCAAATAAATTCCACGCAATCACTAAGATACTACCAGCCATAACGGGTACTGGAATATATCGTGTGATATCAGAAAAAAACAGTAAGACACTCAACACAATCAAAGCTGAAAAAAGTATAGCGAAGGGGGTTTTGGCGCCGGCGTCATAATTTCCACCAGATCGAGTAAAAGAGCCAGAACTAGGGTAGCACTGAAAAAAAGCACCAAACAAATTTGATAAACCCTGCCCATAAAACTCTTGATTACCATTAATCATTTGCTTTGATCGCATTGCAATCGAACGAGCAATAGCAACCGCCTCAATAAGCCCCAAAATGGCAATAGACAACGCACCAGAGCCCAATACAAATAAAGAATTGAGATCAAAATCTGGCACAACAAAAGAAGGAAAGCCATTAGGCAGAGCCTTAGTCATTTCAATTTCATATTGAATAGGGTCAAATAAAAACACACATACACAAGCACCGATTAACATACTTCCGAGCAAATATGGCACTCGCTTCAAGCAACACTTAATCAAGAGAGCGCTTATAATGGTAATAAGGCCAATAACAAGTGACAGTATGTTAATCGATTCCCAATACTTGATCACAAACTGAAGATAGCCAATAAAGCTAGAAGCCCCCTCTTTTGGCAGCCCCAACATATTTCCTAATTGACTGACCGCTATTAATAAAGCCGCTCCAGCTGTAAACCCTTGCACCACTGCGTGGGAAATAAAATTAACAAGAAAGCCAAAGCGCAAGAAAGCAAATGCCAATTGAAAGACACCAACAAAAAACGTCAGTATAAACATCAGGGACAAGTAAGATAATTGAGACTGCCCTATGGCATTTTCAATCACAATTGCAGACACAATAGAAAGCGCCGCCGTCGGTCCTGAAACCATATACATGGAAGAACCAAAAAAAGAAGCAATAACAGCGGAGACAATCGCCGCATACAAACCAAACTCTGCTGGTAAACCTGCAATCATTGCATAAGCAATCCCTTGAGGAATAACCAAGAAGGCACCTGTTATCCCTGCAATAAAGTCGGATTTTATAGTGTTTTTATTTAATTTTTGACGCCATGTGAGAAATGGAATCTTGGTTATTTTCATTCTGGTCACTTTTTAGTGTAAAAAAATAGGCAACATAAATGTTGCCTAAAAAAGTCCTGGGACAGACTTAAAACTTACGGTTTACGTCGTCGCTGCATAGCAACCACTACAACTAAAAGTAATAAACTTGGTATATAAACAAACAATTTAGATGGTTGAGAATTCGACACCTCTAACCCTTCGATTACTTGAAAGGCTTCAAACCCAGCTTCATAGGCATCACTTCCAATATCAACACTATCTACTTCGATCACATCGCTACTTATATAAAGATTTAAACCAGCTTGCTGCATAATCACTTCAAGGTTTCCAGACTCACGAGCAATCAGCATGTGTATTGATCTTTCCAGCTCGCCTGAATAATTTTGTTCAGACACATGAACTCTTAATGGCATCCCTTCAGTAACCGCACCACCTTCTTGTAAATAATCAGACATCGCCATATAACGATAAGGCTCTACAACTTTATTAATCCAAAAATCAGGTCGGAAAATACTAAACGCAATCAACAAAAGTAATACGGTTTCCCACTTCTTACTTTTAACAATAAAGTAACCTTGGGTTGCTGCCGTAAAGATCAACATAGCTAACGTTGCGATAACAAAAATGAAGACACCTTGGATAAAGGTCACATCAATCAACAACAGGTCAGAATTGAAAATAAATAAGAAAGGTAAAATGGCGGTACGTAACGCATACTTGAAGGCGATGATACCTGTTGGAATCGGCTTCCCTCCAGACACGGCCGCCGCGGCAAAAGACGCTAAACCGACTGGGGGCGTGACATCCGCCATCAAGCCAAAATAGAAAACAAATAAATGAACAGCGATCAGAGGGACAACTAACCCATTCGCCGCGCCCACTTCAACAATCACTGTTGCCATCAATGAAGAGACCACAATGTAGTTTGCGGTCGTCGGTAAGCCCATACCTAGGATCATGCACAATATAGCTACCAAAATAAGCATTAAGGTAATATTGCCAAAAGATAACACTTCTACTACATCGGCTAAAACGGCCCCTACACTGGTTTGCGATACGACACCAACAATCACACCAGCGGTTGCTGTGGCAATTGATATACTCGCCATATTTCGAGCACCAGACACCATTCCGTCGAACAAATCCTTAACACCTTGGAAAAGTGACGCTCTTGCTTCTCCTCTAAATACACCATCAAGATAAGGTTTTGTCAGTATTATAAAGATTGTTAACAATGCTGCCCAAAATGCACTTAGCCCAGGACTCAGGCGCTCAACCATTAAACACCACACCAAAACCAAAACAGGTAATAAATAGTACATACCTGAAGCAAATATTTCACCCGGAGACGGTAGAGCTTCTAAGTTCTGCTCTGCAGCATCATTAAGTTTTGGAGATTTCGACGCATATAGAAGCAATAACACATAACTCAAAAGGACAAGTGCCGTAATCACATAACCAGACGCATCACCTGCCACTAATTTGATCCATCCCAACCCATAATAAACGATAGCACTGAGGAAGCTGAAACTTAAAAAGCCAAAAATGATTGAGGCCAAACTTCGAACAAAGTTAGCGCGCGACACAGAGCGCGGCAAACCTTGCATATTTGCCTTTAAAGCTTCGAGATGAACAATGTAAACCAAGCCAATATAAGAAATAAGAGCAGGTAAAAAAGCGTGTTTAATAACATCTAAATAGCTAATACCTACATATTCCACCATCAAGAACGCCGCGGCCCCCATAACAGGAGGCATAATCTGACCATTAACAGACGATGCAACTTCCACTGCCCCTGCTTTCTCAGATGAAAAACCAACCTTTTTCATCATAGGAATAGTAAAAGTTCCTGTAGTGACCACATTGGCAATAGACGAGCCCGATATCAAGCCTGTAAGCCCAGATGCAACGACAGCAGCCTTCGCTGGACCACCTTTAAAATGCCCTAAGCAAGAAAAAGCGAGTTGTATAAAGTAGTTTCCGGCTCCCGCTTTATCGAGTAAAGAACCAAACAAAACAAATAAGAAAACAAAATCTGTTGAGACGCCAAGCGCAATACCGAAAACGCCTTCCGTCGTAATCCATTGATGATTAACAACCTCATAAAGGTTAAACCCTTTATGAGCGATCATTTCTGGCATGTAATTACCAAAAAAATTATAAAGTAAAAAAACAATCGCTATTAGTGGAAGGGTAATACCAAGACTTCTACGTGCCGCCTCGAACAATAAAGGTATGCCAATACAAGCAACTATAACGTCTTGTAAAATAGGAGCACCCACTCGAACGGCAATATTCTGGTACTCAATCAGGTAGTAAGACGCACATAGACTTGCAATAAGAGCAATGCACCAATCAATAATAGGTATTTTTGTAACAGCAGAACGACTGCTAAAAGGGAAACTCAAAAAAACGAGAAAAATAGCAAACATCAAGTGAATGGACCTTGCCTGATTACTATTCCAACGCAGTAAATCAGAGTCCATTAGATAAGGAAAAGGTGAGGCAATCCATAATTGAAAGCAAGCCCATACAAACGCGACACTAAGAAGAACTTTTAACTGTAAGCCTGATGGTTTACGCCCCCCCATATCTGTAGACGAAACTAACTCTTCCAGATCTCTTGTGTCACTATTCTTTATTGCCTTGCTCATAACAATACTCTCATTCAATATCATTTAACGCTGCCGAGCAATTATGCTCGGCAAGACCAAACACCAATAAAATGATGTTCTATTTTATCCAACCTCGCTCTTTATAATATTTCACTGCACCATCATGAAGTGGCGCGGTCAGACCAGCTTTAATCATTTCTTGAGGGTTTAAATTAGCAAAAGCTGGATGCAAGCGTTTGAATCGGTCAAAGTTTTCAAATACTCCTTTCACCAAGTTATAAACCACTTTTTCAGACGTCGCAGTAGAAGAAACCAAAGTCGCTTTCAAACCATAAGTATTCACATCATTTGGCGTACCTTCATACATGCCACCAGGAATAGAAGCCTTGCTGTAATAAGAGAATTTTTCTAATAAATGATCAACAGCACCGCCAGTTACATCGATAATTCGAGTATCACAAGTACTTGTTGCTTCTTTTACATTAGCAACTGGATGGCCAGCAACCATTACAAAAGCATCTACTTTATTGTCACACAAAGCTTGAGATTGCTCTGACGACTTAAGTTCACCAGCTAATTTGAAATCAGAAACCTTCATGCCACTTTCTTCCATAAGCGTTAGCATAGTTGCGCGTTGACCAGATCCTGGATTACCAATATTCACTCGCTTACCTTTCAAATCATCAAAAGATTTAATGTTCGCATCCGCACGAGTAACTAAGGTAAAAATATCAGAGTGCAAAGAGAAAACGGCTCTTAGATTTTCATAAGCACCAGCGTCTTTAAAGTTCGACGTACCATTATAAGAGTGGTATTGCCAATCTGACTGGACAGTTCCAAAATCTAGACCGCCTGAACGAATAGAGTTTAAGTTAGCAATCGAACCGCCTGTTGAAGGTGCAGAACAACGTAAATTATGCTCTTTAGAACTGCCATTCACCATGCGACAAATAGATTGTCCAACCACATAGTAAACACCTGTTTGCCCAGCAGTACCGATAGAAAAATGCTCGATATTTGCAGCAATAGCGGGTGTAGAACTAAGACCGCCAAACAGCACAGCCCCGACAGCAGTACTTAGTAATTTGTTTTTCAATGTATTCATAGGATGATTACCTCGTTTCTTTTGTGATTTTTATTGAGCACATGCTCATTAAGGTTGCTGCAATGCAACTTCTTGTATGCATCGCTTTTCTAAAAATCAAATTGCGATGGCTTTATTTTTCAGGCAAAACTTGTATTTTTTATGACAACTCAACACTTCGCTTGGCGGCGTGTTGACAACACTCTTCTACACGATTTTTTAGAATAGAATCTCTCATAAGAGCTTCCAAGCCTGCTTGTGTTGTGCCATTTGGGCTTGTCACATTTTTTCGTAATGTCTCCACATCATCATCGCTTTGTTCAATCAAATGAGCTGACCCAATAACGGTTTTTAAAGCGAGCTCCTGTGCTAAGTTCTCTTCTAAGCCAAGTGCCTTGGCAGATTCAACAAAGCATTGAGCGAAATAGAATAAATACGCTGGACCACTTCCACTAACAGCCGTGACTGCATGCATTTGATCTTCATTTGATACCCAAAAAAAATGCCCTAACGTGGCAAATAAACTCTCAATTAATGATGAAAACTCGGCTTGCTGATCTGAATACCCAACCATGACACCTTTGCTGATCATCGCTGGTGTATTTGGCATGACACGCACAACATGTTTTGCATTAGGTAGCATTTGCTTCAATGTGTTTACCATCACACCAGCGGCTACTGAAATCAAACAAGTAGACGCAGATATGAGGCGGTTAAAGTCGGCCACGTGTTGCACTATAATTTGAGGCTTTAACGCCAGTAAAAACACATCAAACAATGTATTTTCAGGGACATTCTCAACACTTGAAAAAGTATGCAGACCTTTCTCCTTAAAGGTCTCTAATATCTGAATATTTTGATCAATCAAATAAATAGAACTTGGAAGCACTCCTTGCTTCAACCAACCTTCAACAATGGCAGAGCCCATACGGCCGCCGCCAACAACAAGGATTTTTCCAATTTCTTGATTACTCACGCAAAACTCCAGCCTATTAAGATTCAGCAACAAGTGCTTTATACAATTCTCGAATACGCTTAACCATTGGGCCTGGCTTACCATCCCCAACAGTACGTCCATCAATCGTAACAACGGGTGTTTGCCCACCAAAAGTACCTGTAACAAAAGCCTCTTCCGCGCCATAAACCTCAAACAGAGAGAAGTCTTTTTCGACGAGAGGAATGCCGTTTTTGAGGCAAAGATCTATTACTTTTTGACGGGTGATACCGTTCATGCAGTATTTACTGGTTGAAGTCCAAACTTCGCCTTTGCGAACAATAAAGAAGTTTGTTGAGTTACAAGTCGCCACAAAACCGTGAGGATCAAGCATTAAAGCCTCATCCGCGCCTGCTTTTTGAGCATGAGTTAACGCTGTGATGCAATTCAATTTACTGTGAGAATTGAGTTTTGGATCCTGGCTATTTGGCATGCCACGTACAACATGAACAGTAAACAATGTCATCCCATTTTCAAGAACAGTCGCGCTTGGTTTACTGTGTTCCGCAATAATCACTACTGTCGACCCATAAACACTTAATTTTGGATCTTGGAACGGATGCTTTTTACGCCCTCTCGTCACCATCAAGCGTAAATGCGCATCATGAGTCATATTATTTTCAGAGAGCGTGTTATATAGCGCTTGGGTTAATTCGTCGCGAGTAAGGCCTATCTCAAAATCGAGCACCTTAGCGGAGTCATATAAACGATCAAGGTGATCATTTAAAAATGCTATTTTTCCGTTATAAACACGAAGCCCTTCCCAAATCCCATCTCCCAGCATAAAGCCGCTATCGTAAACAGACACAACAGCTTCATGCTTCGGCAACAATGCACCATTTACGTAAACTTTGATGCTTTCATTTCTACTGTCTTCATCAGCTGAATGTGCACTAAAAGAATGGGACGACATATTTCACTCCAAGAATAGAAAAGTCAGGTGGTTAAAAAAATAAAGTGTATGTAGGTTAAGATGCATTATGAAAATTGTCAACGGTATGATTGTTGACAATCATACCGCTTTATTCAAACCTTTATGCAAGAAGGTAATTTTGATATCTTTCTCTGCGCCGCAGAGTTCTGCATAACGAAGTAACATCAGGAAATTATGTCTCTACTAAATTTAAAGCCAATCAACAAAGATCGAACACTCAGAGCCAATGTTGTTGAGCAACTTAGGGAAGCGATTATTAGTGGGGAGCTCGCTCCCGGGACAAAATTAGTTGAGTCTCAGCTATCCGCATTACTAGGCGTTAGTCGAGGCCCATTACGAGAAGCGATAAGACAACTGGTGGACCAAGGACTGATTGAAAGCATTCCTTATACTGGAACTTATGTTGCTAATATCACGGTCAAAGCAATACAGGAGCTTTACTCTTTTCGCACGGAATTAGAGCAATTCGCCTTTAAGCTTGTCTGGGAGAATCGCGGAGAAGACTTTAGAAAAGAACTCAATAGCCAGTTAGAAAAACTAACTGCGGCGATTAAAAGCAATAATAAAGAAGCGGCTATATTTGAAGAGCTTGAATTGCATAACGTCGTTTACAAACACTGTGGTCACGAGCTTTTACAAGATTCTTGGCATCGATTACGCGGTCGATTACATTTATATTTCACTCTTCACCAACAAGCACACAATCGCACAGGGCCATATATAGATGCCCATGATAAATATGTCACACTTGCATTGGGTGACGATTTAGACGCCATGCTAAATCACGTAACTGAACATATGCAGCAAGGCTATAACAAAGTAGAGAACCTAGTATCTGACATTCGATCCCACCTCCCTTAGAAATTTTCAAATATAACTGTTAACTAAAGAAACGCTAAACCCTCAATGTCTATGCACCTTATAGTAGACAATTGTCTTGATTAGAAAGCCCCAAAAGCACCTCAACCGTAGTGCGCTTTTTGTATTCTTGACGACTTATTTAGTATTGGCATGAACTTTGTATTGTAATTTCTCTAACGTCATTAAGTATACTGAGTTACAATGCGCGAAAAATGTCATTATTTTTTTATAAAAGCGTCAATCATATAAAAATTAGGAGTTATTCATAATGTTGAAATCAACTACTTTTGCTACGGCAATTTTAGCCGCCTCTATTGGATTAACCGCGTCTCTACCTGCTCAAGCAGCGGATCAAAAATTCATTACAATTGGTACTGGCGGTGTAACAGGTGTGTATTACCCTACTGGTGGCGCAATCTGTCGTCTTGTAAACAAAGGTCGTAAAGACCACGGCGTTCGTTGTTCTGTAGAATCTACTGGCGGTTCGGTATACAACACTCGCACTATTCGTGGCGGCGAGTTGGATTTCGGTGTTGTTCAATCTGACGTACAGTCTGCTGCAATAGAAGGCGTTCGTGCATTTGAAAATGACGAGCCATACGGCGACCTACGCTCTGTTTTCTCTGTTCACTCAGAGCCAATGCACGTTATGGTCCGCGCTGATGCTGGCATCAATTCTGTAGCGGATATGAAAGGTAAGCGTGTCAATATAGGTAACCCAGGTTCTGGTACCAGCGTATTAGCGGCCGTGTTAATGGACGCAGCTGGCATTACACCTTCTGACCTTTCATTAGCCGCTGAGTTAAAATCTTCAGAACAAGCCGCAGCATTGTGCGATGGTAAAATTGACGCAGCAATCTGGGCGGCAGGCTTACCAAACGGTTCAACAATGGAAGCAACGTCTACTTGTGATGTGAAAATCTTAGATTTAACTACATCAGGTACAGCGAAAGTATTAAGCGAGAATTCTGCTTACGCAGCCGCAACGATTCCTGCAGGCTTGTACCCAGGCAACGACACTGACGTGGCATCTTGGGGACCAAAAGCAACATTCGTAACAGACGCAAGCGTTTCTGACGAAGTGGTTTATGTTCTGGTTAAATCCATCTTTGATAACTTCTCTGATTTCAAAAAATTGCACCCAGCATTTAAAACCTTGAAAGAAGAAAACATGATTAAAGACGGTCTAACAGCGCCTCTTCATCCTGGTGCTGTTAAATACTATAAAGAACGCAACTGGCTATAACACGATTTCATCGATAAGTTATCGCTAATAAATGCCTGTCAGCAACTCTGCTGCCGGGCATTTATTTTTTTATTTTGCCCTTGGAAAAACTCATGTCTGAAAACAAACTAGACAACACACAATTAAACGACATAATCGGCGATGCCGATGTCGGTGGTCGCAACCCACAAGACCCTTTTGGCAAAGCCGTGCTCTGGTATTTACCGCTTGTATGGGCGCTGTTTCAACTATGGATCGCATCACCACTCCCTTATATGATTGGTGTTGGTGTATTAAATGACACACAAACACGCTCAATCCATCTTGGTTTTGCTGTCCTTTTGGCTTTTCTTGCTTTTCCCGCCTTTAAATCGAGTCCTCGTCATTATATTCGTAAAGCCACTTGGTTAATCGCCATCGTTGCCGCCGTTGCAGCCTCCTATTTATGGTGGGATTACAGAGGCATTGCAAACCGTACTGGCGCACCCAATATGACAGACATTATTATCGCTGGTGCAGGCATTGTTTTGTTATTGGAAGCCGCACGACGTTCATTGGGCTTCCCGTTAATGGGCGTTGCGCTCTTTTTCCTCGCCTATGTCTTCTTTGGCTCTTGGGGCGGCTTGCCTGACATTGTCCAATGGAAAGGCGCTTCTTTTGAAAAAGCCATGAGCCACATGTGGCTTACTAGTGAAGGCGTATTCGGGGTTGCATTAGGCGTTTCATCTGGCTTTGTTTTCTTATTTGTTTTGTTTGGCTCTCTACTAAACCAAGCAGGTGCCGGAAACTACTTTTTACAACTTGCTTTTGCCGCTCTCGGCCATTTACGTGGAGGCCCAGCAAAAGCTGCCGTTATTGCGTCTGCTGCAACAGGTCTGGTGTCAGGGTCGTCTATTGCAAACGTGGTTACAACAGGCACATTTACCATTCCATTAATGAAGAAAGTCGGTTTCCCTGCAACAAAAGCAGGGGCAATTGAAGTGTCTTCTTCTATCAATGGCGTATTGACTCCGCCTGTTATGGGTGCCGTTGCTTTCTTGATGACCGAGTATGTTGGAATTTCATACGTTGAAGTAGTGAAAACAGCCATTATTCCAGCCGCAATTTCCTATGTTGCTTTAGTGTACATAGTGCACCTTGAAGCACTTAAAATGGGCATGAAAGCGACCTCTACAACGCATCCTGTAAAAATCATTCTCTCCGCAATATTGATTATCGCCTTGTCGATTATTGTCTTTGGTGGCGCTCTGTATTTAGCAGGTTTGGCCGTTGGCGCTTTGGGAGCTGCTGTTGGAGGCGCCTCACTCTGGATCATTTTGGCAGTAATGCTAGCAGGGTACGTCGCGGCCGTGAAATACGCCGCAAAAGCACCAGATTTGGACATGAGCTTAGACGCTATCCAGAATTTACCACCAACCAAAGAAATCTTCAAAACAGGCATTCACTATTTGATGCCAATCATGCTGCTGATGTACCTGTTAATGGTTGAACGTAAATCACCTGGCTTGTCCGCTTTTTGGTCAACCATGTTTATGCTGTTTATCTTGCTGACTCAAAACCCTTTAAAAGCCTACTTCCGAGGGGAAAAAGACATCATGGGACATGTCAAAGCAGGCTTAGCAGACATTGCGGAAGGCATGATTGCTGGCTCTCGGAACATGATTGGTCTTGCTGCGGCCATGGGCGTAGCAGGCATTATCGTAGGAGCCGTCACACTAACAGGTATTGGCCAAGTCATGGCAGAATTCGTTGAATTCTTGTCTGGTGGCAACCTATTAGCCATGCTGTTCTTCGTTGCGTTAATTTCCATCATTCTTGGAATGGGTTTACCGACAACAGCAAACTACATTGTCGTTTCTTCTTTGATGGCCGGTGTAGTTGTTGAATTAGGCGCTCAAGGTGGCTTGATTGTGCCTTTAGTAGCCGTTCACATGTTTGTCTTCTACTTCGGCATCATGGCTGATGTTACGCCACCTGTTGGCCTAGCCAGCTTTGCTGCGGCTGCGATTTCTAAAGGCGATCCGCTTAAAACAGGCTTTCAAGCCTTCTTTTATTCGATCCGCACCGCACTCTTGCCCTTCCTATTCATCTTCAATACCGATTTACTATTGATTGATGTAGGTCCAGTACAAGCGGTGTTTGTTTTTATCTTTGCACTCATTGCTATGTTGCTTTTCGCTGCTGGCACGATGAACTTTTTTGTCATCAAGTCCAAACTCTGGGAAAGCGCCACTCTGCTTCTTGCCGCTTTTATCTTGTTCCAGCCGGGCTATTTCTTAAATAAGTTCGCACCTGAATTTGAAACGCGCTCAGGCAGTGCCATTATTGAAATGGCGGAACAAGCAAAAGCAAACACCTCACTCCGTGTTCGTTTAAAAGGTGAGGATTTATATGGCGACGTTATTGACGCACGTTACCTTCTCCCGATGGGTTCAATAGGTAAAGACGGTGAAACAAGGCTATTAGACTCTGCTGGTATTGAATTACGAAATGAAGAAGGCACCTACTTTGTCGACAACATCAGTTTTGGTGGAGCGGCAGAACAATTAGGCATCGACTTTGATTGGGAAGTGGTTGAACTTGAAGTGGCGACAGATCGCCCACCAAAAGAGCTATTTTTCATTCCTGCGCTCTTAATGGTTCTTGCCGTCATTGCCTTACAAGTTCGTCGTAGACGCAAACTTGAAGCCGCTTAGAAGGAGTTTTTATGACACAACATGTTCTTTGCTCTATCGATTTAACACATTCAGAAGAGTCAGCGGCTGTATTATTAGAAGCGGATAAGCAAGCCACTTTAAATAATGCAAAGCTAACCGTCATCACTGTCATCCCCGATTACGGTTCTTCATGGGTCGGTTCTTTCTTTAAAGAAGGCACCTTACGCAAAGCAGTAGAGCTGGCTAATACAGCGCTCAACTCTTTGGTTAACGACACACTTCCTAATAGAAATAATGTGGAAACCGTTATTAAAGTGGGTGTCGTGTATGAAAAGGTATTAAAGAGTATCAAAACCCTTGAGGCAGACCTTGTTGTCTTAGGCGCACATAAACCAAGCGTTTTAGACAATCTAATGGGGCCGAACGCAGCGCGCATTGTACGCACATCGCCTGTATCCACCCTAGTAGTAAGACTAAATTAGTCTAATAACACTGCCACAAAAAAGAGGCCAGCTTTTCAAAAGTTGGCCTCTTTTTTTATCTTCTCATTCTCTACAAGCGATAAGTTAAAATTAAATCGGTTTGTAGACTTGTCAAAAAACAACCAAGTACTGTATAAATAACCATATAAAATACATACCCTATTTTGATCTCTTTTTCGGAGCTATTTATGCTGACAAGCATTGCTATATCCAATTTCGCCATTGTTGAATCTCTCGAGCTTGAATTCAAAAAAGGCATGACTGTGATTTCTGGGGAAACCGGTGCAGGTAAATCCATCATGGTGGATGCCTTGTCGATTTGTTTAGGTAACCGAACCGATGCCGCTGTCGTAAGACATGGTGAAAAAAAAGCAGACATCAGTGCCAGCTTCGATATTCAGCAATACCCGCATGTTCATGAATGGTTAGAAGAAAGAGATTTAGAACACGACAACAACTGCATTTTACGCCGTGTCATTAGCAAAGAAGGCCGTTCCAAAGCCTATATTAATGGCCGCCCTTGCACCTTGAGTGATTTAAAAGAAGTCGGCAGTCATCTTGTTGATATTCACGGTCAACACGAGCATCAGTCACTTTTAAAGAAAAGCGCGCAGCGCCAACTGCTTGATGAATATGGCCAATTAACAGACTTAACGAAACAAGTCAGTCAGCAGTTTCATGAGTGGCGTCATTTAAAAGAAGAATTATCGGCTTTGCAAAACCGCTCTGCTGAACAAGACGCAAAAATTCAATTGCTTTCCTACCAAGCGCAAGAGCTAGAACGCTTGGATTTAAAAGAAGGCGAGCTGCAAGCACTAGAACAAGAGCAGACGTTTTTATCCAACATTGCCGACTCTCAATTCAAAGCGTATGAAGCCAGTAACATTCTGGCCGACAGCGACGAAGGCAATGTGTGCTCTTTACTGAATCAAGCATTAAACAGTGCAGGGCAAATTCGACCAGCAACCAAAGAGCTGGAAAGCGCCCTCGAAATGATGAACGCAGCGTTGATCCAAGCACAAGAAGCCGCTGACAGTTTGCATCACTACCAAGATACCTTGGAACAAAACCCTGAACGCCTCAGTGAAGTAGAGCAACGCCTATCTGATATTTACGACACAGCTCGCAAACATAAGCTTTTGCCGGAAGCACTCATCATGCTTCGTAACAGTGTTGAAGACGAACTGGCTGGATTACAAGGTGGCGAAGACAGCTTAGAAGCACTGAAAGAAAAAGAAGAACAGGCGTACGAAACGTTAACAGCCTTGGCGACCACTCTGACAGAAAAGCGAACAATCACTAAAGATGAATTAGCGCAAAAAGTTGAAGAACAAATTCACGGCTTAGGTATGCCTCACGCCCGCTTCTTTATCCAAAGTCAGCCATTAAACCAAGTTACAGTAAATGGCTTCGAAGACATTGAATACATGATTGCATCTAACCCAGGCCAACCTGCACAGCCATTGCGTAAAGTGGCATCAGGCGGTGAGTTATCGCGAATTAGTTTGGGCATTCAAGTGGTTACAGCACATACTTCTATTATCCCAACCTTAGTATTCGATGAAGTAGATGTGGGGATCAGTGGCGGCATCGCCGAGGTTGTTGGACGCATGTTGCGCTCTGTAGGCCAGCGTGGCCAAGTATTTTGTGTCACACATTTGGCTCAGGTCGCCACTCAAGGAAACCAACATTTACGAGTCAGTAAAAAAGTGGAAGACGAAGCGACCTCTTCTGAAGTTGCAGTATTAAAAGATCAAGATCGTACTCAGGAAATCGCACGTTTATTAGGCGGCTTGGAGCTAACAGAACAAACGCTTGCTCACGCACGAGAAATGTTAGGTAATGTTCAGCTTCAATAAGACACTGTCTCGCCCTAAAATACAGCTCATAAAAAAGGGATTAAGCTCTGCAGCTTAATCCCTTTTTTAACGCCCTAATCGGCTTATTTTTTCTTTGGTCGAACGTATAAAATCAAACTGTGGTCTTCAATGTCAAAACCGTGCTCTTCAGCGATTTCATGCTGGCGCTTTTCGATAATCGGATCAACAAACTCAATTACTTGGTTTGTTTCCAAGCAAATCATGTGATCATGATGATCCCCTTTCGCCAATTCAAATACCGCCGTTCCCGCTTCAAAATGATGACGCTGAACCAAACCGGCTGTTTCAAACTGGGTCAATACACGGTAAACCGTTGCCAACCCTACGTCTTCACCTTGATCAAGTAATGTACGATACACATCATCAGCACTCATGTGACGTTCACCAACATTCTCAAGGATTTGTAGTATTTTCACTCGTGGCAACGTAACCTTGAGTCCGGCTTTCTTTAGCTCTTGATTTTCACTAGTCATGAGTCATTCTCTATTCG
The DNA here is from genome assembly GCA_938009755.1 of uncultured Marinomonas sp. Taxonomy (GTDB): domain Bacteria; phylum Pseudomonadota; class Gammaproteobacteria; order Pseudomonadales; family Marinomonadaceae; genus Marinomonas. The sequence continues at coordinate 55,115 of CALLIL010000080.1, forward strand.
ATTTTATTGGTAATTACTTTTATCATTAGCACACCAGAGTAAGGATAATACAAATGAAAAAATCACTTTTTATACTATGCGCCGCATTTTCACTCAGCGCTTGCAGCATCTTTTTTCCAGAACCATATAAAGTTGCAGTGACACAGGGCAATCTTGTGACACAAGAACAGCTCTCTCAATTACAAGTTGGCATGTCTGAATCTCAAGTAACCTATCTATTGGGAACCCCAATGGTACAAGACAATTTTAAACCAGACGAGTGGCACTACCTCTATACAGTTTTGCATGCGGCTGCAGATACTCAACAAAGTGAAGTCGACAACCTCACATTAATATTCAACAACGGCACACTTGCCGAAATTAAAAACCATTAATCCTTTGTTTTCGCAGCACGGTTGGCTCTTGCTTGTTTAGGGTCAACCTTCAGTTCACGATACAACTCCACTCGCTCACCTTCTTTTAGCACTTGATCGTCTGCATTACGAACGGCTTTACCAAAGATGCCGACCTTTATGGTTTCCACATCAATACTTGGGAAAAATGTCGTAATATTTGAACGACGAACAGCGTCTCGAACAGTGCAACCTTCTTCCACTTCTAACGATACAATTTTTTGTTTTTCCGGCTCTGCATAAGCCACTTCCACTCTCATACTTGTCACCGTCTATATTCTATTTACCGTAGACTACTTTTGCTCGTTGGCTAAAGGAATCCACCATAGTATTCGCAATTTGTGTGAACACACCACCAAAGGCAAATTTCAATACGCCACTCAGCTCAAAGTCGATACTTAACATGACTTTACAGCTTGTAGGTGACAGTTCTGTAAATGTCCACACGCCATGTAAGCGTTTAAAAGGCCCTTTGACTAAAGCCATTTCAATTCGGCTACTAGCCTCTAATGTATTTTTTGTCGTAAATGATTGTGTCATTGGGCCTTTACCCACGACCAAAGACCCTACAATTTCAGTGGCCGTTTGAGAAACGAGTCGAGAATCCAAACACCCAGGCAAAAACTCGGAATAACCATCAACATCATTAACCAACGCAAACATTTGCTCACAACTGTAATTGACGTGAGCAAAGCGCTCTATATGACTCAAACTAAACTCCTATCCAACCAACAAAGGTAATAACCAACATTGCCGGAATACTGATATATTTCAAAACTTTGTACCAAAGATCAAAATGACTTTTACGCTTTGTAATCATTTCGTTTTGCAACATCGAATGCGGTATAAACCAAGCCACCAAAACAGACAATAAAATGGCACCTATTGGCAATAAAATCAAAGAGGTTATGGAATCCAATAGCTCAAAAAAGTTCAACCCAAACACCACACCTGTGTCCCATTGATTAAACGACAATAAAACAGCAACACCAACAAACCAAGCCAAAATTCCCATTAAACAAGCCGCTTTAAAGCGCGCGATGTAGAACTTTTCATGAAGCCAAGCCACAAACAATTCCAACATAGAAATCGCCGATGTTAGGGCTGCGACTACTAACAATAAAAAGAACACACTAGCAAAGAATTGGCCGCCTATTAAATTTCCAAAAATGATCGGCAAAGACACAAAGGTCAAACTCGGTCCGGCTTCCACATCAATCTGAAAAGCAAACACCAAAGGAAAAATAACCAAACCCGCTAGCAAAGCCACCAGCAAATCGACACCAACTACAATAGAACAAGCACGGGCAATAGACATGCGTTTATTAATGTACGCACCATAAGCAAACATAGCGCCCATACCAACACTCAAACTAAACAACGCCATACCAACGGCCGCTAAAATGACATCAAAAGTAATGTCCTGCCAAGCCCACTGAAACATAAACTGCAACGTCGCTGGCATATCACCTACACTAACAGAGTAAAGCGCCATCAAACCCAAGCTGATCACAAGCGTAGGTAACAACACTTTCACTACCGCAGACAAACCACGGGTTACAGATTGTCCCACCGTTACTATTACCAACACCATAAAAACAGAATGCCAGAGAAGCATTTCCGCTGGTGTTGCCAGTAAAGATGTAAACATATCAGACGCACGGCTAGAAGAAATGCCCATAAAATCGCCAGAAATCGCACGCTCCAAATACGCCAGCGACCAACCCGCAATCACACTGTAAAACGCCAAGACCAAAAAACCAGAAAGACCAGCAAGCCAAGGTACAATCACCCAAGCCGAATGAACAATATGCCGTTCACTCAAATCGTTTACTGTGTCTATTGGGTTAGAACGAACGGTTCTTCCCAGTGCCACTTCCGCCATTAATACAGGCAATCCAACCAACAACAAACACAGGCAATAGACCAATAAAAAAGCACCGCCACCGTTCTGTCCTAGCACATAAGGAAATTTCCAAATATTCCCTAGACCAACTGCCGAGCCACTGGCAGCAAAAATGAAGATCCAAGGGCTAGACCAGATACCTTGTAAACAACGACTTTCAGGCATAAAAATAAACTCTAAATTCACAACATATGTTTAAGGATAGGCAATAAATTAACATGTAGCGAGACCACGCGTTAGCGCCTAACCAGACAAATTCGTCCACTGCCGTGAATTTTCTTACATTCAAGCGCATACCTCAAGAAAAGCATAGGAAATTAACGCTATCAACCGTATAATTTGCCACTATGAGTAAAGCAAAGAAAAAATCCAACACATCAGGCACCATCGCGCTCAACAAACGAGCCAAATTTGACTATTTCGTAGATCAGAAATTTGAAGCAGGATTAGTCTTATCCGGCTGGGAAGTAAAAAGTCTGCGCGAAGGTAAAGCCCAACTAGTAGACTCCTTCGTGATTATCCACCAAAACGAAGCGTGGCTTGTTGGCGCGCGTATCACACCTTTGTTAAGTGCTTCCACGCACGTTGTATGCGAACCATTACGTCAACGCAAGCTTTTACTGAATCGCAAAGAACTTGATAAAATCATTCAAGTTACAGAGCAAAAAGGTAAAACCTGTGCGGCCATGGCCTTGTATTGGAAAGGCAACAAGATCAAATGTGAAGTGGCGCTTGTAACGGGTAAAAAAGACCATGACAAACGTGATTCTCAACGAGACCGTGATTGGTCACGAGACAAAGAACGATTAATGAAACACAGTGTTTAAAACGGTGAATGTCTAGCGAAACCACTTGGTTTCCGTTAGAATGGCCGCAACTTCGGGGATGACTTGGTTTCGACGCCGGTTACAAAACCTGAGGTGCATGTCGAGAGTGATGCGTGATCTCGTAAATCCCCCGCATCAATTATATAGTCGCAAACGACGAAAACTACGCTTTAGCAGCCTAAACCCCTGCTAGTGTGCTGCCCTCAGGTTGCTTGTAGCCAGAGATTCCGCAGTATCATAAATTACGAGATGCTAACCGATGCCCCGCCTAGGGATAAGGTTCTAAGATTAAGTAGGCTCGCCATTAACACCCTGTCCTTCGGGCGGTTCGTGGTCAAAAAATAGAAGTGACTAAACATGTAGAGCCGATGGCAGAGGACTGGCGGACGGGGGTTCGAATCCCCCCATCTCCACCAATTCAAAAAAACCACCTTAGGGTGGTTTTTTTATGTCTAATCCCCGCAAATAAAGCCTTACAACACTTTCCAATCCACTCAAATTGATTTTTAATTATTTCAATAATTTTGCGCTATTTGCGGTTTGGCCGCAAATAGCGCAAGTTTTTAGAACTTAATGGATTTAGCTTTATCGCATCTAAAAAGTAATTCGGTTCCAGATGCGTATATCGTATAAAAAAACAACTCAAGCAGAACTTGACCTTACAAAAGGTACTCGGCCATAGTGATATAAAAATGACCATGCAATACGCACACCTAGCCCTCCGGCTTCCTAGAAGAAACCTCACGGCTAAATCCACTTTCAAACATAAAATAGACAAGGAACGTTATGAGCCTTTTTAAATATTACGCCCCTGATTCATTTGATTTTATTTGTGTAGAAGAGGGTGTGAGCGTCCGATTCTCTCAACCTAGCACTCTAAATGATATATTTGAGCTCAATCCTGCTATAGATCTTCTAAATGAAGATCAATTATCTAGAGGATTAAAAACACTTCAAAGAAATGAAGATTATAAAAGGGCAAAAAGAAACTGCAGAAAAAGAAGTTGAAATTACAAAACTAGAAAGTCAGAAAAATAGAAATTTATTTATTGGGTCATTGTTAATTGGAGGTTTAATACTAC
>CALLIL010000081.1 GCA_938009755.1 uncultured Marinomonas sp.
AGATCGTCTGCAGTAGATTCTGTACCGGCCGTTTATGAGATGTTGTGCAGGATCTGTATATAGAGAGTACAGCTCCATCTACCCTGGAAACGTTTGCTAGATCATGCAGATCGCACGGCTCCTACCCGGTAACATGTGCTAGACCCATGCCTTGTCTATGCTTACTTTCTCCGCCATTCTCAATGTTGCAGGTGGAGATCCCTCTCGACCGCGTGATCATGGGGTTTTTCTTCAGTCCGGACTCGAGGAAGCTTCTTTGCCTCGTCACCGAGGTGGGTGCACCCAACCCACCCCGCATCCTGATCTCCGAATTTGTGTTTAGTCGAATTCGCGTTTAGTGAGTTGTTTTCTATTCCCACGTGTGATTCTTGTGGTATGATTTTCTGATTTTTGACTTCGCTTTTAGTTTTTTGCCTGGGTTTCTGATGATCGCACTTTAGCTCTTGTGTGATTCGTGATTTCTCTTTAATCTCTTGTCTGAGGCGTATCATACGAATTGCTTCAGCCATTTGTACGAGATATAGGTTGTTTGTTTATTTGTTTTTTTCCTGATGTCGAGAGATGTTCTTCGACTCCAGAGTGATTGGAGCCCATCCTGTTCCCACTGATTTCTGAATTCACTTTTCTTTTCGTTTCTGACCCGTACGAGTTGCTTTAGTCATGTGTGTTATTTGTTTTATTTTTTATTGAAAATTATAATTCGACTATTAATAACTGGACCATGCCCGTCTGTTGCCGGCACCGCGAGATTCGAGCGTGTTCGCCTGGCTAACATTCCAACGCTGCTTCACTTGCCTCAACTTTTTGTAACGCTGCGTCGCGCGTGGCAGCTGTCGAAGGACGAAGTGGCCATGGCGCAGAATACCAAGAGACTTGGTTTCGAGCTCAAGGTATGTATGTCCTTGCGCGTTATTGGCTTGGTGTTGATGTTGGTGTTGGTGTTGTTAGTGCTAGTCTTGGTGTATTCAGCCGCATATATTACTGACCCTTCCTCTAGAGGCAAAGGCATGATGATCGGTTTTTTGGCTAATATGGCATTACTGCTCTGTTGCTTAATTGCTGCGATAAGTTATTTATTCTGAGTTTAACTGGCCTTTTCCCAATGCTCTAGAAACTCTACTAGATGCGGTGCACCCTTGCGCAAAGTTTGCTTTATTAATTCATGTTCCTGTTTTAGCGAAGCATCATTTAAATTGCCTTTTACATATTGCCAATGCAAATAGACCAGATAGGTATTGATCGCGTCTGTTTCACAGTAATCACGAATCTGTTTTATCTCGCCGGCTTGATATTGGTCCCAGACTTTTGAACCACTCATGCCCATCTTACCCGGGAAGCCAAGTAATACCGCGATCTCATCTAAAGGCGCAAATGCGCGATTATTAAAACCGGCGACCACGTCCATCAAGTCGGTATGGCGTGAATGAAAACGGCTAATATAGTTATTCCATTTAAAATTACTGTCGTCTTCGCCCGTCTCCCAATATCGCGATGCTTGAACTTTATTAATTAAACCTCGGTAGTGTAATACCGGCAAATCAAAGCCACTGCCGTTCCATGTCACTAGAGTTGGTGTGTGTTTATCAACGCCATCAAAAAAGTTTTGGATGATTTCTTTCTCGTCGCTGGTTTCTTTGCCGAGCGTCCAGATTGAAAATTGGTCTTTGTGGGTATTGCGATACACCGCCGATATCGCCACTACTTTCTGTAGATGAGTGGCCAAAAATTCATGGCCAACCTTTTCTCTACGGATATTAAACATCGCCGTTGCGACGTCTTTACCACTTAATCCTTCTAAGTCATACAGTTTGCGACCGCCATCAACATCTGGAATTGTTTCTATATCAAAAGCGAGAACATTCACGATCCAATCAACTCCTTAGTAAACACCGGTTGATAAATAACGATCGCCACGATCGCAGACAATAGAGACGATCACAGCTTTATTGCCTAGCGCTTCTTGCTCTTGCGCAACTTGCAATGCGACTGCCATTGCGCCACCGGAAGAAACACCGGCAAAGATACCTTCTTGAGTAGCGAGTTTTCGCATAGTGTCCTCGGCAATCGCTTGACCAACATCAATGGTTGTATCAACGCGTTCCGCCTCGAAAATTTTTGGTAAATATTCAATCGGCCAACGCCGAATACCTGGAATCTGAGCTTCATCATCAGGCTGAACGCCGACAATATGAATATTCTGGTTTTGCTCTTTCAAATAACGAGAGACGCCCATAATAGTTCCGGTTGTACCCATCGAGCTAACAAAGTGAGTAACCTCACCATCAGTATCTCGCCAAATTTCAGGGCCGGTTGATTCGTAATGGGCATTCCAATTATCAGGGTTGGCAAATTGATCCAACACTTTACCTTTGCCATCGGCCTCCATTTCTGAGGCTAAATCTCGCGCCAACTCCATGCCGCCAGCTTCAGCGCTTACTGAGACTATTTCAGCACCGAAGGCTCGCATCGCGGCAAATCGCTCCTCACTCATATTGTCCGGCATAATCAGTACCATCTGGTAGCCCTTCATGGCAGCCGCCATGGCTAAGGCAATGCCGGTGTTACCACTGGTGGCTTCAATCAGCGTATCACCGGGTTTAATTGTGCCGCGCTCTTCTGCTTTAACAATCATGTTTAAAGCAGGCCTATCCTTTACAGAACCGGCCGGGTTATTACCTTCCAGTTTACCTAGGACAGTGACATGTTTGCCCTGCCAAAGCCGTTTCATAGCTACCAGCGGTGTATTACCGACAGTATGCTCGATAAAGTGATTTTGCATAGGAGTCTAAGTTAGACTGAGCTGGTTAATCGTTCAGCTTAGTCGTCACCCATATGCATTAGAAATTGCACTACGTACCAGAATAATAATGCTACGGACGCAAACAAAGCCAATGAAGCAGCAACATGTTGGTCTTCACGGTATACATGCAAAATATTTGAGGTTGTATATAAAATACTGCCAGCGGCGAATGCAATCATCACACCAGAAAAAACAATCCCCAATTGAAACCCGAAAGCAATCGACGCAATAATAAGCCCAAATGCGATAATAAAACCAATGCTTAGAATCGGACCTAAGAAAGAAAAGTCTTTACGAGTAGTGAAAACGACAAAGGTCAAACCGGTTACTAATGACGCAGTAATCAACGCCGCATTTGGCAAGATATCAGGAGCATATCTCATTGCCATATAGATAAGTGGTAAAAATATAATCGCTTCGGCAACAATAAATAGCCCAAGTCCAGCATACTGCAATTCACGTGAATGATCGCTTCTAGCCCAACGGTCAGCCACAGTGCCAACTAGCATAAAAGCGCCAAGAACCAATAACCAGCTCCATTTACTGGTGGCTAACATCGCCATCATTTGTTCGCCAAAGCCCATTTTGATCAATTGAGCTTCCAATAAAGCGAAAACACCAATCGCAATTGCTAAATGGCCATAGGTGCGTCGAATAAACGCCGCTTTTTGTTCACCGGGCAACTCACTAACAACAGAACCCGAGGCAACATCTAAATAACTCATATCAAATCTCCTAAAAATAGTATTTTCTAAATATTAACATGGTGTTGATGAATACTTATTCAATATATTGAATCATCAACTGTAAATTCTTTCGTTCTCTAAACTCATTCACATCTAGTCGATAAGCTGCACGAATTTCACCCTGCGGTAATGCATCGTGATTATTCAGATAACCAAAACAAATCGCATCAATATGCTGATTACTCACTAAGGGTCGCAGTTTAAGTTTAGCATGAGTATCACCAACGACGCGTGCATCAATTACCTCAAACATGCCATCAAAAATAGGTTCAGGAAAACCTTGTCCCCACGGACTTATTTGCCTGATCTGTTCCGCGAATTCCATACTAAACTCATCATGGCTTAATTCGCCATCACTTAATAGCACTTGGCTCCAATCCCGCCCTTTCGTCATTTCTTGGGTTACCGATGCAAGAGCAGTCTTAAGCTTTGACAGGTTTTTTTCAGCTATCGATAAGCCTGCAGCCATGGCATGACCACCAAATTTAGTAATTAAGTTTGGATGCAGGGCATCTACACGAGCAAGCAAATCCCGTATATGGATGCCTTCGATACTGCGTGCCGAACCTTTGTACTCACCTTCCGCATCACTCGGAGCTAAGGCTAATACTGGTCGATTGGTGCGTTCTTTAATACGCGAAGCGACCAAACCAACCACACCTTGATGCCACGCATCATCATGCAGAATATAGATATCGGGTTGCTCACTTTCGTCAACAGCAATTTTTTCCACAATCGCCAAGGCATCTTGCTGCATTGATTGTTCAACTTCTCTGCGTTCACGATTCAATTCATCTAACTGCAAGGCAAGCGCCATCGCCTTATCCTCACTGTCAGCGAGCAAACACTCGATACCAACTGACATATCATCTAATCGTCCTGCGGCATTTAATCTTGGCCCGACCGCAAAACCTAAATCACTACTTGAAAGTCGACTAGAGTTTCGTTTACCAACAGTGAGTAAGGCTTGGATTCCAAAACAAGCGTGCCCCTGGCGAATGCGTTGCATTCCTTGTTGCACCAAAATGCGATTATTTTGATCAAGCGGAACAACATCAGCAACCGTACCCAGCGCAACTAAATCCAAAAACTGAGACATATTAGGCTCTTGCATGTTGCTTTGTTGGAACCAATTAAGCTCTCGTAAGGCAGCGCGAGTGGCTAACATGACATAGAAAATCACACCAACCCCAGCTAAATTCTTGCTTGTGAAACGGTCATTGGCCAAATTCGGGTTAACAATTACATCGGCGGTCGGCAGCTCGTCGCCAGGCAGGTGATGATCAGTGATTAAGACTGACATACCTAGCTGCTGTGCGGCATGCACTCCGTTAACACTACTAATACCATTATCGACCGTTATGATCAGGTCTGGTTGACGCATTGCCGCAACGCCAACAATTTCCGGTGATAAGCCATACCCATACTCAAAGCGGTTCGGCACTAAATAACTCACGTTAGTAGCTCCGAAAGCCTTTAAACACCGAATTGCCAGCGCGCAACTGGTAGCACCGTCTGCATCAAAATCACCGACAATAACAATGCCCGCATCGGCAGTAATTGCTTCAGCCAATAGATCTGCAGCATTGTTTATATTACTAAGACCGTTGGGAGGTAATAAGCGATTCAGGGCGTAATCTATTTGCTGCGTATGAGTAATTCCTCTGTTCGCTAATACGGTCGCAAGCGTGTCTGACAGGTCTGCCACTTCAAAGTTTTTTTCAAAGACACGATGTTTAATTTTAACGACAGACACTGTTTAATTTTACGGCTTGATTCTTGCTTATTTCTAAAGGCAGGATTATGACTGATACTGAGCAAGATAGAAAATTGTTTTATAAGTGGAATAAATATGAAATCTCTTGAGGTATAGAATATTGAAAAAAGGATCAATCACTTCTTTTTAGTTCGTAAATCAATGGATATCTGCAAAGATAGACGAAATGTATATTATGATAAGAAAAAATGAATTTATACTTGACGGAAAATGTCCAAGCTCTAACATGGACAACTTGTACCCTGAAATAAATGCACAGTTTATTAGGCGCTCAACTCAAGCTGGAATTCAGTTGCAAACTGAGCCACACTAACAGCAATATTCAGGTTAAAATTACTGTCATCGATCTATTATCAACGTTTGAGTATTTTCACAGATTGTATGCTGAAA
>CALLIL010000082.1 GCA_938009755.1 uncultured Marinomonas sp.
CGACTCACGTCGCCTTTTTTTATATAAGAAAAATTAACGCTTAGCCAATTTTTCTTTGATACGTGCAGACTTACCAGAACGCTCACGTAAGTAGTAGATCTTAGCTTGACGCACGTCACCGCGACGTTTCACTTCGATACTATCAACCAACGGGCTGTAAGTTTGGAAAGCACGCTCAACACCGATACCGCTAGAAATTTTACGAACGGTAAATGCTGAGTTAAGGCCACGGTTACGCTTAGAAATTACAACACCTTCGTAGGCCTGTAGACGCTCGCGTGAGCCTTCCTTAACTTTAACTTGAACAACAATAGTATCACCAGGACCGAAGGCTGGGACTTCTTTTGTCATTTGTTCAGCTTCAATTTGCTGAATCAGTTTAGTTTTATTACTCATGGATGTGACTCCCAATAATATGGTTTCTTATCAGTGTGAAATAATTTCTATCTGATAAGCTCGCAATTCCTACTCTGCCGAGGTTGAATCTTCAGTTTCGCGAATAAACTCTGCTAACAGCATCTGATGTTCCTTGTCCAACTCAAGGTTCTTCAGAAGGTCTGGCCGGCGTTGAAAAGTTCTTCCGAGCTTTTGCTTTAAACGCCAGCGTCTAATCTCCTCGTGGTTGCCACTAAGTAACACTGGTGGCACTGGTTCGCCATTCAGTATTTCGGGGCGAGTATAATGCGGGCAATCCAACAAACCATCTGCAAATGAATCCTCATCAGCTGAAGCTTGTTTTCCCAGTACCCCTGGCACCATACGTAATACGGTATCCATAAGCACCATTGCCGGCAACTCACCACCACTTAGGACAAAGTCGCCAATCGACCATTCTTCATCAATTTCAGATTGAATCAAACGCTCATCAACGCCTTCATAACGACCTGCTACCAGAATAAATTCTGCTTGTTTAGCAAGCTGTTGCACGCCTTCTTGCGTTAGCGTACGCCCTTGAGGGGATAGATAAATAACTTTTGCGTTCGGCACCGATTGTTTGGCGCTGTCTATCGCATCTTTGAGAGGTTGAACTTTCATCAACATCCCTGGTCCACCACCATAAGGACGGTCATCCACAGTCTTATGCTTATCATGAGTAAAATCTCGGGGATTAAAAAAATCCACCTCAACCAACCCTGATTTAATGGCTCTGCCTGTTACACCATATTGGGTAATGGCCTGAAACATCTCCGGAAAGAGCGATATAACGCTAACCTTCACGTTGCAACCTCAGCTTGTCAGTTTAAAATTCCGGATCCCAATCCACTTCCATTTCTTGCTGTTCTAAATCCACATTTAAAACATACGTTCCTGGAACATAAGGAATCAGTCGCTCTTCACGATCAAAGCTGCCTTCACACGCGCGGACAACAACTACATCATTCGCACCGGTTTCCATAAGCTGAGAAACCTTGCCCAAGAGGATACCCTCTTTGGTAATAACCCTAAGACCTTCCAGCTGACTCCAGTAATAATCACCTTCATCCAATTCTGGCAGCTCTTTGCTGTCAATATAAATATCCATACCACAGATCTCTTTTACTTGATCTCTGTCTGTATAGCCTTTAACTGACGCAACCAAACCACGCCCTTGCAAACGTCCTTGGCTTAATTCTACGGTTTTCCACCCACTAGGAGTTTTCAACCACCAACGCTTGTAATCAAAGATTCCTTGCATTGGTTCAGTGTGTGAATATAACTTCACCCACCCTTTAACACCGTAAACTGATGTAATGCGTCCAACCACAAGAGCCTGCTCTGGAGCGTCCCCTTGTTTTAACTTAGACATTGCATTACCTCAATATTAAGCGTTTTTGCTAGCATCTTTTACAAGCTGCGCAGCACGGTCAGAAAGTTGAGCGCCTTGGCTAACCCAGTGATTTACGCGATCTAAATCGATACGCAAACGTTCTTCTTGACCACGAGCGATAGGGTTAAAGAAACCCAAGCGTTCGATGTAACGACCATCACGTGCACGACGGCTATCAGCCACGTTTAAGTGATAGAATGGGCGCTTTTTAGAGCCACCACGAGAAAGACGAATAGTTACCATCTGATTGGTTCCTTATTGCTTAACGAAACACCTCTTGCCGAGTCGAATTTGGACTCATACTACAAGAAGGCGGCATATTCTAGTCGATAAACTAGAAAAGTGGAAGAGCGAATTTCAACACCTTCCACATTAAGTTAGTAGTTTTTTACCTCTACTAACAAAAACAAGTAGATAGCACTAACGTTTGGGGAAGCCGCCACCAGGAAGACCACCGCCTGGCATCATTCCCCCTAAACCGCGCATCATCTTTTGCATTCCACCTTTGGAACTGAATTTCTTCATCATCTTTTGCATTTGTTTATGTTGCTTCAACAAACGATTAAGGTCTTGAATCTGTAACCCTGCCCCCGCCGAAATACGTTTTTTACGCGAGCCATTAATCACATCGGGGTTACGACGCTCTTTTAACGTCATTGAGTTAATCAGAGATTCCATTTGAACAAACATTTTGTCGTCGACTTTATCTTGAATATTCCCCAACTGCCCCATACCTGGAAGCTTATCCAACATGGAGCTCATGCCGCCCATGTTTTTCATCTGCTGAAGCTGCTCTTTAAAGTCTTCTAGATCAAAGCCTTTGCCTTTTTTAAGCTTACCAGCAAGTTTTTCTGCTTTCTCTTTGTCTATCTTTTGTTCTGCTTCCTCTATTAAAGAAAGCATGTCACCCATACCAAGAATACGCGACGCCAAACGATCTGGGTGGAAAGGCTCTAAGGCGTCAGTTTTTTCACCAACCCCTAAAAACTTAATCGGCTTACCTGTAATGTGTCGAACCGACAAAGCTGCACCACCGCGTGCATCGCCATCGGTTTTGGTCAATACAACCCCAGTTAACGGCAGCACATCACCAAATGCTTTTGCAGTATTTGCGGCATCTTGTCCTGTCATAGCATCAACAACAAACAAGGTCTCGATTGGATTCACCGCTGCATGAAGCGCTTTGATTTCAGCCATCATTTCATCATCAACTGCCAAACGACCTGCAGTATCAACAATCAATACATCTTTATGGCCTTTTTTCGCATAATCGATCGCGCCATTTACAATATCAATCGGCTTTTGCGATATATCACTCTCGATAAAATCTACGCCGACTTCACCAGCCAACGTTTGCAACTGCTTAATCGCTGCAGGGCGATAGACGTCGGCACTCACAACGGATACGGATTTCTTTTCACGTTCTTTTAGGTATTTTGCCAATTTCGCTGCAGAAGTTGTTTTACCTGCACCTTGTAAACCCGCTAGCAAAATAACCGCTGGACTGGCGACGCGAAGATTCAGACCATCGTTCGCCTGCCCCATCACATTCTCAAGCTCTTGCTTAACGATCTTCAAGAACACTTGACCAGGACTTAAACTCTTGGTCACTTCAGTACCTATTGCTCGCTCTTTTACTGCGGCAATAAAGTCTTTAACAACTGGCAGAGCGACATCCGCCTCAAGCAACGCCATGCGCACTTCGCGCAATACATCTTTTACATTGTCTTCCGTTAATTTCGCTCGACCACGGATATGATCTAAGGAGGAAGTTAAGCGATTCGATAGATTGTCGAACATATTGCCCTCAAATTTGGTTCTAAATGGAAAAAACCGACGGTTTCAGTTTATCCAAGGTGAAATTGCCTCTATTATAGCGGATAAATGTTTTTCACCCTATACCTTTACTTAGCGGAACCTTTAGTTTCATGATTCAAATATCGCTTTGGCTTGCCTGTATTGTCTGCTTAATGGCTGGCGCTATGTATTGCTGGCGCCCAACACACCGCTTAACACAGTACTTTGGTGCAACAGGTATTGCGACTCACGCTTTCTCACTTATGCAGCTTTTTTTAAACCGCGACGGTTTCAATTTTCTAACCATCGCACTTTTAATCGCTGTGATAGGCAACTCTTTACTTTGGTTCAGTAACAGAAAGAAAGACCTTTCCCTTCTATTAGGTACAGCTTTCCCACTTGGCGCCGTTATCCTCGCTTTAAACGCCATCCAGCCATGGGATCTAATGCAACTACACAGCAATTCTTGGGGAACCAGCGCGCATATTTTAATTGCCGCGGTTGCTTATAGTTTATTTACAGCCGCGTGCGGTGTAGGCATTTTATTAGCCATGCAAGAGTACCAACTGAAGCACCACAAACTAAAAAAATTACTACGAGTTCCGCCACTACAAACACTAGAACAACTTATGTTTGAATTTATTTGGGCAGCATTAATTTTATTAACCATTACTATTGCCACAGGCTTTTATTTTATCGAAGACATGTTTGCACAACACCTTGTGCACAAAACATTCTTCACCATTGCCTCTTGGTTCATCTTCTCCGGATTACTATTAGGCCGCCGCATTGCTGGCTGGAGAGGTCAATTAGCAGTGAAACTCACCTTGAGTGGCTTTTTCCTTCTTATGTTGGCGTATTTTGGCAGCAAAATCGCGCTACAAATTTTGGTCCATTAACGACAAAATCAATCAAAGTCGTTTGACAGCGACGTCGTTAAAACTAATAATCTTTAAATCTACATTATTGAGGCATCCCCTTTTTGAACGAAGTACCCTTAAGTATTCTTGGTGGAATACTTTTCTGTCTTATCCTGCTTTCTGCATTCTTTTCTAGCTCCGAAACTGGCATGTTGTCGATTAATAAATATCGCCTTAAACATCTGGTTAAAAATAAGAATAGATCCGCAATAAAAGTAAACACTCTCCTTGAACGCCCTGATCGATTAATTGGCGTCATATTAATCGGAAACAATTTCGTCAATATACTTGCCTCAGCAATAGCGACCATTATTGCTGTGCGAATATGGGGAGATGCAGGTGTTGCAATTGCCACTGCCGCACTTACTATGATTGTCTTAATTTTCGCCGAAGTTACACCAAAAACATTGGCTGCGATACACCCAGAAAAAATTGCGTTCCCTGCTTCTTGGGTTTTGGCTGTCCTACTGAAAGCCCTTTATCCACTTGTCTGGTTAGTAAACGGCCTTTCAAACGGCTTACTGCGCATTATTGGTGTTCACTCCTCTCAAAACACTCAAGATACACTCGATTCTGAAGAGTTGAGAACGGTAGTAAATGAGGCCAGCGGATTAATACCAGCAGCCCACCAAGAAATGCTGATCTCCATTCTGGATTTGGAAAAAGTGTCTGTTGAAGACATTATGATCCCTAAAAATGAAGTGGTCGGTATTGATATCGAAGATTCTATTGAAGAGATCATCGAACAAATTTGCCAAAGTAGACACACCAGAATGCCCGTCTATAACGGTGAAATTAATAAGATCATCGGTATTCTTCATGCGCGTCACGCCGCCATGTTTTTACGCGATGCCACACCATCAAAAGCCGCTTTATTAAAAGCAACCATTGAGCCTTACTTCATTCCTGAAAGCACCTCTTTAAACACAGTGCTATTGAACTTCCAGAAAGACCACAAACAAATGGGTGTGGTTGTAGATGAATATGGTGATGTACAAGGCATCGCAGCATTAGAAGATGTGCTGGAAGAAATCGTAGGCGAATTCACACCTCCAACTCAAGATGAAGAAGAAGAAATTCAAACGCTAGACGATGGCTCTTTTAGAATTGAAGGCTCTACACACATTCGAGAAATAAACAAAGCACTAGATTGGTATTTACCAACTGACGGGCCAAAAACGTTGAACGGCCTTATCATTGAAACTCTTGAATTCATTCCTGAGCATCCAATTAGCTTAAGAGTCGGCCATTACAATATTGAAATTCAAGAGATTGAAGACAAAGTGGTTAAGTACGCCAAACTTCAATTAAACCGATAAGGACACATCATGAGATTTTGCCCGCAATGTGGTCACACTGTTAACATGTCTATCCCCTCTGGAGATAATAGACTAAGAGCAGTTTGCCCTAATTGCGAGCACATTGATTATGACAACCCTCGCATTATCACCGGTACAATTCCACTCTATAAAGGCAAGTTATTGCTGTGTCGGCGCAACATAGAACCGCGCTTAGGTTTTTGGACTTTACCAGCCGGATTTATGGAGAACCAAGAAACAACCAGCGAAGGCGCATTAAGAGAAACTCTCGAAGAAAGTGGCTCAGTTGCCAAATGCCAACAACTCTTCAGCATGATCAGCATTCCACACATAAACCAAGTACATCTTTTTTATCTTGCGGAACTAGAAAAAGACGACTTTCATGCAACTGAAGAAAGCTCTGAAGTGGCTCTATTTGATTTAGCAGACATTCCTTGGGATGAGCTAGCGTTTAGCAGTGTCAGCAAAACACTTACATTCTTTATTGAAGACCATAAAAAAGGGCAATATACACTCCATGAAGACACAATTATTATCGATCAACTTTGCTCAAGCTAATCGATAATCTATTGCCTCGATAAAATACACCTTCTCTCCAGCCGCAAGACGAATCATCACTTCATCCCCTTCCTGCTTTTTAAGAAGCGCCCTCGCCACAGGCGAATCAATACTAATATAATCCGCATGATGATCCAGTTCGTCAGGCCCTACAATGCGATACTCTTTCACATTGCCTTCCTCATCCTCTAACGACACCCAAGCACCAAAAAACACTCGACTTTGATCACTGGGAAAACGATCTACAACCGTACACACTTCCAAGCGCTTTTCTAAATAACGAACCCGACTGTCTATCTCCCGTAATTGCTTCTTACCATAAATGTACTCTGCATTCTCAGAGCGATCACCCTGCGCAGCGGCTTCCCTTACTGTTTCAGTCACAGCTGGACGCTTTTCTTTCCACAGATATTTTAATTCCGCCAATAAAGCCTGCGCTCCCTCTTGGGTAATATAGGCAGACTTTGGCGGAGAAGGAGGACGATAACGACTCATGTAAAACCTTATTCCTCAAATAACACATAAAAATGCCGCCAAGCAATATCAATCACTTGGCGGCATTTTAAACACTGGATGGAAGCTATTATGATTCTTGTTTGTGGATATGTACATCCATTTGTGGATAAGGAATACCTACACCACGCTCATCAAACGTATACTTAATCTTTTCTAATAAATCCGCTCTCACTGTCCAGTAATCCTCAGATTCCACCCAAGGTCGTAAAAAGAAATTAACGGAATTATCCGCCAATTCAGACACTGCAATTGTACAAGCTGGATCTTTTAGAATGCGTTCGTCTGCCGCAACTATGTCTTCCATAATCTGCTTCGCTAATCGAATATCGGCATCGTAACTAATACCAACGACCAAATCTAAACGACGCGTTGACTCTCGAGAGAAGTTGACAATTGAGCCATTCATAACAGCCGAGTTAGGGACAATAATAATGCGATTATCAGGTGTTCTTAAATAAGTATGGAATAGCTCAATACGATCAACCGTTCCCATTTGGCCGCCCGCATCAATGAAGTCACCAGAACGGAATGGACGCAACAAGATAATCAACACACCTGACGCAAAGTTAGACAACGAACCTTGTAAAGCCAGACCAACAGCTAAACCAGCCGCACCTAAAATCGCAATAAAGGACGTTGTTTCAACGCCCACTTGACCAAGCGCCATCAATACAACGCCAGCAAACATCAAGGCATATAAAATACTAGAAGCAAAACCTGCAACCGCCTTATCAACGGAAGACTTCAATAGGCGATTTTCACACCATTGCGCCACTTTAGACGCAATGAATTTGCCTACAAAAAATATCACCAAGCCAATGGCAAGACTGGTTGCACCATCTATTATCAAAGGCAACCATTCAGAACCCTCTTCAAAAAACGCCTGTATTTCTTTCATAACCCCTAAACCTTAATGTGTGTTTTTGCTATTTGATCAATGATTCTTTTCAACTAAAGCATTCAACGTGTCAATGCTGTTTGAAGCGGAGGAATACTATCATTTACCAAAGCATTAACAGAGACTCGGATAACAAATAAACACATTAGCCTTTAACCAAAACATCCTACACAAGACACAGAAAAAGCATTGTTAAAAAATGCAAACAAAGCACAAGAATAATTCATAAAATCAGCATTCATAAAGCACTGCACAGATTTATTTTAAAATTTATACGCCATTAATGCGTCTCTCGCTCGCAACAAATGCTCTGCGTATTGCTGCTCATAGGAATCCATTTCGTTACGAAACTTTACCCTAGCGGCTTTTGGCAAATCTTTCCATTGCTCATGTGTTGGAATATGCGCTGTATTTTCAGTCAAAATATAAAACGCCGAAACATCCTCGTCTGCCGATAGATCAATCCCCAACTGATCCAAAAGATTCTTAATTCTAATGCTCGCTTCAACCCAACTTAACTCATCAGTATTAGACGCCTTCAGTAGAACATTAATACTATCAATACGCTTCTGCCTTTCTTCTGCGTATCTTTCCTCTCCTGCTGCCAAGCGTTCTTGACGCACTTTATTTTGTGCCAATTGATGACGAATAAACCAAACCGACACCAAGATAACGATCAACGAAATAGCCAAAAATATAAAAAATAAAACTAACGACATAATATCCTCAAAAACTAGCAACCAGCGCGCTAAGCCAACCTTTCATTTAACCAAGACGAAATATCAACCACTTGTTCAGGGCAAACAGAATGAGGCATTGGGTAAACTTCGTAATCAACAGAAAAACCTTTCTCAATTAGCAAATCTCTCGCTTTTATTCCTAGGCTAGGAGAAACAATAGGATCTTGAGAGCCATGGTGAATCATCATTGGAGTGGCGCCATTCTGGCAGTCTTCTGCAAGTGGCACACCGTCACCACTTGCTAAATAAGTAGATAAAGCCAAAACACCTGCTAGCTTATGATTTGTCTGAAAAGCCGTTTGATACGCAATCACGCCACCTTGAGAAAAGCCCGCCAACACAATGCGATTCGCGGCAATACCTTTGTTTATCTGATCTTCTATCAAGGCTTCCACTTGCAAACGAGACTCTTCGATATTCCCCATATCGACTTTTCGCTCAAGCGTCATTTCATAAATATCGTACCAAGCTCGCATTTCCATACCGCCATTTACGGCAACAGGACGTTTTGGCGCATGGGGGAAAATAAAGCGAACAGACAAAGTAGGACTTAAAGATAAAGAAGGAACCAAAGATTCAAAATCATGACCGTCCGACCCAAGACCATGCAACCAGATAATCGCTGAATCTGGGCTTTCATTCGTTTCAACCGTGACAAAGGGCAATAACGCTGACATATTGTGACTCTCCAAATAACAAGTAAAATCAATTCACAGTAGACTACCACATGACACCTGATCACTCGACGTCGAACAGCAAATCCATCTGCAAAGACTTAGGTGAAGACAATCGATAACCAACACCAATAAGCCGCACAGGACGACGTTTACGCTCATATGCTTGAGTCAATAAAGTCACAAAAACATCATCCGAAAGCCTCTTAGTTATTTTTTGCTCCACGGTAGTTTGCTTAAAATCGTCAAATTTGATTTTTAAGTAATATTTACTCAAGCGAGCATCAAGGTTCCGCCCAGACATACGCTTCTTTAAGTCCGCCAACAATTTAGGCAAAACCGCCTTACAAGCGCTAAGATTTTCAAGATCCGTCGCGAAAGTATGCTCAACTGAAATACTTTTTCTTTCCCTTTCCACCACCACAGGACGATGATCAATCCCCAGCGCAAACTGGGACAAACGAAACGCCATACTGCCAAATGCTTTTTGCAATTTTGCAAAATCTGCTTTTTGTAAATCCGAGCAAGTAGAAATATTAAGAGATGACAACTTTTCTTGTGCCACTTTCCCCACACCAGAGATTGCCTTTACTGGAATAGAAGAAACAAACTCCCATTGCTTATCTGGCGATATAACGGTGATGCCATCTGGCTTATTCCAGTCACTTGCGACCTTCGCAATAAACTTATTTGTAGCGACACCAGCTGAAACGGTAATCCCAACCTCATGAAATATTCTTTTGCGGATCTCTTCCGCGATGAGCGTTGCACTACCTTGACACAGAGAAGCGTCAGAAACATCCAAATAAGCCTCATCCAATGATAAAGGTTCGATAATTTCGGTAAACTCTCGAAAAATAGCATGCATCTGCTGTGATGCCTGCCGATATTTTTCCATATTGCCAGGCAATACAATTAAAGACGGACATAAACGCAGGGCCATTGCTGTGGGCATGGCCGATCGGACACCATATTCTCGCGCCGGATAATTCGCCGTCGATAAAACCCCTCTGCCACCAACGGAGCCACCAATCGCCATAGGCACGTTTCGCAAGCTTTCATCGTCTCTCATTTCTATTGCGGCAAAAAAGCAATCAGCATCAATATGGATAATTTTTCTACCTTGATGAGACATAAAATAAAACACTGTACAAAAAAACAGTATACATTAAGCAAACACATCATTTACACCTTGCGCCTTTATTGAGTGTAAAAAACCTTCTCCCTGTACACTTTTCATCGTAAGATTCTTTAAATATTCTCTTATTTTTAGAAAATCTTTGTTTTTTGTATAAAAAACAAAGAAAAAATGCATTTTTAAGCCATCAGACATGGACGCTAGCGAGTAAAATAGTTTACATTTTATCCACTACACTTAATAAATTTTAAAATCACAAACTCACTGTGCAAATTATTCATTAATACAATGTCTAGATATAGGTAATGCTCTGCATAACCTAAGAACAGTTAACAACCCGTTAACCAATATATCTGGACATTAAGGTAAGGAACTCATAAAAAGGGCACCACTATGACACAACCAATAAGATTTCTTTTGATCGCCATAGGTGCAATAACACTCGCAGGCTGCCAAAACCTTAATACTCCAACAACGACTGGCACCACATGTACCTCTGTGGCGCCATGTAATGGCAACACTGTTGGCACCAACTACGGCAACACAAACACGCCAAATAACATTACCTACCCAAACAATACACAAGTCCAAACTGGTGCAGCGAATGTAAACAACACAATCGCCGTCATCAAACAAGAACCTGTCATTGTAACTGCAACAGGCTATGCCGCTCTAACAACAAATAAGCGACTATCCAAATCTCAAGCTCGCATTATGACATTGCGAAGCTCAATGTTAGACGCTTACCGTAATTTATCTGAACGTGTCTACGGTTTAAAAATCGATGGTTCAAGCACCTTGAGCAACATGGTAATTCAAAATGATGAGTTACGAACATATGTTGACGCTTACCTTGTTGGCGCCAAAGTTGTCTCTCAACGAGAACATGAAGACGGCACGTTTGAAACGGTTGTTGAAATGGCACTGCAAGAAAACTTCCGTCAATGCGTGAGCTCTGGCGTTGCAACAGACCCTAGCTGTCAAGTTACTCCGGGGTACCGCGCGATCAATGTTGAAAGCTCTCCTCCAACCACCAATTTTTACAGCATAGATTAATTGACGACTAACATGTTGAAGAATTTTTTCGTCATCATTGCTACTTTTTTTTGCTTAATAGCCTACCCATTAAGCGCAAAAACCGTTGATGTTGTAGGTGAGGCCATCATCTACAACGACGATGTTGATGACGCACGCTACAGAGCAACACAACAAGCAATCAAACAAGCTGTTTTAGAGTCAGGCTCTAGGGTCAATGTTAAAGACAGACTAAGCAATGGAAAGCTTGAATCTCAATTAGAAATACGCAGTGCAGGTCGAGTACAAGAAGCAAAAATCATTTCCGAGCGACAAAATGATGGCATTTTAAGTGTAGTGGCTCGCGTCGAAGTAACGGCGGATTCGCAATGCAGTACAGGCCACACAAACTACTATAAAAAAACCGTCGGTGTAACTGGCTTTGAACTACAAACCCCTCAACAAGCCCGCCTTGGAGAATTGAGCAACATCTCTCGAGAACTCCCAAAAAGCTTAGCAAATGAAATCAATAAACATGGCTATATAAAGGCCCTAACGGCCACCAACATTGCCATTTATCCAGATCTAATAAACGCCCCTTCTTCGACCAATGTAGACGGATCTCTCACAAACGTCACACGAATTAGCGAACAATTAGGCGTGCAATATATCATTAGCGGCGTGATACGAGACATCAGCGAAATCTATTTAAGAACACCAAACGATAAAGACTCAAAAGACCTACTTGACGAAGAAATAGATAAAGAAAGAAACTTTGTGGTCGATATATATATTTATGACGGCTTCAGTGGCGCCCTGCTTTTTGAGCGAAGATACAGTGAAATTGGCAACTGGGATATCTCTGATTATGCAAGAGTAGGGTTTGGCAGCGCTAAATTTTGGTCAATACATTATGGACGTATCGTCCAGCAAGTTTTAAAAGAAAGCGCCTTGGACACCAGTGAACAATTACGTTGCCAGCCTTTTATTGCGAACATTTTTCGAACGGAAGGCAATATGATCAATATCTCAGCTGGCTCTTTAGCCGGCATAAAACCAGGGGATAAATTTAACGTTTACCGTCGATATGAAGTATACAACCAGCTACAGGCAACCCAGACGCAGCTGAACAACGCGAACATCAGTGTTACAATTAAACAAGTGCAACCCAATTTTTCTGTTGGTGAACTTGTCGTAGATTCACACATACTAAATATTCAACAGCAAGATGTTGTTATTGCTTGGTAAACAAACATAAAAGCTTTACATTTTTCAGGACAAAATCATGAACAACGAATTACTACATCACCTAGAACGCCGCATCAATGAAGCCGTTGAAGAAATCAGTTCGTTACGCACACGAGTTTCTGAATTAGAAATGCAAAATTATGAGCTTACCGAAGAAAAAAATGACCTACAAAGCATTCTAACTCAATCAAAAGAACAGCAAGCAAACTGGGAAAACTCCCTCTCAGACATGCTAAACCGCTTAAATCAAATGGATGAGAAATAATGACAACAACAACACCAACAACAACAACACCAGCAACTTTAACACCAACACCAACACCAACACCATCAACAACAACAATTACAAAAATACCGCGTTTCACATTTCATTTTTACAACAAGTGAAAAATATTACCTCCTCGCCAG
>CALLIL010000083.1 GCA_938009755.1 uncultured Marinomonas sp.
CAAGTAGCTCACAATTGGATTATAGTTAATCTTGTTCTTTGACAAAAGAACCAAAGGTCCTTCTGGTTATTTTGACTTATCATGAACTCTATACCAAAATCAGGTATATATTGGTATAAACGAGGCAAAAGATGGCTAAGAATACAAGCATTACTCTAGGCGAACACTTTGATGGATTTATTGCAAAGCAGATAAATACTGGCCGATACGGCTCTGCAAGCGAAGTAGTTCGTGCAGGTTTAAGGAAGCTAGAAGATGAAGAGCGTAAGCTTGAAACCTTACGGTCGTTAATTGAAGAAGGCCGTGCAAGTGGCACAGCAGAATACAGTTACGATGGTTTAATGAAAGAGCTTGATGACGAGATTGGTAAATGAGTACATTCTCTGTCACCAAAGCGGCATGAGCAGATTTAAAAAATATCGCAGCTTATACACAAAGAACGTGGGGCGCGAAGCAACGAAGAACCTACCTAAAAAACTTCGATGAAACATTCCACTTTCTAGCAGAAAGTCCTTTCTCTGGTGTAGCTTGTGACTATATTGTTGAGGGTTTAAGAAAACACCGTTTAGAAAGCCACACCATATTTTACGAGAATCTTAATAACCATATAGTCATAGTCCGCATTCTGCATAAGAGCATGGATATTGAGCGGAATTTCCAAGAGTCGCAGCAAAAGGGTCAAAGCCCTTTTTGATCAAGACTTTAGTGTTGCAAGTTATGAGGATCAAAAAGGGGTTCGACCCTTCAGACCAATCAGGTAAGTATCAGTCAATAAAAAAGCGAGCCATGGCTCGCTTTTTTGATTCTAAGGCGATGATTAACTCAGGGCTTTAGAGTGGTGTTCTAAATGCTCGTCGATGAAGCTGGCGATGAAGAAGTAGCTGTGGTCGTAGCCCGCTTGGCGGCGTAGCGTGATCGGGTGTCCGACTTTTTCACAGGCGGCTTCTAAGGCTTCTGGCTTTAGCTGTTCCACTAGGAAGTTGTCGGCTTCGCCTTGGTCGATAAGCAGAGGCAAACGCTCTTCTGCTGTTTCCACTAAGTAAGTCGCGTCCCACTCGTTCCAAGTGCTTTTGTCTTCACCCAAGTAACCTGTGAAGGCTTTTTCACCCCAAGGGCAATTAGTTGGGTTGACGATGGGCGCAAAGGCCGAAACCGACTGGTATTTGCTTGGGTTCTTCAAGGCACAAATCAAGGCGCCATGTCCGCCCATGGAATGGCCTGTGATCGAACGTTTGTCTGTCACGGGGAAGTTTTCCTCGATCAAGCTTGGCAGTTCGCTCACCACGTAATCGTACATGCGATAGGTATTCGAATATGGCGCAACCGTGGCGTTCACATAGAAGCCCGCACCAGAGCCGAAGTCGTAACTTTCGTGTTCATTCGGGTAGTCCGTGCCACGCGGGCTGGTGTCTGGGCAAACGATCGCCAAACCTAGCTCCGCCGCTTTACGAAACGCGCCAGCTTTTTGGATGAAGTTTTCATCCGTGCAAGTTAAGCCAGACAACCAATACAACACAGGCACGCTTTGTGTTTCCGCTTGCGGTGGCAAGTAGATCGCAAAGGTCATGTCGCCTTTTACCGACGCGCTTTCATGGCGATAGCGTTTCACCCAACCGCCATGACTTTTTGTGCTAGACAGTAATTCCATCTTCCTACTCCCTATTGATCAAATAAGATCACGGTACGAATACTTTTCCCTTCGTGCATCAAATCGAACGCTTTGTTGATGTCTTCCAAGCCCATTGTGTGAGTCACGAATGGATCGATTTCGATTTTGCCATTCATGTAGTCTTCCACGTAACCCGGTAATTGGCTGCGGCCTTTTACGCCACCAAATGCCGAACCTTTCCAGACTCGACCAGTCACTAATTGGAATGGACGAGTGGAGATTTCTTGGCCTGCGCCCGCTACACCGATGATGATGGATTCGCCCCAACCTTTGTGGCAACACTCAAGCGCTGAACGCATAAGGTCGACGTTGCCGATACATTCGAACGAGTAATCTACGCCGCCGTCTGTCATGTCGACAACCACTTGCTGAATTGGCGCGTCGAATTTTTTCGGGTTGATGCAGTCTGTCGCGCCGAATTGCTTCGCCATTTCGAATTTCGCTTCGTTGATGTCGATGGCGATAATACGACCTGCGCCTGCCATGCGTGCGCCTTGGATAACCGACAAACCAATGCCGCCCAAACCAAAAACAGCAACGGTTGCGCCTTCTTCTACTTTCGCTGTGTTCAATACTGCGCCAATGCCCGTGGTGATACCGCAACCGAGCAAGCAGACTTTTTCCAATGGCGCGTCTACGTGAATTTTCGCCAAAGACACTTCCGCTACCACGCTGTATTCCGCGAATGTAGAGGTGCCCATGTAGTGGTAAATTGGCTCGCCGTTAATGCTGAAACGGCTTGTTCCATCAGGCATAACGCCTTTGCCTTGGGTTTCACGAACCGCTTGGCACAAGTTGGTTTTGCCTGACTTACAGAATTTACACTCGCCACATTCTGCGGTGTAAAGCGGAATAACGTGATCGCCCACTTTTAAAGACGTGACGCCTTCGCCGATGGCTTCAACAATGCCCGCGCCTTCGTGACCAAGAATAGCTGGGAAAATGCCTTCTGGATCTTCACCCGATAAGGTAAAGGCGTCTGTGTGACAAACGCCCGTTGCCACCATGCGAACCAAGACTTCACCTGCTTGCGGATCTTGTACGTCAACTTCTTCGATTTTAAGTGGTTGGCCTGGACCCCAAGCGACAGCGGCTTTACATTTCATAGTGTTCTCCAAAGTGTGTGTTTTTAATTACCAATAACACAGAGCTTAGTCCTAAAAAATGAGCGCGATAATAGCTATTTCAGAAAATGATTGTTGCCATACTGCAACAATCATTTTAAAAACACTTATTTTAGTTATAATATAACAATACTCTTCCATCTTTTTAGCAGGTCAAAATGAAAAATTGGGAAGCCATGGCAGCCTTTGTTGAGGTTGTCCGACAAGGCAGTTTTTCCGCTGCGGCAACACAACTGAGCGCCTCCACCTCTCACATCAGCCGCTTAATCACACAGCTTGAAAGCGAGCTGGGCGCCACCTTGTTGTTTCGAACCACAAGACGCATTCGTCTCAGTGACGCAGGCGAATTATATTATCAACACTGTCGAGATTTGCCCGAAGCATTAAGCAGCGCCGAAGAAGCGATTTCTTCGTTGAATCAAGCCTTAGTGGGGAAATTCACCGTGACCTGCGCGACGACTTTTGGCGAGCGCTATATTGCACCTTTAATCAATGATTTTTTATTAGAACATCCGAAGATAGAGTTGGATTTTCACCTAACCAATCGCTCGGTTGACTTGATTGAAGAAGGTTACGATTTGGCAATTCGTATGGGTTCCATGAAAGATTCCAGCCATTTGTCTCGACGTTTATGTGATCGTGTCGAGTATCTTTGTGCCTCACGAGACTATGTTGATCAGCACGGAATGCCGCACACACTGGCGGAATTAAACAAACACAAATGCCTCATTGGCTCAAACAGCCATTGGTTGTTTCAACAGAACGGACAACGTAAAGAGGTTAAAATCAACAGCCAATGGCGCAGTAATTCAGGCAAAGCCATATTAGACGCAGTGAGAAAAGGCATGGGCATTGCGCAACTGCCAGATTATTACGTCAATGACGATCTCGCCTCTGGCAAACTGATTGCCTTGCTACCTCAATATCAATATCCATACAGCGGTGTGTGGCTGGTTTACCCAAAGGTTCGTCAGGCTTCTCCCAAATTACAAAGCATTTGTGATTACTTGATTCAACGCTTTCAAGACGACTCCCCCTTTCACACAAAATAAACAGGTTTGTTTTAAAAATTAGAGGATTATCTTGCTCTTTTTCTTAGCGCTATGTATCTTCCCCGCCAATAAACGCCTTACATAAACCGTTGTTATACGTTCATGATTCGAAAGCACATCCATTTATTGTTCGTCTGCTGGCTCGCCTACGCCGTCGTTCCCGTCATAAATTACATTGGTGTGTTCAATGGTGTTTATGTCATGTTGTGCGCAACGAAAGGCGTCATGATTCATGATAGCGCGACGCTTTTTCCTACCACTCAGAACCTAGATCACTCAAACCATCAGGCTCATCACAGCGTGCACCAACAAGCTGATCATCACGCTCACCACATGAGCGCAGAACAAGTGACTTTGACGGATTTAAGCGCAGAAGATCACGAAGCAGAACGCTGTCCTTGTATTCATTATTCCTTTGATACGGCACT
This sequence comes from uncultured Marinomonas sp., assembly GCA_938009755.1. Lineage (GTDB taxonomy): Bacteria > Pseudomonadota > Gammaproteobacteria > Pseudomonadales > Marinomonadaceae > Marinomonas. The sequence goes on from CALLIL010000083.1 coordinate 4,274, forward strand.
TTTTCTCGCCGCCGATAGCAAGTTTGAAAAGGCTTTACAGCCGATTATTGATACCGTGCATTTTGCACCTATTACTGTCACCTATTCGCCTCAAGCCAGAGGCCCGCCCAGCTTTCATAGATCATTTCATTTATTAAAACAATTCACTTAATGCCCTAACTGAGGTTCGGGCATAGTGTTTACTTATGTCCAAACTCTACAAGGATCATTATATGTTTGGTTCAAAACCTTTTTATCTGTCAGTCTGGCGCTGGCACTTTTTCGCCGGTCTTTATGCAGTGCCTTTTCTTATTATGCTGGCCACTACTGGCTTAGTTATGTTGTACGCGCCATTGATAGAACGCGCTCAAAACCTTGATCTCTATGAAGTCGAGGCTATTTCTGAGACACCTATTTCTTATGAAGCACAATATCAGCTGGTACAACAAACCTATGCTGGCAGCACGATTGCACGTTTCTATTTACCTGCTGCGCCAGAAGAAGCCACTCGCTTTCAAGTGAAAACAGATGACGGCACTCGCCAAGTATTTGTTGATCCTTATAAAGGAGAAGTTTTAGGCGATCTGGATATGAACAGCGCATTAGGCGTTTGGGCAGAAAGCACGCACGGCACTTTCATGGCGGGAGACACAGGTGAAAGGCTGATCGAGATTGCGGCCAGTCTTACGGTTCTTCTTATATTGACCGGTGTGTTTCTTTGGTGGCCTGCTAAAGGCGAATCGAAAATCAAAGCGGCAACCACAATCAGCAGAAAAGGCGCTCGCCCTTTTTGGAAAGACCTTCACAGTGTGATTGGTGTTTGGGCCGCTGTTATTCTGCTCTTTTTCTGTGTTTCTGGTTTGGCTTGGGCAACTGTTTGGGGTGGAAAACTCACTCAAGCATGGAGCACTTTTCCAATGGAGAAAAGCGCTTCTAGCGTTTCTTCCACATTGACTCACGAAGACTTAAACATAGAAGGTCTAAAAGAAATACCTTGGGCTCTTGAGCAAGCACCGCTGCCTGAATCCACGTCACATGGCGCGGTCAGCATCACACTTGATCGCGTTGTAAAAGACGCAAAAGAAATGGGCTTCACTCAGTTCCAAGTCAGCTTCCCTAAAAATGAAGTCGGCGTGTTTACCGCTTCTGCCAGCACGATGAGCAAAGACATCGAAAATGCATGGGACGATAGAACCGTTCACTTTGATCGTTATTCTGGCTCTGTTTTAGCCGATGTGGGTTTCATGGATTACAACTGGTTTGCTAAATCCATGGCGGCTGGCATTGCGCTTCACATGGGACTTTTCGGGCTTTGGAATTTAATCGCCTCAACGATTTTTGCTTTGTCTGTGATTACCTTGTGTGTTTCAGGTGTCGTAATGTGGTGGAAACGCCGCCCTAGCGCACGTTTTGCCTTGTCTCCACCGCCAATGCCAAACAACCTCGCTCGTTGGAAACACGCAGTTTGGTTCTTATTGCCTATTTCGCTTTTCTTTCCATTGGGTGCTGCTACCATCGTAGCGGTATTGGTTCTGGATGCGATCACAGGTTTGGTTGCGCCAAGGCTACGCCAATTCTGGGCTTAAAATAGCCTGTTGAAATCATAAACAACCGTCTCCTATCAAAAAGTAGGAGGCGGTTTTTTATGCGTTTTATGTTTAAATACAAGGCATATTAATGATTAAGTGAGTACTATGTTTTCCCAAGAAGACCTCATCCAAGTTGCCCGTCAGACCATGCCTTTCGGAAAATACAGCGGCCGTGTTTTGATCGATTTACCAGAAGCTTATTTGCTGTGGTTTGCCCATGAAGGTTGGCCAAATGGCAATTTAGGACAATGGTTGCAATTGGCATTGGAGATCAAAATCAATGGACTCGAAAAGCTGGTTGACCCATTAAGAGAGCCAACACAAAAGAAAGCGGATGAACCTAAAGTACGCATTCGATTTGATGACTGAATATTTGATGATTAAATAAAGGAAGATAAGATGAACATTCGCATCGATGATTTAACTGGACCAGAAATCAAACAACTCTTAACAGAACATCTCGATGACATGTACGCCACGTCTCCAGAAGAAAGTGTTCATGCCCTTGATCTAAGTGAGCTTCAACAACCTAACATTACTTTTTGGACAATTTGGGAAGGTGCTCAATTACTCGGCTGCGGCGCGCTAAAAGCATTGGACGAGCAAGAAGCGGAAATCAAATCCATGCGCACAACCGAGGCGGCTCGCGGCAAAGGCGTTGCTTCCACATTACTCAAACACATATTAGAAGCAGCCAAACAACAAGACATTAAAAAAGTCAGTTTAGAAACAGGCACACAAGACTTCTTTGCGCCCGCTCGCAAACTCTACGCCAAACATGGCTTTGAAGAATGCGGTCCTTTCTCTGATTATCAGCTCGATCAGTACAGCGTGTTTATGAGCAAACTTCTATAGCGATTTTATCGCCCTACCACTCATACAAATAACAATTACCCATGACAATTGGACTGTCTTTTTCCTTTCATCTGTACATTCTTTTATTAGCCAAAGAAGGATAGACTGCTTTTAATTACTATCCATCACTTGAGATAAAGAGACTCCATCACGCGAAATAAAGAGGCTAGACAATGAAAACCATTGGAATTATTGGCGGAATGAGCTGGGAATCATCTGTACTGTATTACAAAACCATCAATGAACTGGTTAAGGAGCGCCTTGGCGGATTGCACTCAGCTAAAGTGGTGCTATCCAGTGTCGACTTTGCTGAAATTGAGCGCTTACAACATCAAGGGGATTGGACATTATTAGGCAAGATGCTTGCCGAAGAAGCGAAACGTTTAGAACTCGCTCAGGTAGATTTTATTCTCATCGCGACAAATACCATGCACAAGGTCGCGAATGTTATTCAAGATGCGGTTAAGGTTCCATTACTGCATATCGCTGACGCCACAGGGAAAAAACTCAAAGAACACAAGCATCAAAAGGTTGGCTTTATCGGTACTCGCTATTCTATGGAAGACGACTTCTACACCAAACGCCTTGAAGCTTTCTATGAATTAGAAGTCATCACGCCACCAAAAGCAGATCGCGACGAGATACACAGAATTATTTACGAAGAGTTATGTCTAGGGAAAATTCTTCCAGAATCAAGAAAAATATATGTTGATATCGTCAACCGTCTACAAGCTTCCGGCGCTAATGCTGTGATAGAGGGTTGTACTGAAATTACGTTGTTATTACAGCAAGAACACGTGTCTGTGCCTTTATTCGATACTACTTACATCCACGCTGAATCCGCTGTGAATAAAGCCCTTGAATCAATATAACAGCCGTAAAAAAGCCAGCTAAAAGCTGGCTTATCTCACAACTTGGAAAGGGAACATCCAAACTCTGAAATCTTTTTATTACAAACCACCGTGTGTTAATTTCGCAGGATCAAGCAAACTAAGAAGTTCATCACGAGACAACTCAGTTTCTTCTTCCGCCACATCCACAACAGGGCGACCCTCTTTATATGCTTTTTTCGCAATCTCTGCCGCTTTCGCGTAGCCAATGATCGGATTCAGCGCCGTCACCAAAATTGGATTACGATGCAACGCTTCATTCAGTTTTGCTTCATTCACGGACAAGGTCTCGATCGCACTGTCCGCCAGCAATTGCCCACTGTTTGCCAACAGTTTAATGCTGTCTAATAAATTTTTGGCAATCATTGGCAGCATGACATTCAATTCAAAGTTACCTGATTGACCGCCAATCGTAATCGCGGCGTCATTGCCGATGACTTGCGCCGCAACCATCGCCGTTGCTTCTGGTATCACAGGGTTCACTTTACCTGGCATGATAGAAGAACCTGGCTGCAATGCTTGTAAGGTGATTTCTCCCAACCCCGCTAATGGCCCAGAATTCATCCAACGCAAATCATTGGCGATTTTCATGTAAGTCACAGCCACCGCTTTTAATTGTCCAGACAAGGCAACCGCCGTATCTTGTGAACCGATCAATGCGAAAAAGTTACTGCCCGGCACAAATTTCACCTTCGTTAGCGTCGACAACTCTTCGGCAAATAACGCCGCAAACTTAGGGTGCGCATTGATGCCCGTTCCAACAGCAGTTCCACCTTGCGCCAATTGCATGGTTTTACTTTGTATGTATGTCAGGTTATCAATATTGTCTTGTAATTGAGCGGCCCAAGCGTGGAAGGTTTGATCCAAACGAACTGGCATGGCGTCCATTAAATGGGTTCGCCCTGTTTTCGTGTAGCCCGCGAGTGCCTTGCCTTTATTGATAATCGTACTTTTTAAATGTTCTAGAGCAGGCAACAAATGGCCAGCCAACTCTAGCGTTGCACTTACGTGTATCGCACTTGGAATAACGTCATTACTGCTTTGGCCATAATTCACATGGTCGTTAGGGTTAATGTTCAAATCATGATATTTCGTTGCTAAGGTGGCAATGACTTCATTGGCATTCATGTTTGAACTGGTGCCAGAACCAGTCTGATACACATCAACGGGGAAATGTTGCATTAAATTTTTATCATTTAACAAATCATCACAAGCATTTTGAATAGCCGCCGATTGCTCAGGTGTAATGCATTCCAAATTTTGATTGGCTCGTGCCGCCGCCGCTTTAATCAGAATGAGAGAGCGAATGAAAGCTTCCGGCATCCTTTCATCACTAACAGGGAAGTTATTGATCGCTCGTTGAGTTTGGGCACCGTAAAGCGCATTTTCAGATACTTCTAATTCACCCATACTGTCTTTTTCAATACGCATCTTCATTATTAATCAGTGCCTTATTATTTTACGGTTGTTAAGAAATGATGACTCAATGTGCGTAGATCATGCTCCATTTTGAAATAGGCGCGTGCATCCTGATACGTCACAATTAGGCGTTTCATTCTCGCTAAAGGGGAATAAATTTTATCGAGACACGTTTGGCGCCAATGGAAAGCGACCTTTTTATCGCAAACCGTTTGCAGTAGCACATTGAACACTCGTTGATGAAGCGCCACAGCATCGGTGATACTCAGCTGTTCGGCATAATCTTCTGTGAGTTTCAGGTAGTGATAAAGCACTTCTGGCGAGTCGGCACATTGTCCGGCTTGAATAGTTTGTTCTAGCACTGAGAATGGCACCAAATAGCGGGTCATTGTTTTTCTCCTTCAGAGATATAAATGATAACTATTATCAATATGTGCGCAAACCTGCATTCTGTCAAGTTAGTTGATAACGATTCTTATTAATTTTTGAATATTTACATTTCTAACTGATGTGAATCAAAAAGCCCCAGTCACGAAGGTCATGACTGGGGCTTTTTGATTCACCGATAAATACGCTTTATAAATTAACAGAGTCTCGCTAATCCTTTGCGTCGTTTATGACTTAGTGGTGATGTCCACCAACGCCATGGGCGTGACCGTGGGCAATTTCATCGTTCGTTGCTTCACGTGTGTCGACAATTTCAATGTTGAACGTTAAGTCTTTGCCAGACAAAGGGTGATTCAAATCGACGGTTGCGTGTTTCAAGCCCGCCTTAATAATAGTCACTTGGCGCATGCCTTTATCCGTTTGAACCATGGCAACCATGCCAGGCTTCCAACGTTTTGCACCTTGAAGGTGTTTCATAGGCATTTGCTGCGTACGGTCTTCATGGCGCTCACCATACGCATCAGCACAAGCAACGGTGACTTCGAATTCTGCACCGACTTCTTTGCCTTCCATTTCTTTTTCAAGACCCGGAACGATGTTGCTGTGTCCATGAAGGTAAGCCGCTGGATCGCCACCTGCAGACGTTTCAAGCAAGTCTTCTCCATGGCGTAATGTGTAGTGAAATTGAACAACTTGGTTGTCTGCAATAGGCATGTTTTATCCTTTAAATATTCAATGATAGAGCGTCGTCGCTCACTGTAGCACGGTATTATAAGAGCCAAGAGAAAAGTTATCTAGCGACATGAAAGTAGGAAATGCCTAGAAAAGAGTCAGTTTCAGAGCGTTTTCTTGAATGATGATGTCTTTCACTAAAGACGAAGTGGATTTTTCAAATGGCGAATTATCCAACACATAAATCGGATGTTCATCAAAATAATCGACCAAAGAACGCTCTAAATCATCATGAACGCTGCTGAGTGTTGAGCGTAACATTTGCTCGCCGAAGCTTGCGCCTTGAATACCAATTTTCGTGATTCGTGGTGCGACTAAATAGACTCGATTCTCTTCAATGCGAACACCTGACTCGAAAGAAGGATTAATCACCGTCGTTAAACTAAAACTTTGCCCGAATGCGGTTAAAGTGCCTTCCAAATCACTTACCAAATCCACCAGAACCAAGCCGCCATCACGCTCTGTAAAATCAATGTCAGCTTCGGTAACGAGTATATCGAGGGTTAACGTATTGCCACCTTCTAGGTTCAGTAGCATACGATTATGTTCCGACTTCGCGAGCTCTTTAGCGACCGCTTCGTTCACTTCGTCTTCCGTGACCAAATAACTGTTACAGCCAGACAGGAGTAACAACACCGGCACAAGACATAATAACCTGACAAAGTGTTTTAGATTCATGAGGTTACTCTCAAATCACGTAAATTTGTGTCGCGTTTTTCGTACCAAATTCTCATAAAGTCTTCGGTGACTTTTTGCTCTATTTCCACCGCTTCTTCTGTAGGACAAAACAAAGACACAGTAAACGTATTATACCCTTCTGGTGTGGTTGAAATTCTCACGCGAGGTTCTGGACCAGAAATATTGATGTCCAAGCGTTTCTCGATCAGGCTGTTGTAGCGAATGGCCACTTCATGAAAATGCTCACTGTACTCTTTTAACTTTTCCAGTATTTCGTCTTTGATTTCAAATAAATTCACGTCATCCAACTGGCGCGAAATGGAAAAAGTGTGAGTCACATAACGACGCATGTAATTCAGGTTTTGCACCGTATGAAGCAACAATACGCTGTTCGGCACAACGGTTGTTCGTCCAGTATAAGCGTAACTTCCGCCTTTCAAATCGACTTCAAACAAAGTGGTAGACAGCCAATCACTGTCTGTCACTTCGCCTTCATAATTGGCAATACGAATCCAATCTCCTACTTGGTAAGGACGCGTGCTTGCGCGATAAAAAGCGCCCACAATACAAGAAATAAACTCCTTGGTTGCAATCACCAAAGCCACCATAAACGCGGCAATCGAAATGGCGATATTTTGCAACTCTGACGACCAAATCAGCACCACACCAACAACAAGTAGAAGGTTAAATAGGTTATCCGCTGTGTTTATGCGTTGGCGTTTTCTGTCTTGTTCTATTTTGTGATCTAAACGAATTGCTCTCTCTGTTAAACGTCGAAAAACGTAAAACAATAGAAACCACCCAATGGTCAGGACAACTTCAATGTAGTCAGTAATAATGGAGAAATCGAATTGGGATAAATCAAATGGCATAGCAAACAGTTTCCTTCATTTAGGGCGCCACTTTACCAATCATTCTCTCTATCAACAAATAAAAGCACTAGACAAGAGTAAATTTTTTACTGTATAAACATACAGTAAAATTATTCATGAGGTGGATTATGCCTGTTGTTATTAAATATATTGTAGAACGCAATGGAGTCGAGAAAATGACTTTTATCACAAAAGCAGAAGCCGATGCATACGACAAATTACTCGATACAGCGGAAGCCTTGCACGCCATTTTAAATCAAACCGACTTAGCAGGTGACGAGCAACAAAAAGAAGCTTTGTCTATGTATCTTGCAGAGAACAAAGACGCCTTACTCACAGCCCTTAACCCAAGAAAGAAAAACCAAGCCAAAGCCAAAAAACCTGTGGAAGCGACGGATGAAAGCCCTCAATTAGAGCTCGCCGATGCCGCACCAAGAAAGCCCCTCCCTGATCTCGTCATAGAAACAGACGAAGACCAAATCTATGAAGAGGAAGAAAAAACTGTCTTACTAGACGAAGACCTAATAGCAGATCCTGAAACAAATGATGCACTGGAAAGCAATGCGGCTTAATGCCGCATTGTTTGTTTTAAAGCAGACTAATAATAGGTCACTGTCGTATACTTAATGACGCTACTGCTTTGAACAAATAACCTCTCTAGGATCACTCAATGAAACCCGTTGCTGCGCCAAAAAACTCTTTAGATAAAAACATGTTAGGCGTGTTTCGTTACAGTCGCCGTGCGATTGAATTGGTGTGGCAAACCTCTCCGGCGTTAACCATTGGCTTAGCGATTGCGACCTTAATTGCAGGCATTTTACCTGCGGCAATGGCGTACGTTGGGCAGCTCATTGTCGATGCGGTTGTTGCCGCAATGGATTCTTACAAGCAAGACCAAGTGCTGCATTATCAAACCGCGTTAAATTACGTCTTGATTGAAGGCATGTTGGTACTCATCATCGCCGCGGCACAACGGGCCTTAACCGCTCAACAAGCAATTCTACAAGGATTACTTGGCCAGAAAGTAAACATGCTTATCTTAGAGAAGGCACAGAGTTTGACGCTTTCTCATTTCGAAGACTCTGAGTTTTACGACAAACTGGTTCGCGCTCGCCGCGAAGCCTCCAGCCGACCGCTTGCGTTGGTAAACAAAACCTTCGCCTTGCTACAAAACGCCATCGCACTCTCTAGCTTTGCCGTTTTACTTTGGCACTTCTCGCCTTGGGCATTGGCCTTGTTAATCTGCGGCGCTTTGCCTGCTTTCATTGCGGAAGCCAAGTTTTCTGGCGATGCCTTTTTGATGTTCCGCTGGCGTTCACCAGAAGTCAGACAGCAAAATTATTTGGAAACCTTACTGGCACGGGAAGACAACATAAAAGAGGTTCGCTTATACCAATTAGGCGATCGCTTCTTACAACGTTATGCGGCTATTTTTCGAAAATTATTCAACGAAAGTAAGCGCCTCATTCTCCGCCGTGAAAGTTGGGGTTTTGCGTTAGGCGTTATTAGCACGCTGGTCTTTTACAGCGCTTACGGTTGGATTGTCAGTGACACCATTATTGGCGCGATAACACTCGGCCAAATGACCATGTATTTGTTATTGTTCAAACAAGGGCAAGCCGCCGTTTCCGCATCATTAACCGCCATTAGCGGCATGTACGAAGACAATCTCTACTTATCGAACCTTTATGAATATTTAGAGCAAGAAACCACAACGTCTACGACCGGATTATTAGCAGGCCCAAAGCCGCAAGATGGCATTCGCTTCGAAGGCGTTTTTTTCCAATATCCTGGCAGCGAAAGACCCGCGCTGTCCAATGTGTCACTTCACATTCGCCCTGGCCAAAGTCTCGCCATTGTGGGTGAAAATGGCTCTGGTAAAACCACCCTCATTAAATTGCTCACTCGCCTTTATAACCCAACTCAAGGTCGCATTTTGTTGGATGGTTTGGATTTATTAGAATGGGATGAAACGGCTTTACTCAAGCGCATCGGCGTTATTTTTCAAGACTTTGTGCGTTATCAATTTATCGTCGGCGAAAACATCGGCGCGGGCGATAATGACAGATTTTACGATGAAGAAGGTTGGCAAAAAGCCGCCGAGCTTGGAAAAGCAACCGACTTTATCGATCAACTGGAAAACAGTTACAACACGCAACTGGGTCGTTGGTTTAAAGGAGGACAAGAATTGTCTGGCGGACAATGGCAAAAAATCGCCTTGGCTCGTGCTTTCATGCGAGAAAGCGCCGATATTTTGGTCTTAGATGAACCGACGTCTGCCATGGATGCGCAAGCGGAAGCAAACATCTTCCAGCATTTTCAAGAACAAACAAAATCAAAAATGGCGATTCTCATTTCCCATCGCTTTTCGACCGTTCGCCTGGCTCATGAAATTGTGGTGATGGAACATGGTGAAATAAAAGAGCGAGGAACCCATGACGCATTACTTGCTCAAAAAGGGCAATATGCTCACTTGTTCGCGCTGCAAGCCCAAGGCTATCAATAACCCAAACCTATTCGTTTTACGATCAGAAAACCCTCTCGCAAAACGAATAAAACAAACGCCAAAAAGTGCCTTAGCCTTCTTCGTCAGCGCCTCGATGAAAATCTGCGTCTTCATCGTCTGTGTCGACGTCGAGCACTTCACGCTTTACTCGTTGTTCTGGCTTAGCCAATATTTCTAAATAAAACTGAGTCCATTCTTGGCTTTCTGCAAAACTGATTTTTTCATTAATCTGCGCAACATGGATCACTTCCGCGCTGTCTTCACTTTGACCAAATTTACAATCAAATCCCCAAAAATCAGCATAACTTGGCAAGGATTTATTACGCTCTCGTTTTAAGTATTTTTTCACTTCGCCTTTAGTGGCTTCTATCAAACGAGGGTAAGCAATTTTTGGGTGAGATAATGTAAATGTTTTTTTCATCGGGAACCTAAATTTTGGAAGAGAAGAAATAAGCGCACTTATTTCTTAAAAGTGCGCGCATCATAACGGATCGACGGTTCTACAGCCATCAATACCGTGAGAATTCACCTAGGAGATAAAAAACACACGCATGATTCTCGCCTGACTTGGTTACACAATTGCACCGCACTGGGGTCATAGTTTAAAGTACCCACAACATCTACAGATACTTTTCTATGGATTCATTTCTTTTTTTTGAACACACACTGAGACCGCATTTTGTCAGACGATAACGCTTTAAATAACAAAAACAACAAAACTTTCACGACAATTTCAGATGTGGCCAAGTACGCAAAAGTTGGTAAAACCAGTGTCTCTCGTTATCTAAATGGCGAAATGGACAAGCTTTCTGACACGCTTCAAGAAAAAATCGCAGACGCTATCGAGCAATTGGATTATCGTCCAAATCATTCGGCTCGTATGTTGCGCGCGGGCGAATCCAAACTCATCGGATTGTTATTTGCCGATGTTACCAACCCTTACTCTATCGACGTGTTACAAGGCATTGAACAAGTTTGCCATCGTGAAGGTTACATGTTGATGGTGTGTAACACAGATAACGAAAAAGACTTACAAGACAATTACTTGGCATTATTGGAAAATTATCGTGTCGACGGCATCATCGTCAACACGGCACAAATGACACCGAAGCAAACTGAGATATTAAAAAAGCTAACCTGTCCTCTCGTCTTAGTTGACCGCATTAATAACTCCCTTGGTGTGGATTCCGTTGGCCTTGATAACGAAGCGGCCGCAACAACCGCTTGTGAACATCTACTTTCCCAATCTTATGACGCTATTTTGGTGATTACCGAATCCACTCAAGTGAAGCCTCGACGTGTTCGTGTTGAAGCCATTAAGGCCTTCACGGAACAACATTCGAATATGTCATTTGATTTAGTGGAAGCCGACAAACTCAGCGAATCCTTTGTCGCGTCTTCCATTAGCCAATTTCTAAAAGCAAATCCAAACCGAAAAACAGCGGTTTTCACCACCAATGGCGTGGCGACCATGAATGCCGCAAAAGCCTTGAAACAGCTTGGTTTAAAAGCCAACGAAGACATCGGATTAATCGGTATTGATGACCCTGAATGGGCGCAATTATTCGATGGCGGAATCACCGTCATGCGACAACCGACAAAAGAAATTGGGCAAACCACCTGTGAGCGATTATTAGCCAGAATTAAAGGCGATACTGACGCACCGCAAAACATTCAACTATCTGCGACACTCATCGTTCGTAATTCAACATAATAGCGTCATAATCACCGTTTAAACTGGTTTTTAACGATGATTTAGCGACCGAAGAACCACAGATATTAATGGCAAATACTTCTCTTGGAACCGATTCCATGATATTGTCAGAGCCATATAAAGACTCCATTAACGATTCGGCTCTTGGGCCAAAAACAATAAAAGCAGGAATAGAACTATGATGCCAACCAATCAAGCTCACTCTTTCGTAACCCTTGGCGAAGCCATGGGGTTGTTTGTTGCTAAAACACCGGGCAACCTTGCAGACGTTGAAGAATTCAGCCGCTTCCTAGCAGGCGCTGAAGTAAACGTGGCAATCGGTATGGCGCGCCTTGGCTTCGAATCAAACTACGTCAGTAAAGTCGGTAAAGACTGCCTTGGTGAATTCATTCGCAAAGCCATCGCCAAAGAAAACATCCTGACAAATTCTATTTCTGAAACCTCTGAAGCACCGACTGGCTTCATGATGAAAAACACGCAAACAGACGGCAGCGATCCAAAAGTAGAATACTTCCGTCGTAACTCAGCTGCGTCTACTTTAAACGCCAATGACATTGATGCGAGCTTGTTCAAAGCGGGCACACACTTGCACCTAACAGGCGTTGCGGCAGCGGTTTCTAGCTCCATGCGTGCGGCTATTCAGCAAGCGCTAACGTTCGCGAAAGCTCAAGGTTGCAGCGTGACGTTTGACACCAACTTGCGTCCGACCTTGTGGGACAGCAAAGAAGAAATGATCAAAACTATTAACGAATTGGCCTTCGCCAGCGACATCGTTCTACCGGGCGTAGAAGAAGGTAAAATTCTCGTTGGTACAGAAGACCCTGAAGAGATTGCCGATTTCTACCTGAAAAACGGCGCGAAAACCGTCATTGTTAAATTAGGTGCAGAAGGCGCTTACTACAAAACCGCTGAAGGCGAGTCTGGCACAGTGGCAGGCTTCAAAGTAGAGAAAGTAGTCGACACTGTTGGCGCTGGCGACAGCTTCGCAACTGGTGTTATCTCTGCCTTGTTGGATGGAAAAACCGTTGCTGAAGCGGCGAAACGTGGCAACCTATTCGGTTCTCGTGCGGTTCAAGTTCGCGGCGACAGTGAAGGTTTGCCAACACGCGCTGTGTTAACAGAACTTGAAAACGCGTAATCGTTAAGACGGTTAACAACCAATGAAGCCTAACGTTCTTCTCTACAAAAAAGTCCCTCAAGCGTCGCTTGCGTTATTGCAAGCGCACTTTGATGTCCGCTATTTCGAAACAATAGACGACTCAAATCGAGCGGCTTTTTTGTCAGCGCTAACTGAAGCGGAAGGCTTAATTGGTGCCAGTATTCCAATGCCAGCGGAATTATTGGACACGGCCAAAAAACTAAAAGTCGCGTCGACCATGTCGGTTGGCACAGATCAATACGATCTTGCTTATCTTGCGCAGCGAAATATTCCTATGATGCACACGCCAAACGTGCTCAACGACACCACAGCCGATACGATTTTCACGCTCATTATGTGCACAGCACGACGCGCAGTAGAAATGGCGAACTTGGTGTGTGAAGGCCGTTGGAAAAGCAATATTGGCGAAAGTCAGTTTGGCACGGATGTGCATGGCAAAACCTTGGGCATCATTGGCATGGGTCGCATTGGTTATGCCATTGCTAAACGTGCGCACTTTGGTTTCGACATGAAGATTCAATACAGTAATCGCAGCCAAAAGCCGAATGTCGAACAAGACTTCAACGCCACGTATATGGACATGGACGCTTTGCTTAAGACCTCGGATTTCGTTTGTGTGATGACGCCGCTCACACCAGAAACAGAGAAACTGATTGGCGCGCGAGAATTTGCCATGATGAAGCCAAGCGCCATTTTCATTAATGGCTCTCGCGGTAAAGTCATCGACGAAAACGCTCTGATCGACGCATTAACGCAAGGCACGATTCGCGCGGCAGGTCTCGACGTATTTGAAGTGGAACCTTTACCTGAAGATTCACCGCTTTGCACATTGGATAACGCGGTATTGTTTCCACACATTGGCTCAGCAACGGCAGAAACTCGGCTAAAAATGATCAACCTCGCCATCGAAAATTTGATTAATGCGATGAAAGGTGACCTTTCGCAAAACTGTGCGAATCAAGATTTATTACACTGATGTCATTCAGTATGAGCAACGAATAAAAAGCGAGCAAACACGCCCTGCTCTTTGTTCCAAAAAGAATAAATTATTTATAAATGGAGATGTAAATGTCTGACACTAAATCGTTTGACGCCATTAAAGCGATCAAATTAGAAAACGATAAATCAGCAGGTAACCTTGTTGATGTGATGCCAATCAAAGTAGAAGAAAAAGACTTTGATCTTTCTTTCCTAGATAACTTAAGCGTTGAGCACCCTCGCCTATTGGTTCAAGCCAAAGACCTTGATGGTTTCCGCGCTAACCTGAAAAAAGACGCGTCTTACTGCAAGTTCGATGCGTTCATGAACAACTCAACGAATAAGTTCTTAGAAACAACACCTTACGCAGAGCCACAAGCGTATCCAGAAGAAACCGTTGGTAAAGCCTCTTTATGGCGTCCTTACTGGCGTCAAATGTACGTGAGTTGCCAAGAAGCATTCAACGCAACGCGTAACCTTTCCATCGCGGGCGTTGTGTTAGAAGACGAAGCCATCATTGCCAAAGCAAAAGCATGGACTCTACAGCTTTCCACTTACGATCCTGAAGGTGTGACGTCTCGTGGTTACAACGACGAAGCCGCGTTCCGTGTGATTGCGGCCATGGCTTGGGGTTACGATTGGCTACACGCTTATTTCACCGAAGCAGAACGCACGCAAATCCGTGACGCCTTGATTGTTCGCCTAGAAGAAATCATGCATCACCTAAAAGTAACGGTTGATCTACTAGCAAACCCACTAAACAGCCACGGTGTTCGCAGTATCAGCTCGGCCGTGATTCCAACGTGTATCGCCCTTTACAATGAATACCCGAAAGCACGCGAATACATTGAATACGGTATTGAATACTATTCAGTACATTATCCACCTTGGGGCGGAAAAGACGGCGCATGGGCAGAAGGTCCAGATTACTGGAACACGCAAATGGCGTTCCTTGGTGAATCCTTTGACCTGTTGAAAAGCTACACATCTATCAACATGTTCAACAAAGAATTCTACAAAAACACAGGCGACTTCCCACTTTACTGCATGCCTGTTCACTCTAAGCGCGCCAGCTTCTGTGACCAATCAAGCATCGGGGATTTCCCAGGCTTGAAACTGGCTTACAACATCAAGCACTTTGCCGGTGTAAACAACAAGCCAGAATACATTTGGTACTACAACCAATTGAAAGCCCGTGACACGGAAGCGCACACGAAATTCTACAACTTCGGTTGGTGGGATTTTGGTTACGACGACCTTCGTTTCGATTACCTATGGAATGACATGGAAGAAGTTGCGCCATCTAACGCGCCACTACTGAAAGTGTTCCCAATCACAGGTTGGGCGGCGTTCCACAGCAACATGACAAACCGTGACGAGCACATTCACATGGTTTACAAATGTAGCCCGTTTGGTTCTATCAGCCATTCACATGGTGACCAAAACGCTTACACGCTACACGCTTTTGGTGAAACGCTTGCAGCGATTACAGGTTACTACGGTGGTTTTGGTGTCGACATGCACATCAAATGGCGTCGTCGTACTTTCTCGAAAAATCTACCGTTATTTGACGGCAAAGGTCAGTACGCAGAAAACACCACAACGAAATTCGAAGGCGTACACCAAGATCGTTACTGTATCGAAGCTGGCGGTAAAATCAGCGACTACGATACAGAATCTGAAGTATTGTTTGTAGAAGGTGATGCATCCACGTCTTACCAATTCCACAACCCAGACCTAGAAAGCTACAAGCGTAAAATCTGGTTCGCCAAAGGCAAAGTGTTCGTAATGCGCGACACAGCAACCTTGAAAACAGAACAAGATTTGACTTGGTTGCTGCACACGACTTTCGGCACAGAAACGGGCAGCGATGCGTTCAAAATTGTCGGTGAAAAAGCCGTTCTTGACGTTTCCTTCATCAACGATTGCAAAGACGACCTCTTGTCTATTGAAAACGTAGAAGGCTTCGGCGAAGTGGACCCAGCGGAATACAAAGACATGGAAATTCACCGTCATGTGGAAGCGAAGTTCAAAGCGAAGAAAGAGCACAACATTCTTACTTTGTTGGTGCCAAGTAAAGCGGGGCAAGCGAAAACAGAAGTAGCTCACAAACTGGTTGGCAATACACTAGAACTTACCATTGATGGTGAGACAGTAAGCATCCAGCTTTAATGCTTTAGATAAAGAACAAAAAAGCCACTTCAATTGAAGTGGCTTTTTTCGTTTAGCGCCTTACAAAAAAGCGTTTTACTTCTTCTTACCGCCTCTACCTTGCACGGCTTTAAATTTAGGATTTGATTTACAAATCACAAAAACACGCCCTCGACGCTTAACAACCTTACAATCTTTATGACGAATCTTCGCTGACTTTAATGATGAAAGCACATTCATTTGCTGCTCCTTTTTGCACTACGAGAACCAAAACGGCGTTTAAAGTTATGCACTCTTCCTTCCAACTCAGCAGAACGTTGTTTACCAGTATAAAAAGGGTGAGATGCCGACGAAACGTCTATCGTCTGGTAAGGGTATTCAATGCCATCTTTCCACACCATGGTTTGAGATGTTTGAAGCGTAGAACCAATAAGAAAATACGTATCTTCGCTCGTGTCGTGAAAAATAACGGTTCGATAATCTGGGTGAATATTTGCCTTCATGCAAACTCCTTATTTATGAGATGTTATAACATAACAAAATAGTAATGTATTTTATGCCAAACCACAAGGCATCCACCCATCAAATGACATTTATTCTCAAATAAGAATGGAAATAGCAGAAAGACGAAAGGCCACTTAAAGAGATTGAAGTGGCCTTTTTTTGAAAATTTTGAGTAGAAAAGACAGTGCTTTTATTACGAAGCGATCACTTCTTCGACACGTTTCGCCAAGGCAATAAGTGCTTTATCTTCACCATTTGGTGCGGTTAGCATGATGCCGATGTGGTCACTTTGATACTCGAAAGGTAACGAGAAGCTACAGCCGTTTAAGACGTTTGTCAACGAGGTGTTTCGTAGGCAAAGCAGGTTGATACGGTCATAGTCTGCGTCTTTTTCGAGATCCGTTAATTTTGGCGGTAAGATCGCTACCGTTGGCAATAATAACACCGCGCCGTTTTCTTCCTTCTGATAACGTTCAATCAATGCTTGGCGCTGTTTACAAGTGTCAGCAAAAATCTTGCTATCAATGCCATCCGCTCGCAATAAACGAGACGCGACTCTTGGATCAAGATCTTCAAGCGCAAGATTATAATGCTGCTGATAATACTGTTTGGCTTCAAACGCTGAAAATTGCCAAATCGGCAGGTTTTTATAGTCTTCCAGAAAATCGAGCTCCTTCTCTTCAACGGTGATATCAGGCGTTTGTTTGAGCTTTTCTACCAAAGCAAAAAACGCCTGCTTTACGCTGTCATCTAAGTCATTCAGACCAAAGTTTGTTGGCACCACAAAGTGCGCTTTTTGCGCCATAGGCAAAGAGTCTGTTTCGCCTGAGAGTACTTGCCAAGCGACCTCACAGTCTGCCACGTTATTGGCGATTGGCCCTACGCTGTCTAAGCTTTTAGACAATGGCAAAGACCTCAACGAAGACACACTTTGCTGAGAAGGTTTAAACCCTGTAACGCCACAAAAAGCCGCCGGAATACGCAAAGAACCACCGGTATCGCTGCCTAGCGCAATGTCGGCAATTCCAAGCGCCACAGACGCAGCGCCGCCACTGGTCGAGCCGCCGGCGATGCAACCTTTGTACAAAGGCGTTTCTGGCGTACCGTAATGGGGATTCACGCCCAAACCAGAATAAGCCAGTTCTGTCATGTTGGTATGGCCGAGCAAATAAGCGCCCGCGTCACGAAGCTTTTTAACCGCTTCTGCGTCTTCTTTCGCTGGCTCTTGAGTCGCTAAAAATTTTGAACCAGCTTTGGTTTGATAGCCTTTTACATCAAATAAATCTTTTATCGACACCAGTGCGCCATTCAGTACACCTTGTTTTTGATTGCTAGATGACTCTGTAAATCGTTCAATAAAAACATGCTGACCTTTGCTTTCAATGAGCGCTTCTGACTGAGTAAGCTGTGTTGCGAAATCACGTGTTTGCCAAGCAAATCCACTTTTTTTATTCATTATTTTCTTCCATAGAAACAGTAAAGTTGAGTGTATTCCATACAGGTAAAAACCTGTTTATTTTACGGCTGGAAGCTCAATCGTTTGATATTCCGTTTCAATGGTTCTGTTTAACACAGGATCATGAAGAGACATGCGGAACTTAGGCGTTCTACGCACACCGCCAATCGCGGCAAAGGTGCCACACAACATGGCACTGTTATCTTGTAGATCGGCTTTTTCAATCAGCTCAGTTAACGGACGAATGGCCGCTAATGTACCGGTTTGATAAAGCGTCCAACCTTCGCCTTCATCCACCCAAGATTGCATTTCAAGTTGGTCCAAATGCTCTTTTACTTCCTCAAATGCCCATAACATTTTTGCGACAGGCTTTGGGCAAACTTGCTTAGACAACGCCACAGAATGCCCTTCTAAATCACGGTCTGTGTGATCTGAACCAATGCCCAACCAGAATGTGCCGTTTTGCTTAATGATTAACGGTTCGACTTCGCCAGAGGAATCACTGCCAACCACTTCAACACGCTTATCTTGTGTTAATAGAAGATTAGAAGCACGGTAATACAAAGGCACAGTAGAAGGTGGCGCTACACCAATTTCCGCCAACTCATCAATATGAATTTGTACCGTTTTATGATCTCGGGCGGTCCAGCCCGCCACTACTAGATGATTAATTTCGAAACTTTTTTCAGTTGCACTTGTGGTAAATAACATAAACATCCTTAGAAATTATCAGGTAGATAGAGAGCAATACTTGGGAAGGCGATCAATAAGAACACCATAAAGAGCATGATCAACACATAGGGAATACTGCCTAGAATCACGTCCATCATGTTTCCGTTTTTACGGGCGGAATTCACCACGTATAAATTCAATCCCACTGGCGGCGTGATTAATGCCATCTCAACAAGAATGATCATTAGAATACCGAACCAAATGGTGTCGTAACCCATTTGAGCAATGATCGGCACGACAATTGGAATGGTCGCGACCATCAAGGAAAGGGTTTCAATAAAGAAGCCTAAGACGATGTAAGTCAGAATAATAACCAAGAGTGTCGCCGTGGCACTCAGACCTAAGCCTTGTAACATGTCTTGCAAGGCTCGCCCTACGCCAGCCGCTGTCAGTGCGAAATTCAAGACATACGCCCCAATCACCACCAGCATAATCATTGAAGTAATTTTGATGGTGCCGATTAAGCTGTCCACCAACATGGCTTTCGATAACGCTTTGTATGCAAAAGCAATCACTAGAGAAATCAGTACGCCCACCGCAGCGGCTTCTGTCGGCGTTGCCCAGCCCATATAAATGGAACCAACGACACTCACAAAGAGAAACAGAATCGGCGTTAACGACTTCAATGCCACCAGCTTTTCTAACCAACTACTGTGCTGTTTTGGGCCGCCCAATTTAGGGTAAACAACGCACAGAACAATGGTCGCAATCAT
The DNA here is from genome assembly GCA_938009755.1 of uncultured Marinomonas sp. GTDB lineage: Bacteria > Pseudomonadota > Gammaproteobacteria > Pseudomonadales > Marinomonadaceae > Marinomonas. The sequence goes on from CALLIL010000083.1 coordinate 23,588, forward strand.
GAACAAAAGCGCCATCATAATGCCAGGCACAATGCCTGCTAGAAACAGTTTTGGAATCGAGCTTTCCGTTAAAAATCCGTACACAATCAAGTTAATTGAAGGCGGAATTAATATGCCCAGCGTTCCGCCTGCGGCGATCGAACCTGTAAACAAGCGCGGATCGTAACCCAGCTTTTCAGCTTGTGGCGTTGCGACCGTTGCAACCGTCGCAGCGGTGGCAACAGAAGACCCAGACGTAGCTGAGAACATAGTCGCCGTCGCAATATTGGCGTGAATCAAACCGCCCGGTAACCAAGACACCCAAGCATTCAGCGCCGCGTAGGTTCTTTGTGCCACACCGCTGCGTAACAGTATTTCGCCAATTAAGACAAAAAACGGCACGGCAATCAGAGTTGGGTTGTTTGAAGAAGACCAAACGACTTGTCCCAAACCTCTCATTAGAGGGAAAGGACTGAAAAAAGTGTCTACACCAAAGGCCAATAAAAACAGCACGATACCAACAGGAATAGACAACGCCAGTAGGCCCAATAAGCCCATGGAAGTAAATAAAATCATAACTCGTTTCCCGTTCCTATGGTGTCATCTACCACGTCATGACGACCTTGAATCACCAAAACAATGGCCACTATCAGCAAGACAGAAGAAGACGCCGCAAACCAAAACCACCCCGCCAACCAAATGCTTTGAGGGATAACCAAGGGAATTTCCATTGCCGTATTGGATAATGCGCCGGATTTGAGTGTCTTAGAAAGTACAGGAACAGCGCGGTACGCCACGTACACCGCCACATAAGACAAGGCCGCAAGCGCCACAAGATCACACATGGAACGCATTAATGCGTTGCCTTTTTCACGCAGTAAATCGATGCGTACATGCGCTTTCGCGGTTAAGGCATAACACACGCCCCAACTGGTCAGTGCCGCCATTACATAGCCAGAAATTTCTTCTGAGCCACTAAAAGAAATGCCTATTTCGCGCAGTACAATATCGACAAGAATAATGGCAATGCAGGCTAGCAACGCTAGACCTGCTGTTACCGCCACGCCATTATTTATTCTTTTCAGAATAGTAATAATGTGAGTCATAACATCTAACCTTATTGAACAGGAATCTGTAAGCCAGCTACTTTGCCTACGGAATCATTCCAACGAACAGCCCAACTTTTCCCTGCACGTTCAGCCCATTCTGGTAACACTTTATTGGTTAAAATGTCTTTTGCTTTTTGCACATCGGCTGCAGAAGGCTCGACCAACACAAGGCTGCGCTTATCCCCTTTTGAACAGCTTCCATTGCCCGTCAAACAAGCAACGTCTTCTGCCAATGCGTCTTGAGCAGACGCCCACGCTGGCGCTTCTAATTTGGTCGTAACAGAGGTTTGAATAAAGTCTTGGTCGGCTTTACTCAAATCATTCCATTTGTCTAAATTGATGGCCGTAACCACTGGATCCCAACCACCGAGCGGTAACGTCATAAGATGTGTGGTCACTTCCCACCAGCCAGCGCTGTAACCAGAACCTGAGCCTGTTACGGCACAATCAATCACGCCACGTTGTAGAGCGCCCGGCACTTCACCAAAGCTAATGTTGACACTTTGCGCGTCCAACGCTTCAAGAAATTTCGCTGTCATACGGCCAGAAGCACGGATTTTGAGACCAGCCAAATCGTCTAATGTTTTCACTGGCGCATTACAAAAAACCACTTGTGGAGGATAAGGCGCAACGCCCAACACTTTGGCATTGAAAGTGTCTTTATAAATGTCATCGATCATCGGACGCGCGGCTTCGACAATGGCCTTAGCTTGGCTCGCAGTTGTGGCGAGTAAAGGTACGTCTAAACCTTCTAATTCAGGTGCGTCTGCCACGGCATAATCCGCCACGGTCATGCCCACATCAAACACGCCATCGCCTAACATACGAAAGACATCGCCACCGCCAATGCCCATTTGGTCATGCGTGGTGAGGGCAACCTCAAACTCGCCTTTGCTGTCTGCTGGAACCACATCATTCCAGAATGGTTGTTCATATTGTTTGTGAAGCGGTAAGCCACTCCAACTTCCAACCACTGACAGTTGCTCACTGGCAATTACACTTGTTGAACATGTTGCTGCCAAAATGGATGTGGTCAGTAAGCTTTTTGCATTCAATTTCATCATCGTGTTCCTTCCTATCGTTATGTAGTTTTTATAGAAGATGAGACTTTTATCCATGCGGATTGTTCTGCACATTGATAAAGCTTGAATTCAGTGTCGAGTGTAAGCATGATAATGTCAATTCGTGATATTTTATCATTTATGATCAATTATAATGATCACCATAATCCTATCCGAGCCTCAACAAGGTGGCAGAATATGAACTTTGATCAGCTAAAAACCTTCTTATGGGTCGCTAAACTGGGCGGATTACGCCGAGCTGCCAATGAAATGAACTTGTCTCAACCTGCGATTTCCGCTCGCATAAGCGCACTAGAGGAAGAGTTAGGCGTGGCACTTTTTGAGCGCCAAAAAACCGGCGTCGTGTTGACCAAAGAAGGCTTACTCCTGCGCACTCATGCGGAGAAAATAGAGTCTTATTTGGAACAGATCAAAGACGAACTGACACCAAATGAAGAAATCAAAGGCGTCATTCGTATCGGTGTCGCGGAAACCATTGCACAATCGTGGTTATCGGACTTTTTAACCGCGTTGAGAAACCGTTATCCAAAACTTATTGTGGAATTATCAGTAGACATCACCATTAGCCTAAGAGACCAATTGCTTAGTCGGCATCTGGATTTGGCTTTTCTTATGGGACCTTTAGCAGAAGGCAATGTGGAAAACATCACTTTGCCAACGTTCGAACTGGCTTGGTTTTGCAGTATCAATGAAGAACACGCTGAGCCTTCACAATCCCCTATTATCTCGTTTTCACGCTTGTCGCGCCCTTATCATGATTTGACCTCAGAGCTCATGCATCGATACGGCTCCGTAGGACAAATTTTCCCTTCAACCTCGTTATCCACCAGCTTTGAAATGGTGGCTTCTGGTATCGGTATCGGCGCGTTACCAACACAATTGGCGCAACGTTTTATCAACGACAAGCGCATCAAACCCTTTGATCCGGGATGGATGCCGAAAGACTTGCTCTTTACCGCCTCTTACTTAAATGACCCTCGCTCAGAAATCGTGCACAAAGCAGCGTGCTTGGCAGAAGAAGTCGCCAACCAATACACAAAAAAAGAATAGGTTTCGTTACGCACCTTAAATGAGGTTACAAAACTTGCTTATCCCGTTGCTATTTATCCGCGCTTATTTATCAAGCAGGAGCAGCGCAATAATCAATGACAGCAACAAGGACACACCTTGCCAAAACATCACTGGGTTTCTTTGTATCAAAGGTGTTTTTATGCGATTCAAAAAGGCTTTGTTAGGATGATGAAGGTCGTAGATAAATTCAGATAAAGTGTCGTAGCGTTTTTGTGGATTGATCTGCACCGATTTTTGTATGGCGTCGTCAATCCAAACTGGCCACTCTGAATCGTCGTTTATCAAACTTAAGTAGTTGAATTTTCGTTGCGCTGAAATGCTACGCGCTTGCGAAATACTCGGCGGATAAGGGAATTTATCACCCGACAGCATTTGATAAGCGATCACGCCAAGAGCATAAATATCGGATTTTGCCGTGCCTGCGTGACCTAAAAAGTATTCTGGCGCCGAGTAACGCATGGTGCCTTTTAATTGCTCATCGTCTTCACTGCTGACGCCAGCAATAAACGTGGAACCAAAATCGATGATTTTGACTGTATTCGTGTCGTCTATCATGACGTTGGCTGGACGAATGTCTTGATGAATCATTTCTTGTCGATGAAATGCCTGCAACCCTTTGGCTATTTGCGAAATGATATTACGCACTTGCTCAAGACTCGGCTTAGGATTGTCTATCATCCACTGAGCAAGGGATTTGCCTTCTAAGTATTCGGTCACTATGTACAAATAATTGCGTTTTCGTGGCGGCTCTATCGCTTTCACCACATGAGGATTGGTCACGCGCTTCGCGATCCAATCTTCCATCATAAAACTTTCGAGGTAGGCTAAATCACCCCCTAGCTCCGTCGATGGGACTTTTAAGGCAACCGTTTGTTGTGTTTCGGTATCGCGAGCTAAAAAGACATGACTGCGCCCACTCACATAAATCGGACGAATGATGTCGTATCCATCCAATGTCATTCGGGCGGATAACGCAGGCGGCAAAGGCAAACCACTGATTTGTTGTTGGACTTCGTCCAATTGATAGTTTGGCAGCTGATTGACTTTCACCAACTGCACGCTCAGGTTATCGTCACTGCCCGCTTCCATCGCTAAGGCAATAATGTGATCAGCTGCGCCTTCTAGCGTGGGTGAACCTTCAATAGACGACTGGATTTGTGTCGCACTGACAAATTCATAAACACCGTCTGTCGCCAAAATAAAGACGTCACCTTGTGACACAGAGACCGTGTGATAATCGATTTCCAAGATTTGCTCTATGCCTAAAGCACGAGTGAGATAACTCACCTCTTCTGAAACGATACGACGGTGATCTTGTGTGAGTTGCTCTAAAGAAGAGCCAACCAAGCGATACACTCGGCTGTCACCAGAGTGGAAAATATGCGCGCTGTTTGATTTCAGTATTAAGGCACTAAACGTACACACATAGCCTTTGTCTTTATCAAACCGATACGGACTGTTTTGAGTTTGCCCATAAAGCCAAGCATTGATCGACTTCATGACTTTTTGACCCGAGGTTTTCACTGACCAAGCATCACTTGTGCAGTAATAATCTTCAAGAAAGCTGGTGATCGCCGTTTGGCTAGCAATTTGACTGACGCTACTGGAGCTGATGCCATCAGCAATCGCAACCACGACGCCTTTCGCACTCAACAAAGGTTCCGTCGGAACATGACTGCCAACATAGTCTTGGTTAATTGGCTTGCGGCCTTTGCTTGTCGCACTACCAATACTAACGCTGAGCGGCTTGTTCATAAGGTTCCCTTTATTATCATGGCACTCTACAACCTAGCTTTCTAAAAAGAAAAAGCTCCGCTGCCAATGGCAACAGAGCGTTTCAGTCTATCAAGTTTTCATCAAAGATGAAGCATTGACGCTTAGAAGACTTATTCGTATCTTCCTTAAGCTAATTTACGCGCTTTCGCTGTTTTCACATGCGTGTAGTACAACGGTAAACCAACCAGCAACAGACCACCCGCTAAGTTACCTAATACCGTTGGTAATTCGTTCCATACAAGATAATCAACAAAGGTGAATTCTCCGCCCATAATCATAGAGAATGGGAACAAGAACATGTTTACAATGGAATGCTCAAAGCCCATGTAGAAGAACAACATAACAGGCATCCACATGGCCGCCATTTTCGCCCCCGCTGACGTAGAAATCATCGCGCCAACCACACCCATAGACACCATCCAGTTACACAACATGCCACGGATAAAAATAGTGAACCAACCAGAAACACCGTGTTCTTGGTAGCCTAATGTTCGGGACTCACCAATGGTGCTTACTTTTGCCGCAATGGCTCCGCCGTCCGTGTTGTAGCCGTAGGTGAAAATAAACGACATAAAGAAAGCCGTGGTCAATGCGCCCGCAAAATTACCAATGAAAACCAAGCCCCAGTTTCGCAATACTTGCCCCGGCGTTACACCTGGACGCTTGTCTAACAGCGCCAAAGGCACCAATGTAAATACGCCCGTCAGCAAATCAAACTTCATTAAATAAAGCATGATAAAACCAACTGGAAACAGAATAGAACCCAAAATAGGGTTGCCTGTTTTAGTAATGACCGTAATGGCAAAACAGGCCGCCAAGCCTAAAATTGCCCCCGCCATAAACGCACGAATTAACGTGTCTTTTAATGACATGTACACTTTCTGTTCGCCAGAATCGACCATTTTGGTCACGAATTCACTTGGTTCTATATACGCCATAACGTCCTCTCTTTTTAAGATTTTATGTTTTCAATGGGTTCGTTCTATGTGTTCGTTCTATGTGTTCATTCTGTGTGCTTACCAAGATTTATACGGTAGAAATTTCCCGTTTAGCGTTAGCACAACACGATCCCCTTTTGGGTTTTCTTCTTTTTCCACCGACATGGAAAAATCAATCGCGCTCATAATGCCGTCGCCAAATTTTTCTTGGATAACTTCTTTCAAGGTAGGACCGTAGACACCAACGACTTCGTACAATCGGTAAATCAACGGATCTTGTGGGATCGTTTGATCCCATGTTTTGGTTGGGTATTCCATCAAGACGGACTTGGCTTCTGCTGGCAAGCCCAAAAATGCCACCAATTTATCCGCTACATCTTCCGTGCAACTGTTCATTCCTAAACAAGCAGAAGTGATCCAGACATCGGTCATGCCAACGGCTTCTCCGATGGCTTCCCATGAGAGTTCTCTCTCTTTCTTAATCGTAAAAATTGCTTCTGTTACGTCAATTTTTTTCATCTTTCTCTCCAAGGTGCTATCAAAAGCACTGCACTAGGCTGATTTGAGTATCGAAAAATAAAAAATACGCTCCGTTCTGCACATTAATGGCTACGATTCGCGGAGTAGAAACTGACAATATAGGCGTTTTAGAAAAAGGGATTTGGATAGACACACGCCTTCCCATTAGCCTTCCTAAAAAGGAACCTAATCAGAGACTACTGTACGAGACAGTAGCGGGCGACGTTGCCATTAATGACGCTGACCGACGTTGGTCAACAAAGCAGTTAATACAGACTCGTATTAATCTCAAAAAATAGAGCAAAAGCAGTGCCAACAACTTGCACGTTTTTAAAACGCAGTTAACTTTAGCTTTATACAATTGATTTTAATGATATTTTTTTCTTGTTTTTTTGAGTTCATTTTCGCTACATGTAAAACAAAGAACGTTTTTAATAAAAAATGACACTTAAAATGACACACACTGCACCGGTACTATGCACTAAACACTTGCACTCAAAAAAAAGCGGTTAAAAGTATTCACTCTTTGCCTGATAAGCTTGCTTTAGATGCTCTATCAATCGTTTTAGTTTTTCTGGAAGGTATTTAGTAAAAGGATAAATGGCGTAAACACCCAGCTCCCGTGGCTTATAGTGGGTTAGTATCGGAACCAAGGAGCCTTTCTGGATGTCTTCGTAGACACAGCAACGTGGCACATAGACAATGCCGAAGCCAGCCAAAGCGGCTTTTCGTAACGCTTGTGCATTGTTTGTTGCCAGATTACCGCTAATACGCACGCTTTCTTCTTTGCCATTTTTAGTAAACCGCCAATCAAACGAGCCTTTCGCCTGATACGTATACGCAAGGCAATTGTGCTCTTTCAACGCCTCTAGGTTTTGTGGCTCGCCGTGTATTTCGAGGTAGCTTGGAGAGCAGCACACAACCCAATTCGATTGAATTAAGGGTTTCGCAATCAGGCTAGAGTCCTCCAACGCGCCAGTTCGTATCGCCAAATCCAACCCTTCTCCAATCAAGTCCACAAAGTCATTTTCAAGTCGCATATCGACGGTGATATTTGGGTATTTTTGACAGAACACTGCAATGGCCTCTGCCAAGAGCAATTCTCCTGAAATAGTTGGCACGGACATTCTGATATTGCCAGACAATCCTTGGCTGAATGCAGACACAGAGTCAATCGCGTCATTGACTTGGCCTTCTATATTTTTAGCGTGCTGATACAAATTCTCACCCGCTTCGGTGAGGCTTAAGCGCCTTGTCGTACGATGAATAAGTTGCACACCCAAAGACTGTTCCAGCTTGCTAATTCTTTTGCTTAAGGCTGGCGTAGACAGACCAACTTGGTGTGCCGCTTTATTGAAAGACCCCATGTCGGCGACACTGACAAAAAGAGAAAGATCCGCTGCATTCATTACATTACACCGTTTTAAGAAAGAGTTTATTAATTTGTGTCGTATTTATCATAAATGAAACTCGGTCTATAGTGATATGAAATAAATAGATTTCATTAAAAGGAACACCACTTATGCGCCTTAAAGACTGTCACAATTTCCATGATTTTCGCCTCTTAGCTAAGAAGCGCTTACCTGGACCAATTTTCAATTACATTGATGGTGGCTCCGATGACGAATCCACTTATCGACGTAATACCGCTGCGTTTGAGACTTGTGATTTATTGCCAAGCGTTTTAACTGGCGTAAAAGACGTCGACCTTTCTGTCACTGTCATGGGACAAAAACTCGATCTACCAATCTATTGTTCACCTACCGCCCTACAACGTTTATTTCATCATGATGGTGAACGAGCAGTGGCAAGTGCCGCTGAAAAATACGGCACCATGTTTGGGGTTTCTTCCCTTGGCACAGTCAGCATGGAAGACATCGCCAAACAAACAACAACGCCTCAGGTTTATCAGTTCTACTTCCACAAAGACCGTGAACTGAATCGCGCCATGATGCAAAGAGCGAAAGATTCGGGTGTTCAAGTAATGATGCTAACGGTGGATTCCATTACGGGCGGTAATCGCGAGCGAGATTTGCGCACCGGTTTTTCCATTCCCTTTCGTTTAAATTTCAGCGGCCTACTGCAATTTATTATGAAACCAATGTGGGGGATCAACTACGTCACTCACGAAAAATTCCGTTTGCCTCAACTCGAAGAACACGTCGATATGGGAAATGGTGCTACGTCGATTGGCGATTACTTTACCAACATGCTCGACCCTTCAATGAACTGGGACGATGTGGCCGAAATGGTGAAATTTTGGGATGGTGAATTTTGTTTAAAAGGCATCATGAGTCGAGAAGATGCGCGAAAAGCTGTCGAAATAGGCTGTACTGGCGTGATTATCTCCAATCATGGTGGCCGACAACTAGACGGCTCACGCAGCTCATTTGACCAATTAGCAGAAATTGTCGATGAAGTGGGCAATGAAATAGACGTGATTTTTGACAGTGGCGTGCAACGTGGCACACACGTTTTAAAAGCCTTGTCTTTGGGCGCAAAAGCGGTCGGAATTGGCAGAATGTATCTTTATCCTTTGGCCGCCGCAGGGCAACCGGGCGTTGAAAGAGCACTAGGCTTAATGAAGTCCGAACTCGAACGAGACATGAAATTAATGGGAAAAACCTCTATCAATCAACTTAACAGAGAGAATTTACGTTTTAGAAATTAGCGCCCAATAAAAAGCCAGTCACTCAATGAGCCACTGGCTTTTTATATTTGATCGTTTCTACGCCCTTTTTAGAGCCTCAACGATTAAAGTTTAAACTTACCAATCAAACTACTCAGATTCTTATTTACTTCCGAGATCTTACGAACTTCTTCAAATTGGTTACTGCCAATTGCTGACAGCTTCTCCACCATACCATGAAGTTCTGTGATGTTTTGACTCACAGTTTGAATGACTCGGCTTTGTTCTTCTGCAGAGTTAGAAATTTCCGAGTTCATTTGGTTAATGCCCGTAATGTGCTCATTCAATGCTTGTAATATATCAGACACCGCTTCTGCACTATCTACCGTCACCTGACAGGTTGTCTGGGTATTTGTAATCGCTGACACAACACCACTGGCTTCTTTTTGCAGGCTGGTAATTGCATCCCCGATTTCAGTGGTGCTGACTTGTGTACGACTTGCTAACGCACGCACCTCATCGGCCACCACGGCAAACCCCCTGCCTTGTTCGCCAGCGCGAGCCGCTTCAATAGACGCATTCAATGCCAATAAGTTGGTTTGCTCGGCAATGCCACCAATCACTTCAACGATAGATTGGATATTACCTGTTGCCTCATCCATGTGTTTAACATTGTTCGCCGCTTGCAAGATTTCATTTGCCAATTGAGCAATCTGTACCTGTGACTGCTGGATTTTTTCATTGGCGTTGTTACTGCTGGATTTTGCATCGTTTGCAGAATTCGCTGCTTCCGTAGAATTATCAGACACCATCATGGCAGAACTAGACAACTCTTCTACTGCGGCAACAATTTGTTCAGTCTCTGAAGCATGCTGAGACAACACAACTGAATTTTCTTCACTGTGAAGATGTATATCCTCCACGCGTTCTGAAAGCTGTTCTGTCGCAACTCGCACTTCCTTCATCATGTTTTGAAGGTGCTCGATAAAAGCATTGATTCCGATTGCTATGTGACCAATATCGTCTTTCGAATGTACTGCAAGACGCTGGGTAAGGTCACCATCTCCCTGAGACAAACCACTGATCAAAGTACGTAAAGACAAAATAGGCTTATAAATACGTTTCATCACTAGTAGTAAGATTAAAATCGAAATCGAAGAGGTGATGAGAAGAATCGTTACTAATTGCTCCGTGGCTTCGCGAACAGGCGCGTAGGCGGCCTCTTTATCGGTTGATAGAACGAAATACCATTCACCACCATTAATCAATTCAATCTTCTTCGTAAGAAAAAGCTTAGTGACACCTTGTAGATCGTATTCAAAAGCCCCTGTTTGAGCCGCTAACAAATCGGCGGCAATGTCTTTAAATTCCGAATCAAAAAGGTTCTCTTTTTCAACCAACCCTTCAATTGTCGACGCTAAAATCAGACCACTTTTCTCAATAATAAAGCTAGGCGTATTCTCTTTTTCATTTAGCTCTTCCAATTTACTTTTTAAGTTTCCAAAGCGAAGATCAGCCAGCACTAAGCCTCCATTTAATGAGTGCATAACACCCACCATAGGATCGCCTTGCTTGGTGAAAAAAGGAGAACTTAAGGATAAACCAGATACTTTTATACCTTCTTGGTACCAAGGTCGTGTTCTAGGGTCGTATTTTGATTTAATTCCAACGCCACCTGGAAAGGTTTTACTAGAAGGCTTTGAGGTATAAGAGGAACCATCATTAAAACCAAGAGTCAGTTTTGAAACACCACCCATTGGCGCTGATAACGCCAATAATTCTGGGTATTTTGCCACATCATTATTTTTTTCTAATACAGTAGCAAAACTAGAAACGGCTTCTTCGGCGCGTTTGAATAAATCTAAAATTTCATTCGATTCAGCGTTTAATGTGCCACGAATGTTTTCAATTAATCGCCCTTCAACTTGCTCTTTCACCAGCTGATACGATAAGAAACCAACGATAGACAGAGATAACACCAATGAAATAACAACGGTAACAATGAGACTCGATTTAAAGCCTAACTGACTTTTTATCATGGCAACGACCTTCTTATTATAAGTAATAATGTATCCAGTACATTATCCTAATATAATGCCGCGCTAATAATTACAGATGATTACAATATTTTACATTTGTTTTTCAATTCCGTACTTATGTCACTTTTTTATAAGGATAAAATCACCTTGTTATTGTTTTTTAAGTACTATTTTGATGTGAAATAGCACTATTTTGACCGTTCTAAAAAGTGTGTAATGCCATTTTGCAAATAATCTCTCCAGTGGTACGTTTCTCCCAGTTACTTAAACTTACCGAACGGTAATTTTTCATTGACTCATTGTCGACAAATGACGTAATGCCAACATGATCTAACAATGCCGTCATAACCGATTCTGCCGCGCGCACCGCACCATCTTCACATTTTAGCGCAATGCCCAATTTCAGCTCAGGAATTGCTGCAATGTATACGCCTTCCGCTCCGACTTTTAAAAACACGCGTTTTTCGAGAAGCGCCATCATATTTGTGCAATAGCGTTCTGTGCCCGCCACCATAAATGGGTGCTCGACCACAGCATCGTATAAGGTTTTACACGCAATCTTGCGCTCTACAGACAAGCTTTCTGGGCTCGAAAACTTAGCAAAAGCCAGTGCCAAATTGGTCAACGGCATCGCCCACGTTGGAGCGGAGCAACCGTCTGGCGACCAAGGCGCGCGGCTATAATCGTATTCACACATTTGCGCCATGGTGTCGGCAATGGTCTTCTGTACTGGGTGCGCTATGTCTATGTAACCTTTAGGCTCCACGTCCAGCATTTTTGATAACCCCAACATGCCCGCGTGTTTGCCAGAACAATTGTTGTGCAGCGCTGTCGGCGTTTTTCCTGTTCCCGCTAAGGCATAACTGGTTTTCGCGTGCATCGGCCAATGACAACCACACTCGAAATGATCATCAGAAAGGTCAAGTTTTTCCAGCATACGTTGCACCGTCGCAACGTGTTTAGGTTCGCCATTGTGAGAAGCGCAGCAAATCGCAATTTCTTCATTACTAAAGTCAAACTGTTTCGCGCCACCCATTTCAATAAACGCCAACGCTTGCATCGCTTTTATGGCGCTACGAGGATACACCAACGCTTCGACATCACCCCAAGAATCGATTACCTCGCCCGTATTCGAGACAATAACAGCTTTGATTTTATGCTCGCTTTCGACAATGCCACCACGAGTTACCTGAACAGAAAGAGCGTCATATTGCATTGTGTTTCTCCTTTTTTATGCGATGCGTGTTTTGGTGTGTTGTAGCAGTAAAAGCACCACGACTAAGCCAATAGCGCCAATAAAGGCAGCGGTGAATCCAATATTGTCCAAGCCAATGGAATGAATGACTTGTCCGCCAATTAAAGCGCCAGCGCCAATCCCTACATTAATAATCCCAGAATACAAAGACATGATGATATCAGAAGCAGATTCGTCGACTTTCAGCACTCGCATTTGCAAACTTAACACGATAGTCATCAGCGATACGCCCCACAACAAAACACTGATCACCAGACCCAACAGATCCCCAGAAACAAACAGTAAAACGGCCATAGAGCCAGACATTGCAACAATACCAGACAGCAACAAAACGGTATTCTTCGTTTCTCCAAAATAGCTAAACACCACGCTGCCAACAATCCCTGCGCCACCAAACAGCAATAACATTAAGGTGATCAAAGGCGCACTGACAGATCCCACCTCCGCTAAGAAGGGTTCAATGTAACTGTAAGCCGTATAATGAGCGGTAAACATTAGGAAGATAGACAAATACATCACCAATAAGATGCGATTCGTTAAAACTTCTGAGACTTTACTGAGAGAGCCAGAGAACAAGCTCGGCAACTTAGGTAAGAATCGAAACAGCACCAGCATGATAATAAAGGCGATCATCGCGATGCTGGCAAACGTCATGCGCCATCCAAAATATTGTCCAATAATACGGCCAACGGGAACGCCTAAAATCATTGCTAAACCAGTGCCCGTTGCCAACACACTGAGCGCAAAAGCATGTTTCCCTTGTGGTGCAACGCGAATTGCCATAGACGCCGTAATGGACCAAAACACCGCATGCGCACAGGCGATACCTGCTCGGCTGATCACCAGCACCGTAAAGTTCCACGCCACCACAGACAAAAGATGGCTCACAATAAACAAGACAAACAGCCAGATCAGCAGCGTTTTCCGTTCCATATTTCGCGTTAGCAGCATCATAGGCAATGACAACAACGCCACGATCCAAGCATAAATAGTCAGCATCCAACCCACTTCAGCAGGCGAAATAGAAAAGCTCAACGCAATATCAGACAACAAACCCACTGGAACAAATTCCGTGGTATTAAAAATGAAAGCACCAAAGCCCAACATAAGGACTCGTAAATATTGAACGCGACGTGAAACATCGTCTTGATGAAATGCCGAGCTTGTCATAACGACCTACTAAAACAGGAGAAGAATGTAAGGCATTCATTGTCCTGTTTTTCAGCAAATACGGGAATAGATAAACACGATTTATATCAGAAAATTACGCTTTTGAAGAGAGTCAGTTTATGCGTTTTTCCCACAGCACTTTTTGTACTTAAGACCATTGCCACAAATACACGGATCATTACGGCCGACTTTTGGTGTGTCTCGCATCACGGGTGCTTTCGGAGTTGCGCAACAGCCACAACTAGATTGAACAGGTTCAGGTTGCACATTTATTGGAGTTTGGTTCATATCGACGCTATATCCTACTTCATACCAAAAAAGATATATTATAACATCACAAAACAATCCGTCTATTCCTCAATCAAGTTCCAGAAAGCCTCCACCAATGGGTTGTTCAAATTCTTTTCCAGCGCAAATAATCCGATGTCATAAGGCGCAAGCTCTGGCTGCACATCAAGCACTTTAATGCGATCCACCAGCGGGCTGTTTTCCAATACAATTTTTGGCACGACGCCAATGCCAAAGCCCAAACTCACCATACTGACGATGGCTTCGTTTCCTGTGACTTGTGCGTAGATCTTTGGCGTAATGCCTTGATGATGAAACCATTCATCTACATGAACACGAGACATACCACTTTCCGATAAGATCATCGGAATATTGGCCCATTCTTCCACGTTATTTGGTGCGGTTGTGGGCACATTGGGCACTTGCTGCTCAAGCGGCGCAATAAACAAGAGCGGCGACATGGCGATAGGGTTAAACGCCAATCCTCTTGGCAGCTTCGCTGGGTGCGCAGCAATGGTGATGTCTTCTTGCCCATCTAATATGTGCGCAATGGCGTGCTCTGCATCGCCTGTTCTGAGTTTGATCTCAATGCCCGGCTGAGCGATACGAAACCGATTAAGTAATTCATAGAAGAAGCTGTAACTCGCGGTTACTGAACTGTATAAACTGATTTCCCCTTTCAGTTGGTCTGAATTGTCAGTCAGTTCGTGGCGAATCAAATTCCACTGGCTACTGGTTTCATGAGCGTATTCAACAAACTTCTGCCCTTCTCTTGTTAACGTCACGGTACGATTATCACGGTTAAAGAGTTCAACACCCAGCTCGTCTTCTAATTGACGAATGTTCCGTGATAGCGCAGAAATACTGATGTGACATTCATCACTGGCGCGACCGAAGTGCAGATTATCCGCCAGTGAAAGAAAGTGTTTGAGGATTTTTATGTTCATTCGTTTGGCTCTCTACCGCGCTCATTTAATCAATCATCAACAGAATACCTTATCGTTTCATAAAATGGGACATTACATTGCAAATATATCAATTTACGAAACCATCTAATTTCGTTAAGGTAGCGCCACTGACACAAAAAAGCGTTTCAAAGCGCCTCAATATCGTCACTTATTTTTAATATCGGTGTGCTTTACTCATCGATCAATAATTTGAACTAATAACTAAAATTACAGGTGTTTAACCATGTCTAATAACTACTTCAATACTTTGCCGCTACGCGAGCAATTGGCTCAATTGGCAAAATGTCGTTTCATGTCTATGGACGAATTCAGCGATGGCGTAGAAGCCCTTAAAGGCAAAAAAATTGTCGTTATTGGTTGTGGTGCGCAAGGTCTTAACCAAGGTTTGAACCTACGTGATTCTGGCTTAGACGTTTCTTACACGTTGCGTGCAGCAGCGATTGCTGAAAAACGCCAATCTTGGAAAAACGCCACTGAAAACGGTTTCGTTGTTGGCACTTACGAAGAACTTATCCCAACCGCTGATGTGGTATTGAACCTAACACCTGATAAGCAACACACACCAGTTGTTAAAGAAATCATGCCGCTTATGAAGCAAGGCGCTTGCCTATCTTACTCTCACGGTTTCAACATCGTAGAAGAAGGCATGCAAATCCGTGAAGACCTTACAGTAATCATGGTTGCACCTAAGTGCCCAGGTTCTGAAGTACGTGCTGAATACGTTCGTGGTTTCGGTGTTCCAACACTTATCGCTGTTCATGAAGACAACGATCCTAAAGGTGAAGGTCTTGCTCTAGCAAAAGCTTACGCGGTTGGTACTGGCGGTCACAAAGCAGGCGTTCTAATGTCTTCTTTCATCGCAGAAGTAAAATCTGACCTTATGGGTGAGCAAACAATCCTTTGTGGTATGTTGCAAACAGGTTCTATCCTTTGCTTCGACAAAATGGTTGAAGAAGGTATCGACGCAGGTTACGCATCTAAACTTATCCAATACGGTTGGGAAACCATTACTGAAGCATTGAAATACGGCGGCGTGACAAACATGCTAGATCGTCTTTCTAACCCAGCTAAGATCAAAGCGTTTGACCTTGCTGAAGAGCTTAAAGTTATCATGCGTCCGCTTTACAACAAGCACCAAGACGACATCATCAACGGCACTTTCTCTCGCGTAATGATGGAAGACTGGGCGAACGATGACAAAAACCTTCTTGGCTGGCGCGCAGAAACAGCCGAAACAAACTTCGAAAAAACTCCTGCTGGCGATGTTGAAATTTCTGAACAAGAATTCTTCGATAACGGTATCTTGATGGTTGCTATGGTGAAAGCGGGTGTTGAACTTGCATTTGAAACGATGACAGCTGCGGGCATCATTGCTGAGTCGGCTTACTACGAGTCTCTACACGAAACACCACTTATCGCGAACACAATCGCTCGTAAGAAACTTTACGAAATGAACGCGACGATCTCTGATACGGCAGAATACGGTTGTTACCTATACAACCACGCTTGCCTACCATTGTTAGCGGATTTCATGAAAGACATCAAAACGGATGTAATCGGTAAAGGTCTTTCTGAAACAGATAACGGCGTAGACAACGCTCGCCTAATCGAAGTAAACGCAGCGCTTCGCTCTCACCCAGTAGAAGCCATTGGTGCGGTTCTTCGTGGTCACATGGCTGACATGAAAAAAATCGTTTAATTTTTACGGTTTAACTCGTAAGAAATAAACGCCAAAGCCGAGTCTTCAGGAATGAACACTCGGCTTTTTTGTTTTCCTTTCTATTCTTAACCTTTGTTGTAGGACGATGTAATGAATCACTCAATTTCTTTAAAAAAAGCAACGGTGACGTTTGATGAGCGTTTTACGTTAACTAACATTGATTGGGACATTACAGCCAACCAACATTGGATGATCACAGGCTCAAACGGCTCTGGTAAATCGGCTTTGGCAGCGGTATTGGCCGGTATGGGCGACATCACTACAGGCCAAGTCTCGGGCTTGCCAGAAAACGTTGGTTTGGTGTCTTTTGAGGCACAAGCAGAACTCATTGCTGAAGAGCTGAAAAAAGACGATGCGGACATCATGGACGTGATCGCCATCGGCACGCCAGTACGAGAAATGATTTTTGATTATTGCTCAGATCAGAATTTAGCAGAACAATTGGTGGAAAAGTTCGGCTTAAGCAGCCTACTTGACCGCGCTTTTCGCAAGCTTTCAACAGGGGAAACCCGCAAGGTGATGTTGATTCGCGCTCTAGCTAATCAACCCGATTTACTGATTTTAGACGAACCTTTCGACGGTTTAGACGCTAACACCTTAGACATGTTACAAGAACATCTTGCTTCCATCGTAAATCAGGTTCCTATTGTGATGGTGTTAAATCGCCTTGATGAAATGCCAAGCTTCATCACTCACATTGCTTACATGGACAAACAAGGCAAAGACCAAGGCGGGTTATCTCTTATTGTTGATCGACAAGACACCACCGCTTTTAATGAACTGCATCAACTATTGCATTTGAAAACCACCGAACTAGAGGTGCCAGAAGCCGACTCAAGCAACCAATTGCCAAAGCTCGATCCAGCTCAACCTTTGGTTCGCTTAAAAGACGTCACCATCAAATACGAAGACACCATTATTGTCGACAAACTCAACTGGACAATAGAACAAGGCCAACACTGGCAACTCAGCGGGCCAAATGGCAGCGGCAAAACAGGCGTTCTATCGCTGATCACTGGCGATCACCCGCAATGCTACGTGAACGACATTTTTGTGTTTGGATTCCAGCGTGGCAACGGAGAAAGCATTTGGCAGATCAAACAATTTATCGGTTATGTTTCCACCGCTCTGCAATGGGAATATCGCGTCAGCACCAGCTGCCGAAACGTAATTATCTCTGGCTTCTACGACAGCATCGGCATGTATTCCAAAGCCACCGACAACCAAAAGAAAATCGCCAACGAATGGCTTGCACTACTCGGCATGAAAGACCGCGCCGACTCGCCTTTCAACAAACTTTCCTACGGCGACCAACGTCTGCTCCTCATCGCCCGCGCCATGGTCAAACACCCGCCACTACTGATACTCGACGAACCTTGCCTCGGCCTAGACGACCTCAATCGACAACTCGTCCTCGCCCTCATCGAGAAAATCTGCCAAGGTTCAGAAACAACAGTTTTGTACGTGAACCACCATGCGGAAGATCAAATTAGAGGGATAGAGAATTATTTGGAATTGGTTAAAAGGCAGTAATATAGACAATCTAAACTAGACGGATTTCTAACTTCTTCCCTAACGCAGAAGCGAATTTCTCTAATGTAGATAATTTCACATCTTCGGAGTGGTTTTCTATTCTTGAAATGGCGCTTTTTTGAGTGTGTAGCTTTAAGGCCAAATCGTCTTGAGTTAAGCCCGCACTCTTTCTTGCCTCCTTGAGCAAGACACCAAATTTAAAGGTTTGATAACCTTCTTCATAGCCATGAGAAAATTCGCTATCTCTTGATTTTCGCTCTGCTACGTATTTTTTTAAATCACTCATATTCTCTTCCTCGCCAAATAGTCTCCGCTGACTTAATCTCTTTTATACATATTTTTCAAGTTTCTGGATTAAGAAACCGCTGTTCCTAATAATATATCTTTTACAGAAGTAACAGAGGCGTTATGAGTTGATTCTATAATTGCTTGCGGGAATAAAGTTTTATAAGAACTAGCAGCTGTATGTTTACCATCGAGTCGTGGATGCAATCGTTTTTTAAGTCCTCGGCTGGTTTCATGGGTATTCACTCGCTCTCCGAGCACATCCAATAACGCGCCCTCTAAACATTGCGGAGACCAGAGTATTATTTTATAACCATTATGATACGCTTTTTTTATTTCAGCATCTGTTGGAGGAACATCAGAATCGAGAACTAGATAACGCTTGTCAAAATCTTCCGTTTTAAAACTACGAATAGCATTTTGAATAATATTTCCAGCTGAGCCACCATCTCCGGCTTCGATTTTAGCTGTGCGTCCACAGCGCCTAGGACAAAAAATTGACTTCATATGATCGATAAAAGCTTTATCATCAGCGCCTTCACCTACAACCAAAAGTGAGGTGCTAACTATTTTCCTCATAGTTTTTCTCTTAGCCATTGTGTACTTCCCTTACTAGCCTTTTTCTATGTCTTACCTGTTACTATAATTCGGGCACGGCCCCAAGAGCGCCTGCCATGTATTTAGCGTACAAGTTATCATCTGCTCTCACACCACCCACATCATCTAGTCGCCACGCTTCTGACAATTGCTGTTGTTTCTCACATAAATAAATCTGGTGCTTTTGCAATCTATTAAGAACCTCAGGAGTATGACAATTAAAAATCAGCTGGGCTTGATGCGGATTAGTATGTTCAAAGCGAAACCATTCTAAAATTTTAGGTATCAAGTGCGGGTGTAAATCATTATCTATCTCATCAATCACAGCACAACCACCATTCTCAAGTACTGTAAGTAAGCGCTCTAATATTACAAAAGCAGACTGAGTTCCGCTCGATTCTTCTAAGAATGGAAGGGAAAACTCTTTACCATCCGTTGATTTATGCACGCCTATAGGCATATACAGCTTTTTAGAGTCTCCATTTTCGTATGTCGCTTCAAATGGCTTAATTTCCACATCAGAAATCCCGAGGTCAAAGTGCCCCATACTTTCAACCATGCGTGCTTTTAATTGCGGGGACTTTTCATACGACTCAGCTGCATAAAATAAGGCTTCAGACCTAAAGTTCCTACGCCCTCTATAGGCTACATTACTTGTCATTCTTTTGAAGAAGTTAATAAATGGATGAGCCTCTTTCACATCATAACTATGAGCAGCAGACAAAAGAGAAACATTATCTCTCAACGTTTCCGCTTTATTTGATGGGAAAGGGAAATTTTTTTCCTTAAAGGTAAATCCTTTACCTTTTCTCTCTCGCTTAAACAAATAGCTAAATTGACTGCTAGTTTTTATGTATAGACCTTCAAATTTGACTCGCTCATCACTAAAAACAAGTCGGTATCGGTAAATGTTGTTATCTAATAAAAAATCCACTTCAAGCATAGTATCTTCATCGACATGAAGACGGTGAGGCTGGAAAGGAGCATCACTATCTGGGTCTCCTTTAAGAAAAGACGAGCTTGCAAACCAACTTAAAAATACAAGTGGCTTGATAAGCTGTGTTTTGCCAGAGCCATTTGCTCCCACTATCGCTAGTACTTTATTCAAGCGCAGGTCAGTAGTGTTTACATCAAACCCAGATGGTGTAGGTTTTTTCCCAACAGTGAAGTTGATTTTTTATTAG
>CALLIL010000084.1 GCA_938009755.1 uncultured Marinomonas sp.
CTTTAACAAAGGAGCATGAAAAAAGGAAAGAGTACACAAGTACCCAAAAAAGGAGAAATATTCAAAACCATTCTGAACAAATGAAACACTTGATTTATATACTACACTTGATGTATTTTCAATAAGCCACAAAGTTTACCCGAAAAAATAGTTTCCAGGAAAAACAAATTGATGATGAGCTCAAAAAGTTAGAAGAAATGGAAAAAGAGCTCGAACCTGAAAAAGCAAAAGAAGAAACTGAAGAAAAGAAAAAAGTCGACGAAGATGAAGAAGACATAGATGCTGCTTATGAAAAGCTTCAGAAAGAACAAGAAAAAGCTAAAAAATAGAAGAAAAACAAAGGCCAAGCGACTGGGCCTACTTTATTACCAAACATGACAACTCCAGAAAAGCACCAGTAAGAATCGCAAAGAATGGGCGATAAATAAGTGTTTTAGTATGAGGCATATAACGCAAAAAAGCTCACTTTCTATGCCATGAAGTGAGCTTTTTATTATGACGTGATGAAAGTATTTTTATTTAGGCGTTACTTTCTACTTCGGCCTTGAGCTCTTCTTGATTGGGCCAAGCATTAATAATGGCTTTCACTAACGTCGCCAAAGGAATGGCAAAGAAAATGCCCCAGAATCCCCAAACCCCACCAAAAAACAACACAGCCACAATAATCGCCAACGGGTGTAAATTAACCGCTTCAGAAAACAGTAAAGGCACAAGCACATTACCGTCTAACGCTTGCACGACAAGGTAAGCCAACACCACATACAAAAACTGGCTTTGCGTTCCAAATTGATAAAAAGCCACCAGCATAACAGGAATCGTCACGGCCGCTGCGCCAATAAAAGGAATCAAGACCGACAAGCCGACTAGCAGCGCCAACAGTTCGGCATAACGCAAACCAAAAAACCAAAAGACAATATAAGTAACGATACCAACCACCAACATTTCAATAAACTTCCCACGAATGTAGTTCGCAATTTGCTGGTTCATTTCATGAGCGATATTACGCATCATTTTTCGCTCTTTCGGTAACCAAGAGGTCAAATACGTCAGTATTTTGTCCTGATCCTTAAGCAAGAAGAAAATCACTAACGGCACCAAAACAAGGTAGATAACCAAGGAGAACAAAGAAGGAATACTGGATAAAGACAACGACACAAGCCATTGTCCAAGACTAGACGACTCCGCTGCTAATGAATTGATCATTTCATTAATCGACTGTGGACTCACTAGATCGCTGTGCCCTTCTGCAAAACTTAATATTTCATTGCGAAAACTGGACACCATTCTTGGCGCATCTTGCACAAAGCGCACTGCTTGACGCCAAATAATTGGCACCATAACACCGATAAACAACGCACATACACTGAGAAAAGAGAAAAACACAAGAAACACAGACACGGTATGACCAAGGCCTATGTTTTTTAATCGGTCGACCAAACCTTCCAGCAAAAAGGCCAAAACAACGGCGATTAAAACCGGTGCTAAAATGCCACCCCAAAATGCTAAAACGCCCAACGCAGCCAACAACAACAAGAGAAAAACCACGACTTCTTCATTGGAGAAATACCGCTTAATCAGCGTATCAACTATTTTAAACATTCTGGAATCCGTTTTAATTTTTTTGTATTAAGAAAGTATAAACACCGTTTTCTTCGGCTTGGGACAATAAGGAGAGCTCGGTAATCTCGACATAATGCGGAATATCCTTTAGAGATCCAGAGTCGATTGCCATAATATAAAGCCGTTCACCTTCTTGCATTTTACTAAGAGAAAGCTTTGCTTTGAGTAACGGCATTGGACAGCGATCTTCTCTTGCATCTAAGATTACGTCATACTGACTACTTTGATCGATTGTCATTCTTCATTTCACTCAAAATGTATTTGTTCTTATCTAACCTGTTGGTTCGCCATATTATGAGACTATTTTCAAACCTTACAACTTTAATCGCTTATTTTATCGTCGTTTTTTCTTTCTCTGTCTCCACGCCTGCGCGCTCTGTTATTCCGGACTTAGAAGCCAATCAAGATGAACGTTCCCTTTCAAATCCGTCTTATGTATTAGGCCAACACTGGTTTCGTCAACTAAATGGCAGTCGCGCCTTAATCGACTTTCCTCCCGCTTATCATTATTTAAAAGAAACCTTGTCTCAAATTCTTCCTCAGACAAGCCTTTATAATAAACACGTTGAGCTGACTTTACTCAACAGTTCCCAAAGTAATGCTTTTGTGATTCCAGGAAGCCACATGTTTATTTACTCAGACATTATGGAAACCATTGCCAGCGAAGACATGCTTTATGGCTTATTGGCTCATGAAGTCGCGCATTTAGATTTAAGACATTATGAGCGTCAAAGTAAAAACACATCGCAAGAGCTTTATAAAACATTGGCGCTTATTGGCGCTGGTATCGCTGTTGCATTGGCTGGAGCCGATGCAGATACCACAAGCGCATTGTGGCTTGGTGGTATTGCGAATCAAGCCGAGAATCGACTCACCTATAGCCGAAATCAAGAACAAGAAGCAGACAGGAAAGGGCAAGAATATATAATTAATGCTGGATTACCAGCTGACAGCATGTCCCAACTGTTTCAAGCCTTCTTTAAAAAGGCGCTCGGCAGACCAAAACTTGAGTTTTTATCCACTCACCCTTCTCCAGACACAAGACTGTCAGATTCGTTCCATGCAGACACCAAAGAAACCATTTTAAATTACCGAAAGCCAACGGATTTTGAATATTTTAGAGCCAGTTTATTGTCGTATCGAGCTGGATTAGAAGAGCAACCTTACGCTTATTTAGATCAGCACATTCAAAGTGACGATGCACGCCTCTTCGCCAAAGCACTTTTCTCTTACTTGACGCATTCACCTGAACGTTCGTTGTCTTTTTTAGCTAAATCCACACAAAACAATGGGTTCACGGACTATTTAAAAGCATTAAGTTTTATATCAATAGGCAAAAAAACAAATGCTCAAACCGTGATTCAGGAACAGTTAGCCATTGCGCCAAATAATGTCATTTTTTCTATGTTAGACGCGGCACTGAATCACACAAAGCCACCTCAACTTATTTTTGAATACCTTTATGAAAAACGTTTATTCTGGCGCGGAAACATTCAATATTTCCAATCAGTAAACAACTTACCTATGGCGTTACATTTCCAAGCGCTATTAAATTTCCATCAAGGCAATAGCAAAACGGCGCTATTTATCCTAGAAAGAGCACAAAGAGATGCCAACGCTTCAGATAAAGAAACCATTAGAAACACGAAAGCATTGTTTGAAAAAATAATACAAGCAGAAAAGCTAGCCGACATTGATCATGACGATTAATCCATTATCCTTCAGAGCGAGGTTAGGTTGACGTATTTTTCAGCCAACACCTCCAAGCTCTCAATGTTATTTGGATCAGGTTTTATACAATCAATTGGACACACATTTACACAGGTGGGCTGATCATAATGGCCGATGCACTCAGTGCATCGGCTCGGGTCAATTTCAAAAATCTTCGCGCCCATATAAATGGCTTCATTGGGGCATTCAGGCTGGCACATGTCGCAGTTAATGCATTTCCCATTAATAAGTAATGCCATCCCTATTACACCACGAGCGTCTTAAACGGGTTACGCGTATCTTGGTTTTCCTCTAGGTTTCGCATCAAAATAGCAAACTCAAGATTGGCCTGACCTGAAAAAGGAATTTTGACAATATGCCCAGACCCTTTTGCGTCTTTAATGGCGTCGCCTTTTTTGTTTTCCATATAGTCGAGTAGGAACGTCACATTACCTTCTGGCGTCATAAGTTCTAAAGAATGACCAACGCAAAATTTATTTTTTACGGCGATTTCAACCAAGCCATTTTCATCTCGCCCTAACACTTCGCCGACAAATTGTTGTTTGTCAGAAACAGAGTGACCGTATTCATAGTTTTGATAATCTTGATGAGCGTGTCGTTTCAAGAAACCTTCGGTATAGCCTCGGTGTGCTAGATTTTCTAATGTTTTAAACAGATCGGCATCGAATGGACGGCCAGCCACCGCATCGTCAATGGCTTTTCTATAAACCTGTGCCGTACGAGCCACATAATAAAAAGATTTGGTACGCCCTTCTATCTTTAAGCTGTGAACGCCCATTTTTGTTAATCTCTCAACATATTGAACCGCTCTTAGGTCTTTTGAGTTCATGATGTAGGTGCCGTGCTCATCTTCGAATGCTGGCATAAACTCACCCGGTCGACCCTTTTCTTCCAACATCACCATATGCTCACTTACAGACGATTCTTGTGTCGTTGTGATGATAGAGCTTGGGTCAAATTGATGGACAATATCACCCGTTTCATTTTCGACAGCAGGCTTTACATCGTAACTCCATCGACAAGAATTTGTGCACGCGCCTTGGTTTGGGTCTCGCTTATTGATGTAGCCAGACAATAAGCAGCGACCAGAATACGCCATGCACAACGCACCATGAACAAATACTTCCAACTCGATATCTGGACACAAAGAGCGAATCTCCGCAATCTCCTCAAGAGACAACTCTCGAGATAAAATCACACGCTCAATGCCTTGTTTAGCCCAAAATAATACACTGGCATAATTCACCGCGTTTGCTTGAACAGACAAATGTATCGGCATGTCTGGCCATTTTTCTCGCACTAACATGATCAAACCAGGGTCAGACATAATCAATGCGTCAGGCTTCATCCCGATAACAGGCTCAATGTCTTTCAAATAGGAATGCACTTTCGCGTTGTGCGGTGCAATGTTCGACACAACATAAAACTTCTTATTCAAAGCGTGCGCTTCATTGATCGCCAATTCCAGAGTCTCTAAATCAAATTCGTTGTTGCGAACTCTCAAGCTGTACCTTGGTTGACCGGCGTACACCGCATCGGCGCCATAAGCGAAGGCGTATCGCATATTTTTTAGACTGCCTGCTGGGGAAAGTAATTCAGGAATAATAAATTGGGAAGGCTTTGCCTGAGACATGTACGCTCCATACATCGAACTGGGTACAAACCAGTTGCATGAATTAATAAAGCGGCGGAGTATAAACTCACAAAAAGGTTTATTTTTTGACGAGGATCATACAATGATAAAGTATTCATTTTTTATTATCAT
This sequence comes from uncultured Marinomonas sp., assembly GCA_938009755.1. Classification (GTDB taxonomy): domain Bacteria; phylum Pseudomonadota; class Gammaproteobacteria; order Pseudomonadales; family Marinomonadaceae; genus Marinomonas. The sequence continues at coordinate 5,117 of CALLIL010000084.1, forward strand.
ATAGATCAATTAGTGTGTTTAGCGTATTTGTATTAGAATAGAAAAATTAAAATGTACACAATATCTTAAATACAAGTATGGCATTCAGAGTTCAAGCTTGATAAAGGCTCTTCCTTTAAACGCCTTTCATTTAGAAATAGTCAAGGTCTGGACCGATATGCCAAAGAACTTTCTTTTAATTCAATACCTTATGACTTTAAAATCCATAATTAAAAAGCGCTCTATATTACATTTTTGCGCGTTAAAATATCTCATTTATTTTTTGTTTGTTTTCCTATTTGCACACGCATACGCGTCGGAGGCAACATTAGATACCTCTATTTCCGAGAAGAAAATACTACAACAAGCCTTATTGCTCTTCAGTAATAACGATTTTAAAAAGAGTAGCGAGCTTGCAAATAAAGCGCTTCTTTTGTCCCAAGACAATCAAAATTTAAAAACCAAAGCTCAAACACATGTGTTATTAGCGGAACTTGCAAAAAAACAAAAGAACATCGTTCAAGGTCTCATTCATTATAGGCAAGCGGCTTTAACCTATGAAACTATGCAAGAATTTAACAATCAAGTCAGATACGCAAATGAATACATCTATTTACTTTTAAAAACTGAAAACTATGAACTTGCTCATTCGATTGTGAATGAGCTTCTTAGTAAAGCGGAATTTTATCAGTCTGATTTTTTCAACGCCGTAGCATTATTAGCAAAAGGTAATATTTACCTTGCCGAAAAGCACTTTACTGATGCCATATTAGAATATAAAAAAGCCATTTCATTCCTAACTGCCCCTGATAAAATGACGCAAAAAAAGCGTGGTGAAGTGTTTAAAAAAATGGCAGAAACTTACAAACGCTTAAAAAATAGAAAAGAGACTGCGTTTTTTTACAAAGAAGCATTGGCGATTTTCACCTCTCTAAATGACATAAAAAACATGGCTCGCACGCTTAATACATTAGCGGAAGCAGAGCGTTATTTAGAAAATTACGAGGAAGCTCTAGATTATTCTATTCGTGGCTTAGCCATCCATGAACAAATTAATGATAAAGAAGGTCAAGCAAAAGCCTTAATGGGTGCGGGTATTATTTATAGGCATATTGGCCGCTATGAAAAATCCCTTAATAGTATTCATCAAGCTCACTTACTCTATAAACAAATGCAGGATGAAGCTGGCATTGCCAAAACGTCAAACGAAATGGGGTTACTGTACTCTAGGCTTAAAGAGTTCGATCAAGCGAGGTCGTTTTATCAACTCACCGTTGATCAGCCAGAGAGGCAAGTCCAGCCAAAAACACTCGCAACTGCATTGCGAGAAATAGCTGTCATTGATCTAAATGCACATCAATATGAATCTGCCATAGCAATGGCTAACAAAGCGTACGACATATACAAAAAAGAAAACGACATAAACAAAGGCGCTCTTACAGCAAGAATCATAGCAAATATTTATCGCAATCAAGACGACGCTCAAAACGCAGTGATATATTACAAAGAGTCTTTGGTATTAGCCAAGCAAGTTGGTAGTAAAATATATCAAATGAAAGCACAAACGCCACTGGCGGCTATATTACGAGAAACAGATGCGGATGAAGCAATGCGTCTTCTGCAAAACGCACTTCAACTGTCCATTGAAACGGGATCCACCTCCCATCAACTTTATACTTACCGTGAACTTCGTAGAACGGAAAAGTTACGAGGAAATTTCCAAAAGTCTTTGGATTACGCGGAAAAAGAAATCTCCCTCTCTCAAGCGATACAAAAAGAAAATGAAAAAAATAAACTTGCACTCGAGAGAGCCAAACTTCACTCCCATAAAATAGAAATGGAGTTAGAGTCACTCAAAGAAAAGGCAGAATTGGATAAGCTTGCTCTCGAAAAACAAACGTCTGAAACGGCAATGGCAGAACAAGCCAGAAAAATTTCCGAACTAAATTTAACAAAAAACAAATACGCAAGTGTCGCTTTAGCGTCGCTGTTGGCCGCATGTTTACTGGTTGCATTTTATATTTATAGTCGCTTTATTGTCTCAAACAAACGCAACAAAGAGCTCGATTATCTAGCGGCTCGTGACCCTCTTACCAATTGTTACAACCGTCGCATTTTGTTCGAGTTTATGAACCGCGACTTTGCCGACCCAGAACAAATAAAAGCGTACTGCATTATTCTTGCAGACATAGACCATTTCAAATCCATCAATGACAGTTATGGTCATAGCAAAGGCGACTCAGCACTGTGCGCTGCAGCTCATGTACTGCAAAAAAATGTCCGTAAGAATGATATTGTTGCGCGTTTCGGTGGCGAAGAGTTTTGTATTATCTTACCCAATACATCCATCGAACAAGCCACACAAATTGCAGAAGACTTACGCCGCAAAATTGAACTTCATAACTTCGATCAAATTTCCTTAACGTGCAGTTTTGGTATCAGCTCTACACAATTTAGCGCGACAAGCCCAAGAGAACTAATTGATCAAGCGGATGAAGCGCTTTTCAAGTCCAAAGCGAACGGTCGTAACTTGGTAACGCTTTGGCAAGCTGAACGTGATCCTTCTTAATGGCTGTTAGAAATACTCTCTTACACTTGTTCGTCGTATGCTGCTCAACGCTTTCAAACAAATAGGGAAAACAAGCGAAATTTGCTAATCTATTGGCTCAATCTGGATACGATACTTATGACGCCTTTTGCTTTAATTGATAACTTAGAACATTTACCCAACCCTTTTACCCAGTTCGAAAGCATTGCCTCGAATTTACAGGCTTATACTCCGCTCTTAAACGACTCTGAATATCGCCGAGACTTACAACTCGCTTTGTGCTTCATTTACAGTTACAACGGCTCTCAAGCGACATTTAATTCTTACCGTCGTGAAGTTGAGCGTTTATTACTCTGGTCTTGGCACGTCAATCAGTGCCCTTCTACACAGTTACGCAGAGATCAAATAGAAGAATTTATCCACTTTTGTATGGCGCCACCTGAAACCTGGATTGGCACAAAAAACGTCGCTCGTTTCAAATTACACATGGGAGAAAGAGCGCCCAATACAACATGGCGACCTTTTGTGGCGCATGTAAGTAAATTGGATTTTAAAGACGGCGATAAGCCAAAAGCTAAACAACACTCTCTGTCTCAAGCAGCGATTCGCGCCACCTTCTCTATTTTGTCGTCTTATTATGGCTTTCTGATGCAGGAAGACGCCGTCCAACAAAACCCTGTTGCCTTGATTCGACAAAAAAGCAAATTTGTAAAAAAAGAAGTCACGCGTAAGCAAGTGCGACGGATCTCGAACTTACAATGGGATTATGTCATTGAGACAGCAGAGCTTTTGGCCGAAGAAAATCCAATGGTTCATGAACGCACCTTGTTTATTATGAATGCCTTGCTTGGTATGTATTTACGAATTTCCGAATTGGTGGCTGACGAACGCTCAGCACCTGTTATGGGAGACTTCATAAAAGACGCAGATGGTCATTGGTGGTTTAAAGTGCTCTCAAAAGGCAACAAAGAGCGACTTGTCGCGGTTTCTGACGACATGTTGTCGTCTTTGATACGTTACCGCCGCTCTAGAGACCTTCCAAGCTTACCAACTATTGCAGAGAATACACCGTTGGTTCCGAAAACACGCGGTCAAGGAGCAATGACCAGTTCTCGACAAGTAAGAAACATTGTTCAGGCCTGTTTTGATAAAGCGTACGAAAGAATGTGCGAAGACGGTATGCAAGCCGATGCAGAAGATTTACGAGTTGCCACGGTTCACTGGTTAAGACACACAGGAATATCAGAAGACGTTAAAACCCGACCGAAAGAGCATGTTCGAGAAGACGCAGGTCACGCCAGTATGGCAACCACAGACAAATACATAGACACAGAGTATCGAGAGCGTCATGCCAGTGGTCGAAAAAAGACGTTGCGCCCCAACTAACAGCTTCTGATAGAAGCTTGTTAACGCGCTCAATGCTCAAAAGCAGTCATCAAGAAGTTATTCCGCTGGCGATTAAGACCAGCGTTCTAAACTCTTCTCGTCTTTCGTATTCGCTTCCACCCATTTTGACTCTGAGCCTTGCGTTTCTTTTTTCCAAAATGCGGCACGACTTTTTAAGTAATCCATAATAAAGTCACAGGCAGAAAACGCTTCTGCTCGATGCCCTGCACTGACACCAACAAACACAATTTGATCGTCAATAGACAATCTGCCCACGCGATGCACGACGACGACCTCGAGCAAAGGCCAACGGGCATTGGCTTCATCCACAATGGTTTGCAGATTACGTTCAGTCATTCCCGGATAATGCTCTAATTCAAAAGCACAATCCTCATTTTGATTCTTTGATGTGGAAGGCGTGTCTTCTGCAAACTGACGAACCAAACCGACAAACATGGCCACAGCGCCCGTTTTGTTCTTTTTTAATAATTGCTGATATAAAGCGTCGACACTAAAATCGTCTTCTTGAACCTTAATCATTTAACCTCCCGTGACAGGTGGAAAAAAAGCCACTTCTTGCACAGCTTCAGTCACCTGATCGGAATCTCTTGTGAACTCAAAGTCCACGGAAGATTGTATTCCTTGTTCCAACAGCGCCTGACCATTTTCGAGTTCGCTTGATAATTGTGTTTTCAGTTGAGCGATCGACATGGGTAAATCACATTCAAGAGTATAAGCATCGCATTTAACGGATTCTTTCAGTGACGCAAAGAACACCACCTTCACTTTAGTCATTGCCTTTACTCCAGTCGCCGCTTTTGCCACCTTTTTTCTCAAGCAAAGAGACATTATTAATCACGATGCCTTTGTCGACGGCTTTGCACATATCATAAAGGGTTAACGCAGCAACACTGGCACCGGTCAAGGCTTCCATCTCAACACCGGTTTTTCCTGCCAATGAACAAGTACATAAGACTTCCAACTCACATTCATTCAAAACAGTAATATCCACAGTGACTTTAGTGAGCATTAATGGATGGCACAAAGGGATCAGATCAGACGTTTTTTTCGCTGCTTGAATGCCTGCAATACGTGCGGTTGCCAATACATCGCCTTTCGGTAAACCACCTTCAATAACCTTCACCAAAGTCGACGCTTTCATATTCAGAATGGCTTGAGCCGTTGCTGTACGTTTGGTGATTTCTTTTTCAGAAACATCCACCATATGCGCATGGCCTTGATGATCTAAATGGGTCAATTTTTCACTCATATTATTCCTAAATACCCTGTCTCTTTTAAATATGTTCCCTATGTTTTAAGAAAGCACTTTGGATTGCAAGTAAAGACTTTCAAAAGCACATTTGTCACTGGTCAAAAATCATGCATAATAACGCTTATCTTTACACTCACAAACAATTAGAACCCCATAAATAATGAGCCTATTAGACGACTTTCAATTGCTGGATATTCCAACAAACGCCAGCGAGCAAGAAGCAAAAGCGGCTTTTAGGCGTTTGGCCCGACGTTATCACCCAGACAAAAACCCAGACACAGACACCACAGAAATTTTTCAGCGCCTTCAAGCGGCTTATGAAAATGTTCAAAGAGCCATCAAACAAGGCAAAAAAGTCAACGACTGGAAGCCTTTTTCTTTTGGTGACAAAAAATCGTCAAGTACTCGAAATCGTTATACGAGCCATTCGACCCGATCAGATAAAGAGCAAGAAGCGTTTATAAAAGAAGGTCAGCGTGCTTACGAAGAAATGAAGCGCAACAACGCACAACAAGAAAAAGCCCGTGAAGACGCCATTAAAAATGTTCGCAACACATTAAATGAAAAGCGGATTAAAGCGTTATATGAAGGGGCATTCAAAGCGTCTAAAAACTTCACATCGAAAGGTTTTAATTACACAGACGAAACCGTCAAACCCAAAGCCGACTACGACATTCCACCGTATCAATCGTTTGTCGACGACGATGAAGACTTAACGACAAACCAACAACAGGCTCATTACCAAGACGAAAGAAATGAACCTGTCAGTCAGCCGATTAAATTGGATGCTGCCAAAGCCGCGTTCAGAGCCGCCACTTACATTGCTTGTTTTGCTGCAGGCGTGTACAGCACGCTCTATTGGCAATCTTCTTACTCTACTGATCCCGTGGTTGAAAATACGCTTCCAACATACATAAGCGGTTTATACCCTCAGTTTAGAGTCGGCACCAATCATACATTAACCCAAACCAATCTCTATGCAGAGCCGGATACCTCAAGCAGTGTTTTATTAAGCATGGAGTCGCAATCAGATTTGCAAAGTATCAAGATGCAAGGCGATTGGCTAACGGTTCGTTACAAGGGCGTTAATGGTTGGGTTCAGGCAAAAGACATCGGTTTTGGCAGCTCCGCCCTTGCCCGCTTTACGGGTTGCCTCGGTTACCCTGGCGCGGCACCACAGCATGGCGAACGCATTGGTGCAGCGGATGGCAACAGTCGTCTCAGAATAATCAATCAGCTGCCACAACACAGTATGCTGACCTTCCAATCTTATGATGGCCAGAAACCTTTTTCGATTTACCTTTATGGGCAGCAGTCTTTCGCAGCAAATTATATTCCTAGAGGCAATTATCGATTAGTGTTGGAAACAGGTTACCTGTATCATCACGCCTGCAATAAATTCCTGTTTAATGACACATCAAAAGTCATTTTAGAGAATGTAGACTTTGGCGGCACTGAGCAATCGCTTACGTTAACGCCTTAATCACGATTTAACTAAATACAATCTATACTGAGTACGTCACCCATCATGCTAAGCAATATCCGAATTGTACTGATCAACACCTTTCATCCTGGTAATGTTGGCGCCATCGCACGCGCTATGAAAAACATGGGATTAACGAACTTATATCTGGTCGATCCAAATGATTACCCTTCAGAAGAAGCCACCAGCCGAGCCGCTGGCGCCGTCGACTTACTTGAAAATGCGACCATAGTGCCTACCTTTGAAGAAGCCATCGCAGATTGCAACTTGGTTATCGGCACCAGCGCGCGTCATCGCACCTTTCAGCTGCCTATCATGAACGCGCGTGAGTGTGCAGAAAGTGTCATTCCAGAAGCCAAAAACCATAACGTCGCTATAGTGTTTGGACGAGAAACAACTGGCATGCTCAACGAAGAAATTGCACAGTGTCATCGCCAAGTCTATATAGACGCCAATGACGAATACCCTGTTTTGAATATTTCACAAGCGGTTCAGATCATTGCTTATGAAATCTGGATGGCCAATCAAAACAAAGGGTTTGCGGCACAAGAAACACCAGAATACCCATTTAAAAAAGACATGGATTTGTTCTACGAACATTTAGAAGAAACACTTTATGGCATCAACTTTGTGGTAAAAAACCACCCAGGAAAGGTGTTAGAGAAGCTTCATAGATTCTTTAATCGCTCGCGTCCAGAAAAACAAGAGCTGGGCATTTTGCGAGGTGTCTTGTCTGCGGTTCAGCGTGAAGCAGGGTTAACCGAAGCGAATAACCATGGCAAAGACAAGTCTGCCGAGAAAAAAGCAGATTAACGCCGTAAAAAATATTCCCTTCCAATAAAAAACGCAGCTCAAAGGCTGCGTTTTTTTACTAAAAGCGTCTATCGCATAACCATACTATTTATCAGCACGTCCTGCGAACTTACGCTCTTCAACATTCACCTTAATACGGTCTCCTGTTGAAATGTGCTCTGGAACTTGAACCACTGCACCAGTCGACAAAGTGGCTGGCTTAGTACGAGACGTAGCAGAAGCCCCTTTGATTGATGGATCAGTTTCAATCACTTCCAATTCAACGTTTGTTGGCAACTCAATGGCAACAGGCGCATCATCAACAAGAACCACTTGAATGCCTTGCGTATTTTCATTGATGAATAGTATTTCGTCTTCAATGGCAGATTTGTTCAAGTTAAACGGAGTGTAATCTTCATTGTCCATAAAGACATATTCTTCACCGTCAATGTAAGAAAACATTACAGGGCGACGAATTAAATCTGCTAGGTTAATCATGTCTGAATCTTTAAACGACTCATCTAATTTACGACCAGAGACAACATCGTACATGCGCATGCGATAAATACTTCCACCGGCACGACCTTGAGGAACAGAGCGCTCGATGTCACGAACGATGTAAGTTTTGCCATCGTAATCGACAGCCATATTTTTTTTAATTTCACTCGCTTTAGGCATTTCTTCTCACCCTAAAAAATAACGTAGTATCTAATTGTTAAAAGGTATTACGAGAGACAGCGCTTTCACAAAAATATTATCAAGCGCTGTCGTCTTAAAAACATCTACTCATCCACTTTCATGTGTGAGCTCATCACAACCTGATGTATTGGATACAACACATCAGCGCCAAGGATTTTAGCACGCTCTGGCGACCAGCCAACAACTTCATCTGGCAAATTTTCATTGTCTTTAAACGGCATTTCCAACGTGAAAGACAAGCATTTGTACATTTCTCCCACCCACTTGGTCGCTACCGTCAAATTCGCTTCGCCAAATTGATCTGGTGTGTAACCGACTTCTGTTTGAAAATCTGGACTCACAGCAACAAAGGCTTGCTTGAACAAGCTTTCCATTGCTTCCATTCGATCATCAAACGCGGGCACACCTTGACAGCCATCGACAAAATTCACAGGTAAGGCTTCGTCTCCATGAATGTCTAAAAACATGTCTACGCCCGTTTCGGCCATTTTTTTCTGTACCGCTAAAACTTCTGGACTGAATTCTGGCGTCGGATTCTTCCATTCACGGTTCAAATTCACGCCTTTTGAGTTCACACGCAAATTGCCATGAACACCGCCATCTGGGTTCATATTTGGCACCACATAGAAACGACAATGCTTTAGCAAAGAGCGCGCAATCGGATGAGACTCATCAAATAATCTCTCAAGCAATCCTTCAATAAACCATTCTGCCATGGTTTCACCCGGATGCTGACGAGCAATAATCCAAATATTTTTCGCTAAACCTTGGGTTTTACTGATTTCCAGTAACGTAATATCGCGCCCTTCTGCGGTTTCCCCCAAATGGTCTGTAATACAATCATCATGACTCGCCGCCCAAGCAATCATGTCCAGATGACGCTCATAACTGTAAGGAGCAAAGTAAGCATAATAAACGCTGTCTTGTTCTGGTTGATGCGTAATGACCAATTTCCCGTCGATATATTCGGTCGGTACTCGAAACCAATATTCGCGATCATAAGAGGCAACTGCTTCATAGTTTACCCAACCATCTGGGTAAGCCGCGTCGCTGGCATTTTCAAATTGAATGACACATTGTTCGCCCATTCCGCCTTGTAAGCGAAAATAAAACCATTGGAGGAATTTAGAGTTTGTATCATTAGGGATCTTTACTCTAATATTGTCCGGCTCCGACGCATTTATAACGGAGATGTTACCGCCATCAAACGCACTACTGATCTTGATTCGGCTGGTCATATATTCTTCCTTAACAATCAAACATTGGTTCTAAATTATGGCAAGTTTACCTATATTCATGACGGCTGTCGCCAATTCTTCTGACGATCCAGCCTTCCCACTTATCTTCACTTGGTCGACGCCAGAGGCTCAGGTCAAAGAAGTCTTGGTCATTCCTGATGACGAATGGCTAGAAAACAATCATATTGAGTCGAATGTTCACGACTTAGATGAACAACAGCTTTATGAATTTGGCTTTGAAGCCAGTGACATTTTGGCAGAATGGACAAACGAGTTCGACACAGACGTGATTTATGGCCTAGAGCCTGAAATACTCAGCCCACTAATCGAAGCCACATACGAGACAAAAGGGTTGGAGCCAAGCTTTGGTGTAGAAAGTATTCACTCTTGGTTTGAAGAACGAGGCGTCAACTTAGACGACGCCGTTTCTGACCAAGGCAACCACACACCACTTCATTTACTCGCACCAGATGAACTCATCATCCAACTACTGCAAATCGCCGTAGAATATCAACTGATTGATCAGAGCGATATTCCTGACGTAGAGGCGTAATACTGAGCCTCCTCTTATTATTTATAATGAGGAGGCTTATTTTTGTATCTCTCTTAATTAGATGTGTGCAACCAGACTTCGAACGCCATTGACTAACATCTGCACCGACATCATTAACAACAACATTCCCATCAACCGCTCTAGCGCTGCCAAGCCTTTTTCTTTCAATAAACGATTTAGTAAAGGCGCCATTGCTAGTGTGACCACTGAAATTCCCCAAGCAGCCAACACAGAAACCAATAATTCACCTTGCTTATCTGGAAAACTTTTCACCATGACCAACAATGTAGCCAGCGTAGAAGGACCCGCTAACATTGGAATAGAAATGGGCACAATAAAAGGTTCTGCAATACTCGTTTTTTCTTGAGTAAAAGGAGATGGGAAAATCATCTTTAATGCGATGACAAACAAGACAACACCACCTGCAATGGAAATAGACTCTGTTTCAAGGTGCAGTACTTTTAAAAATTCAGCACCGAAGAACAAGAAAGCCACTAAAATAAGCAGCCCAATGAATCCATCACGCAGTACGATTTGAGATTGACGCTTTTGTGCCACGCCTTTCATCACTGAAAGTAAAACAGGAATATTACCAAACGGATCAATGACAAAAAGGAAAAGTAAGGTGGCAGAAA
>CALLIL010000085.1 GCA_938009755.1 uncultured Marinomonas sp.
TTTCTGATTACCTTGAAACTTGCCCAGAAGAACTTAAAGAGACCGTCTTAGCGATGTACGCTAATCCACTAAAACAACATTAGAGCAAAACTGTAAAACTTTGAAACAAGCGGTGGCAAAGAAAGCACAAGATAAGTCTGAACTAGAAACACAATTGCAAGACACAAAAACAGCTTTGAGAGAAAAGGAAGATCAGCTAATATTAAAAACGGCATAGTAGGCCAGAAGGGTAAAGTCATTGTTACTTTTGGTGATGTGATTCAAGATGACTTTGAAACACCGGAAGCGTTTGTTGAAGAAGTGGATCGTCAGGTGCTTACCAATTATGCGATTCAGTCAACGAACGAAGCCGCATTGGCTTTACAGCAAGGCTTGCCTTCAACAGATCAGGCGTTTTCTGATTACCTTGAAACTTGCCCAGAAGAACTTAAAGAGACCGTCTTAGCGATGTACGCTAATCCACTAAAACAACAACAAAAATACCTTAATCAATAATTCAGGAGTAGGGAGTCAATGGGCGTTTTAGGATCATTAAGATCGTGGGTTGGGTCAATCGTTTTTATTCTGTATTACATTGTTTCAACCATTCTATTTGGAGTGTTGGCACCGTTTGCAACGGTGCTTCTGCCTAAGAATTTTCGCCAGCCTGTACTCAATATGCACAACAAGGGGTTATTGTTTGTGTTTCGTATGGTGTGCGGTGTGAAAGTTGAAATAGTGGGCAAGGAAAACATCGATAAAAATCGTCCTGTTGTACTGGTCGCAAATCATCAGAGTGAGTGGGAAACTTATATTCTGCAAGTGTTGATGGCGCCGGTTTCCACTGTGTTGAAAAAAGAGCTATTGGCGGTTCCGTTTTTTGGTTGGGGTTTACGCATGGTTCAGCCGATTGCCATTGATCGTTCACAAAAAACCAATGCTTTGAAGCAGATTATCAGCCAAGGAAAGGAACGCTTGGAAGATGGTCGTTCAGTGTTAATTTTCCCTGAAGGGACTCGTATTGCGCCAAATGAAGTGGAAGCATTTAATAAGGGTGCTGCAATGCTTGCAACATCGGCTAATGTGCCTATTTTACCGGTTGTGCATAACGCAGGTTACACTTGGCCTGGTCGTCGTTGGCGTAAATTTCCTGGCAGCATTCGTGTTGTGATTGGTGAAGTCATTGAGTCGGAAGGCAAAAAAACATCTGCTTTGCATGAAGAAATGGACGCTTGGATGCGTGCTGAAATGGCGAAATTACCAAAAGGTAACGATATCTTATTCAAGTAAGATGCTGGGTTCTAGTCGGGTTTCTGATACTGCTCGAGATTAAAATAGACAAATAAAAAAGCCGCATTTTCAAATGCGGCTTTTTTGTACTTAATGCAATCTAGCAGACGTTGGGATTACGCGGAGTACTTTTTGAATACTAGGCTGGCGTTAGTACCGCCAAATCCGAAGCTGTTAGACATGATCAAGTTTAGGTCTACATTGTCTTTACGAGTTGTCACAACAGGAATGCTGCCTGCCGCTTCATCTAATTCGTCAACGTTTGCAGAGGCTGTGATGAAGTTGTTTTCCATCATTAGCAAGCAATAGATCGCTTCATGAACGCCAGCGGCACCCAAAGAGTGGCCAGAAAGTGATTTCGTGGAGCTAACCAGTGGGATCTTGTCACCAAAGGTTTCGTTCACAGCTTGAAGCTCTTTCATATCGCCAGCTGGTGTACTTGTACCGTGTGTATTGATGTAATCAATATCGCCATCGATTGTACTCATGGCCATTTGCATACAACGGACTGCGCCTTCTCCAGAAGGAGCAACCATGTCGTAGCCGTCAGATGTTGCGCCGTAACCTACTAATTCAGCGTAGATTTTTGCACCGCGAGCTTTAGCATGTTCCAGTTCTTCAATAACTAGCATACCGCCGCCGCCAGCGATAACGAAACCATCACGGTTTGCATCGTAAGCGCGAGACGCTTTTTCTGGTGTGTCATTGTATTTAGAAGACAATGCGCCCATCGCATCAAACATGCATGTTTGTGCCCAGCTTTCTTCTTCACCGCCACCTGCAAACACGATGTCTTGTTTGCCAAGTTGGATTAGCTCCATTGCGTTACCAATACAGTGCGCACTAGTAGAACAAGCGGATGTGATGGAATAGTTAACACCTTTGATTTTGAATGGTGTTGCTAGACAAGCAGATACAGTACTGCCCATTGTTTGTGTAACGCGGTATGGGCCAACACGCTTCACGCCTTTTTCACGTAATGTATCAGCTGACTCGATTAGGTTCTCAGCAGAAGCACCACCAGAGCCCGCAACCAAACCTGTGCGTATGTTAGATACTTGCTCTTCTGTTAAGCCAGCATCTGTAATGGCTTGTTGCATAGAAACGTAAGCATAAGTTGCAGCTGGTCCCATGAAACGGCGAACTTTACGATCGATTTCGCTTGCGTCTAAATCAACGCGGCCAGCAACGTGGCTGCGGAAACCGTATTCAGCGTAATCTTCAGCGAAACGAATGCCTGATTTGCCTTCACGTAATGAATTTAAAACGTTTTCTTTGTCATTGCCTAAACAGCTAACAATGCCAAGACCTGTTACTACTACACGACGCATAAATCTGCCTCTTTCAATTCTTAATCTTTAAAAGGTATCTGTTGAGGTAAACAAACCTACACGCAAGTCTTTTGCTGTGTAAATTTCACGACCATCAACTTCAACGCTTCCATCTGCAATGCCCATCACCAACTTGCGCTCAATAACGCGTTTAAGGTTGATGCGGAAAGTAACTTTTTTCGCGGTAGGTAGAATTTGACCTGTGAATTTCACTTCGCCAGCGCCTAAGGCACGACCGCGGCCTTTGTTGCCTTTCCAACCAAGGAAGAAACCAACAAGTTGCCACATTGCATCTAAGCCAAGACAACCAGGCATAACTGGGTCGCCAGGGAAGTGACATGCAAAGAACCAAAGGTCTGGGTTGATATCAAGTTCAGCGATGATTTCGCCTTTACCAAACTCTCCGCCTTCAGCGGAAATGTGAGAGATACGATCCATCATTAGCATGTTACCGACAGGAAGTTGGGCGTTGCCTTCGCCAAACATTTCACCGTGGCCGCATTTTAATAGTTCGTCTTTTTCAAAAGATGAAGCTGTAGTCATTGTAGTCCTATATCCACATCCGGCGATGACTTAAATTAGTTCGGCGGATTTACGTGGTCCAATTGCTGTATAAAATCTCGCTGATTATATCGGTTTGAAACATTAATATGAACGTTTGAGTGTAAAAAAATCACATTCATCGCATGAAAAATGATCATCTTTACGATGAAACTTCTGGATTCACCTGTGTTTGCCTTATCTATAGCGACATTTACAGTATTTAAGATTAGTATTTATTTTTTCTTTCTAGAGAAGGCGTTATCTAGAAAGTGTGTCTGATGTGCTGAATGATTGTGAGTTTTTATGGAAACGAGTAGTAGAATGGAGTGGGATTCTTGGCAGAGTGAAGTCGGTGAAGGTCGTACAAAAGGTCACATAAATGGCTATTCGAAGCAAGTGGATGGCGCCGAAGCAAGTATTCATTTTTTACACGGTAATGGCTTTGCGGTGAAAACCTATTCTCATTTTTTAAACAAATTAGACGGTTTTAACTTTATTCTTCAAGATGCGGCTGGTCACGGTGAATCGAGTCCTGGCGATCACTTTATTGGTTGGAATGCCTCTGCAAATCGCTTTCTCCATTCATTGGCCGGGCAAAAAGGTTTGATGGAATCGAAGATGATTGGCATGGGACACAGTTTTGGTGGCGGTTTAACCGTACTAATGAACGATCAGAACCCTCAATTGTTCGACAAAATAGTGTTATTGGATCCTGCTATTTTTCCCCCGCGCCTACTTTGGATTATGCGTAGTATTAAATTTGTGGGACTGAGAAAGCATATGACTTTGGCAAAACGAGCAAGTCGCCGTCGTACTCAATGGGAAAGTTTTGCACAGGTGAAGGCGAACTTTTTTGAGCGCGGCACTTTTAAGGGGTGGGAAGATGAGTGTTTGGAAGACTATATTCATGCTTCGATTAAATGCGATGAAAATGGTCACTATCAACTAGGTTGCCCTCCTTGGATGGAGGCGGAAATATTTTCAACCTACCCAAAAGGTTTGTGGCGAGCGGTGAAAAATATTTCTATACCAACTTATATTTTACAAGGTCAAGATACTGAAGACTTTTTTAAGGAAGGGAACCGCCTTGCCGCGAAATTGAACCCGAATATTAAGGTGATTGAGTTGGAAGGCGGTCATTGCTTTATGCAGCAAAATACAACGCTGGCCGCTGATGCTGTTATGAAAATACTCAAAGAGTCAGAATGATTTAGTGAGCTTCTGTAAGAGCTCAGAAATCAAAAGTATTGTTGAAAAAAGGGCCAAACAAGTTGAATTGTTTGGCCCTTTTTTTTGAGGTGTTTGTGCTTTAGATCTGGCTTATTAAACGCGACGTTTCACTGAAGATTGAGCCAACGTAATGAGAGCGGATTTATAGTCAGATTCTGGTAATTCAGAAATGGCTGAAATAGCAAGATCGACTTGTTGTTGCGCTTTTTCTTGCGTGTATTCTATTGCTCCGCAACTTTGTACGTCTTTTATTATGGTGTCGAGTTGCTCTAAGCCGCCTGTTAAAATAGCCTGTCTTACGCGCTCAATAGCATCTGGTGTGCCATGCTGCATGGTGTAAATAAGCGGTAAAGTAGGCTTGCCTTCCGCTAAATCGTCGCCAACACTTTTTCCCATTTCTTCAGCTGTGCTGGTGTAATCCATAACATCATCAATAAGTTGAAAAGCGGTGCCAACATACATGCCATAAAGACGCAGTGCTTCTTGTTGCTCAGTATTTGCTTTGGCGATGACTGCGCCACAAAGGAGGGCGCCTTCAAATAACTTGGCGGTTTTGTATTGGATGACTTTTAAGTAGCTTTCTTCGCTTGTGTCTGGGTCGCCACAGTTGATCAGTTGTTGAACTTCGCCTTCAGCAATGACGTTTGTGGTTTTTGCGAGAATTTCCATGCATTGCATGCTGCCCACATCAACCATGATTTGAAACGCGCGAGAATATAAAAAGTCACCGACCAATACGCTTGGCGCATTGCCCCATTCTTCGTTGGCGGTTTTTTTGCCTCGACGCATGTCGGATTCATCCACCACATCGTCGTGTAATAACGTTGATGTATGAATAAACTCAATAATAGTCGCCATTTGGATTGCTTGGTGTTGTTGTTTTTCATCGAGTTTATGATGAGCGTTTGCTGCCAACAAAACCAATAAAGGTCGGATTCGCTTGCCGCCGTTGCTGATGATGTAGTAACCGATTTGTTCGATGAGAGGAATGTCACTGGTGAGTTGCGACATTATATATTCGTTAACTTGGCCGAATTCAGTGGCCACAGCATCATGTATTTTTGTAGGTTGCATGCAATTTCCGAAGCTAAAATAGTTCAAGCTGATTAGCAAGTGTGCATCATGCTAGGTAAGGCTTGAGTCAGGGTCAACCCAAAATACGAAAAATCTATAATTCTGCTCAATTTGTCTTGTGTTGGTTGGTGTGATTTTGTACAATCTCGCGTCCGATTTACCCACATTTTGCTCCCTATCATATGGTTAGTAGCTTTTTGTCCGATTCGGTCAAGCGTTGTTGCCACTAGAAGTAGGTCAAATTCAATTTCAGTAGCCGGGTAAATCTAATTGGAGAAGAACATGTTTGCAGTGATCAAGACTGGCGGTAAGCAATACCGTGTAGAAGAAGGCCAAACCCTTAAAGTTGAGAAATTGGCTATCGAAGAAGGTGGCGTTGTGCAATTCGACGACGTTCTTCTTGTTAGCAATGGCGACGACGTTAAAATTGGCGCTCCTGTTGTAGAAGGCGTAAAAGTAACAGCGGAAGTTGTTGCACACGGTCGTGGAGACAAAGTGAAAATTTTGAAATTCCGCCGTCGTAAGCACTCTATGAAACGTATGGGTCATCGTCAGTGGTTCACGGAAGTGAAAGTAACTGGCATTAAATAAGCCCTAACTAAATTAATTTTAAGGAGTAAGTCATGGCTCATAAAAAGGCAGGTGGTAGTACTAATAACGGTCGCGATTCCGAGTCGAAACGATTAGGTGTCAAACGTTTTGGTGGTCAAGTTGTGATCCCGGGTAACATCCTTGTTCGTCAGCGTGGTACTCAGTTCCACCCTGGTGCAGGTGTTAAGATCGGTAAAGATCACACTTTGTTCGCGGTTGTTGAAGGTCAAGTTAAGTTTGAAGTAAAAGGTAAATTTAAGCGTCGTACAGTTTCTGTCGTTGCTGCTTAATTGCTGCTAAAAACTTAAAAAGAGCTCCGCGATGCGGGGCTTTTTTTTTGGAAGAATTCTATAATCAGAATGATTGATTCTGATAATCCACCGAAGAGGTGTATCTGTGAAGTTTGTTGATGAAGCCAGTATTTATGTGAGAGCTGGCAAAGGCGGAAATGGCGCGCTAAGTTTTTGGCGTGAAAAGTTTGTTGCTAAAGGTGGCCCTGACGGCGGTGATGGCGGAAACGGTGGTAGTGTTGTGTTGGTTGCTGATGAAGCGCTGAACACCTTGATTGATTTTCGTTATACGAAAAAATACATCGCTGACAGCGGTGAAAACGGTCAAGGCCGTGACATGACGGGATCGAAAGGTGTGGATCTTGAGATTAAGGTGCCGATTGGTACGACCGTTATCGATGAAGATACTGGTGAAACACTAGGCGATCTTGTTCGTGATGGACAAAAGCTAAAAGTGGCTCAAGGTGGTCATCACGGTTTAGGGAATACGCGTTTTAAATCGAGTACTAACCGTGCGCCTCGACAAACGACAAAAGGCACAATCGGTGAAGAGCGTACGCTTAAACTGGAAATGAAAGTGTTGGCCGACGTTGGTCTGTTGGGGCTTCCTAATGCGGGTAAGTCTACTTTCATTCGTTCTGTTTCTTCGGCTAAGCCAAAAGTGGCGGATTATCCTTTTACTACCTTGGTGCCTAACCTTGGTGTTGTTAAGGTGAAGAAGCACCAAAGTTTCGTGGTTGCGGACATTCCAGGAATCATTGAAGGGGCTTCTGAAGGTGCGGGTCTTGGTATTCGTTTCTTGAAGCACTTAGTGCGTAACCGTATCTTACTGCACATTGTTGATTTGGCTCCGTGGGACGAAATTACACCAGCGGAAGCGGCGGTGATTGCGGTTAATGAGTTGCAGCAATTTAGCCCTGCGTTAGCGCAGCGAGATCGTTGGTTAGTGCTGAATAAAACAGACATGGTTCCAGAAGGTGAGCTGGAAGAGCGTTGTCAGAGTGTTATTGACGCGCTTGGCTGGGAAGGAAAGGCGTATCGTATTTCCGCTATTTCTGGTGAAGGTGCGGAAGTGCTTTGTTTGGATCTAATGACGTCGCTTGATGAACAGCGAGAGTTGTTGTTGGAAAATCCAGAAGCTCGCGAGAAAGAAAAAGCAATGCGAGCATTGATTGATGAAGAAGGTCGTAATCGAATCATGTCGTTGCGTGAGAAGCGTCGTCAAGAGGGCCAATTGTTGGACGATGATGACTTTGATGACGATGATTATGATGTTGATGTGGAATACGTTAGCTAACTTGATTTGGCTTAAACGAATTCGTTGGACAAGGCACTGGTGAGTAGAAGCAGTATCATGGAAATGCGAGACAAAATAGCGAAAGCTCAACGAATTGTTGTGAAAATTGGCAGTGCGTTATTGACGAACGACGGCCAAGGCTTAGATGTTGCCCGAATTGGGCTTTGGGTGTCACAAATTGCGCAGCTGCGGGCTCAAGGGAAAGAGGTTGTGTTGGTGTCTTCTGGCTCTATTGCAGCGGGGATGAAGCGGCTTGGTTTTGCGGTTCGTCCTACTCAGGTGAATGAGTTGCAAGCCGCTGCGGCAGTCGGTCAAATGGAATTGGTTGGTGTTTATGAGTCGCATTTTGAGAAGCATGGCTTATGTACTGCGCAAATTTTGCTTACACACGATGATTTGTCGAATCGCAGACGCTACTTGAACGCACGATCTTCATTGAGAACCTTATTGGGTTTAGGTGTCGTGCCCATCATTAACGAAAACGATACGGTTGTAACCGACGAAATTCGTTTTGGTGATAATGATACTCTTGGTGCCTTGGTTGCCAATTTGGTTGAGGCGGATGTCTTGGTTATTTTGACCGATCAACAAGGTTTGTTTGATAAGAACCCTCGTGATCATAAAGATGCAACATTGATCTCTTATATTTCAGCATCAGATGAGCGTTTAGAGTCAATGGCGAGTGGCGGAGCGGGTGTGTTAGGAACGGGCGGTATGTTGACGAAAGTCCGTGCTGCACGCTTGGCTGCGCGTTCTGGTGCAGATACTTTGATTGCATCTGGTCGAGAGGAAAATGTCATTGTTCGGGTCGCGTCAGGTGAGCTTATGGGAACTTGGTTGCAGCCAGATCACTGTCGTCAAGCGGCTCGTAAGTTGTGGATTGCTGGGCATTTAAAAAGTCGTGGCACTTTGGTGTTGGATGATGGTGCAGTGGCCGCGTTGAGGAAAGAAGGAACCAGCCTTTTGCCTGTTGGGGTGAAGGATGCGCAAGGTTCTTTTTCCCGTGGTGATATGGTGGTTTGTGTTGATGGGGTTGGGAGTTTAGTGGCTCGTGGTCTGGTGAATTACAGTGTGGCTGAAACCCTCAAGTTGCTGGGTAAGTCCTCTTCGAGTATTAGTGAAATATTGGGTTATGAGAGCGAGCCAGAACTGATTCATCGAGACGATTTGGTTATTCTTTAATGCGTGTTCTGTAACAAAGGAAAGTGCTCATGGCAAAACCTGGGAAAGTCGGATTAGAGCGTGTACTTGGTGCATCAAAGTATTCATATCAAGGGCTTCGTGCGCAATGGAAACACGAAGCGGCCTTTCGTCAGGAGGTGTGCTTGTTTCTTATCGCTTTGCCGTTTGCTATATGGTTGGGCGATAGTGGGCTTGAACGAGCTGTGTTGATTTTTTCTGTAGGTATGGTGTTGATTGTGGAAACCTTCAATTCCAGTGTTGAGGCTGTAGTCGATAGAATCAGTGAAGAGCATCATGAGCTTTCTGGTCGAGCAAAAGACATGGGTTCAGCGGCTGTTATGTTGGCATTGATATTGGCGGCGGTTGTTTGGGCGGTTGTGTTGCTGAGTTAGATCTTGAAGAGCAATAAGTGTGGAAATGGGCGAATTTAAAACATAAAAAAACCGGCTGATGCCGGTTTTTTTATAAGTGTTAGGCCAGTGCTTTGATTTTAGCACTCAAGCGACTCTTATGACGAGCTGCTTTGTTTTTGTGATATAGGCCTTTGTTAGCGGCTTTATCTAGCTGAGAAGTCGCTAGAACGTAAGCTGCTTTTGCTTCAGTTTGATTGCCTGCTTCGATCGCCGCATCTACTTTTTTCAAGTAAGTACGAACCATAGAGCGGATGCTACCATTGTGAGCGCGGCTTTTGATTGCCTGGCGCGCACGTTTTTTTGAACCTGCGGAATTTGCCACGGTCTGGCTCCTTTAGTTTTGTATAAGAAACGATAAAGCTATTTGCTGTATCGTGTGAAATTATTATCAAAGTTTAAACTTTAAAATCTCGCGGCGGATTTTACCAGTTTTTGGCGTTCTCACAACCCTATTGTGCGAAAATTAGTTAAATGAGTGTATATATTTGGTTACGCCTCTGTGTCGGCTAGTGCTATTCTTGATCATCTTTTTTATTTTGCGTGTTCTAAGTCCTTATGTCTAACCAACAAACTGCTGCGAAGAAGACAGCTAAGTCATTGTCTTTATTAAGATCTGGTGTCTTGGTTTCTGTCTGTACATTTTTTTCTCGTATTTTGGGATTGGTTCGAGATGCGTCTTTGGCGTATGTTTTGGGTGCCAGCGGCAGTGCGGATGCTTTTTATGTGGCGTTTAAAATCCCCAATTTTTTTCGACGTTTATTTGCAGAAGGCGCTTTTGCTCAAGCCTTTGTGCCAGTTTTGAGCGATTATCGAGTCAATCAGAGTAAGGAAGAGGTGCGTGCGCTCGTCTCGGCCGTGTCGGGTTCTCTTGCCTTGGTTTTATTATGTGTCACTGTCGTGTTTATGTTGTGTGCGCCTTGGGTGGTGTACGTTTTTGCGCCGGGTTTTGTTGATAATTCGGAGCAGTCTCAGCTGGCGTCTGAATTGTTGGTGATTACATTTCCTTATCTGTTGTTTATTTCTTTGACCGCGTTGGCTGGCGGTATTTTGAACGCTCATGGTGAATACGCAGTGCCTGCTATTACGCCAATCTTTCTGAATATTTCATTGATTATTGCGACGGTGTTTTTTGCCCGTCATGCTGCTCAAGCTGAAACAGCCGTGGCTTGGGGTGTGTTTTTTGCTGGTTTACTGCAGCTGACGTTTCAAATGCCGTTTTTGGCTCGTTTAAAGTTACTGCCTATGCCCAGTTTTGGTTTTCGTCATGCTGGTGTGAAGCGAATTTTACTTTTAATGGGGCCTGCGTTGTTCGGTGTGTCGGTCGGTCAAATCAATTTGTTGCTGGATACTGTGCTTGCGTCTTTTCTTGAGACAGGGAGTATCACTTGGTTGTATTTGTCAGATCGTCTGTATGAGTTGCCGTTAGGGATTTTTGCTATTGCGATCAGTACGGTTATTTTGCCTTCCTTGTCGCGAAGTTTTGCGGGCGGTGAGTCGTCGAATTTTTCCGATACGTTGGATTGGGCATTGCGTATTTTATTGTTGATTGCGATTCCATCTGCCATTGCGTTGTTTATGTTGGCGGAGCCTTTGATCGCAACGATCTTTTATCGTGGCGAATTGACGGTGAATGATGTGACAAAAGCCGCTCAAAGTTTGCAGGCGTATTCGTTGGGTTTGGTCTTTATGATGCTAATTAAGGTGCTGGCGCCAGGCTATTATGCGCGCCAAGATACCAAAACGCCTGTTCGCATTGGTGTTATCGCGATGGTGGCGAATATGGTGTTTAACCTGATATTAGTTTGGCCTCTTGGTCATGTGGGTTTAGCTTTGGCGACAACCTTGTCTGCTGGATTAAATGCGTTCTTACTTTGGCGTGGTTTAAGAAGAAAAGGGCATCATATTTTCTCTGCGCAGTGGGGGCGGTTGTCGCGTATATTGTGCTTTTCCAGTGTCGCGCTGGTTGTATGTTTGTCTGTGTTTCTTCAGCAAGGTTGGGTCTGGACGAGCATGAGTGATCTTGATCGTGTTGGTTGTACCTTGCTTATTGTGGTTTGTGGTGTTTTGTCTTATGGCTTGGTGGCGATTGCGTCAGGCCTTAGGTTATCAATTCTGAAACACTAGGGACGGCGTTTGTTTTTGTGCTCTTATCTTGATGGCGGTAAGTTTGCACAGCTTGTTCAAGTTCTGGCCTACCTTCATTGAGTCAACTGCTATATAATCGCGGATATTTTTTGTGCTGGGTGAGATTGTTTTGTACGGGGTTCTATGGAGTTAATTCGCGGTATTCATAATATCCGTTCAAAGCATAAAGAGTGTGTGCTGACGATAGGGAATTTTGACGGTGTGCATTTAGGGCATAGCGCGATTTTGTCGCGCGTTAAGTTCTTGGCTGAGCAATACCGTTGTCCAGCCGGCATTATGATTTTTGAGCCACAGCCAAGAGAGTTCTTTGCTGCGGAGACGGCACCCGGTCGAATCAGTCGGTTACGCGATAAAGTAGAATTGTTGAAAGGGCAAGGTGTTGATTATGTTATTTGTATGCCATTTAACCCGAAACTTCAGCAATTAGATGCTCAGGCATTTTGTCAGCAAATTTTATTGAATGGGTTGAGTGTTAAGCACCTTGTTGTAGGTGATGATTTTCGTTTTGGTTGTGATCGCCAAGGTGATTTTCGTTATTTGCGAGAATTCGGCTCAACTCATGGCTTTGATGTGGAAAATACGTCTTCAGTCCTAAATACGCTGGATGAGCGGGTAAGCAGTACTTTGGTGCGACAAGCGTTAGAACTGGGTGATGTGAAATCCGCCGAAATGAGTATGGGTCATGCTGTGACATTAAGTGGCCGTGTTATTCATGGGCAACAGCTTGGTAGAACGTTAGGCTTTCCTACTGCTAATGTTCATTTGAAAGGGGTTAAATCTGCATTGTCCGGTGTATACGCTGTGACATTAACCGCAGAGGGTATTTCTCGTAATGGTGTTGCGAATATTGGTGTCAGGCCAACAGTTCAAGGTAAAACGCCAATATTAGAAGTGCATGTATTTGATTTTAATGGTGACTTGTACGATCAATATGTGCAGGTGACTTTCTGTCATTTCATTAGGGCAGAGCGAAAAATGGCCAGCTTAGATGCGCTGGAAAAACAAATTCAATGTGATAAAGAAGAGGCGATTCGCTTCTTTAGTAATCAGTGAACAGATGATCTTTGAGGATAAATCGATAAACCATGAGTGATTATAAACCGACACTGAATTTGCCAAATACTGACTTCCCAATGCGTGGAGATTTGGCAAAACGTGAACCTGCAATGTTGAAGCGTTGGCAGGATATGGATCTGTACAATAAAGTGCGTGAGGTCAGTAAAGGCCGTAAACCTTTTATTCTTCATGACGGCCCTCCGTATGCAAACGGCAGCATTCATATTGGTCACGCGGTTAACAAAATCCTCAAAGATATTATTGTTAAATCTAAAACCGTGAGCGGCTTTGATGCGCCTTATATTCCAGGTTGGGATTGTCATGGTTTGCCTATTGAGCACAAAGTTGAACAGTTGATTGGTAAAGCGGGTGCGAAAGTTTCCTATAAAGAGTTTCGTGCTAAATGTCGTGAATACGCTTACACGCAAATCGAAGAACAGAAGAAAGACTTTATCCGTTTAGGTGTGATGGGAGATTGGGAAAACCCTTATCTGACCATGAACTTCCAAACAGAAGCGAACATCGTTCGTGCTCTGGGTAAAATCGCTGAGAACGGACACCTGGTAAAAGGCTTCAAGCCGGTTTATTGGAGTGTGGTTGGTGGTTCTGCCTTAGCGGAAGCCGAAGTGGAATACCAAGATAAGACGTCTTTGTCATTGGATGTGCGCTATGCGCCAAAAGATGAAGCGGCGTTATTGTCGAAGTTCTCTGATGTGGAAGGTGAAGGCAAAGTGTCGGTTGTTATTTGGACAACGACACCTTGGACACTGCCAGCAAGCCAAGCGGTTTCTGTTCACCCAGAATTCAACTATGCGTTAGTTGAAGTGGATATGGGATTGGGCAAAGAGCGCCTCATCGTTGCGGAAGATATGGTTGAAGGTTTGATGGCGCGTTATGACGTGTCTGAATTCCGTATTGTTGGTCGTGCAGTGGGGGCTGAATTAAAAGGCACTTTGCTGGATCACCCATTCTTAGAGCGTGATATCCCGGTTATTCTTGGTGAGCACGTAACGACAGAAGCGGGTACAGGCTGTGTTCATACTGCGCCTGATCACGGTGTAGACGATTTTAATGTTGGTCGTGAAAATGGCATTGGCACAATAAATTTGGTTCAAGATAACGGTGTTTATACGGAAGCGGCTGGAGAGTTTGCTGGGCTTCATGTTTATAAGGTTGATTCAGCCATTTTAGATGCACTTAATCGTCATGATGCTTTGGTGTTTGAGTCGAAGATCTTCCACAGTTATCCGCATTGCTGGCGTACTAAAACGCCATTAATCTTCCGTGCGACGCCTCAGTGGTTTATCAGCATGACAAAAGAAGGTTTGTTGGATGCTGCTAAAAATGCTGTGGAAGGCGTGAAGTGGGTGCCAAGTTGGGGGCAAAATCGCATGGAAGGGATGTTGAATAACAGCCCGGATTGGTGTGTGTCTCGTCAACGTACTTGGGGGGTGCCGATTGCTTTGTTTATCAATAAAGAAACGCAAGAGCTTCATCCTGAAACGCCTCGTTTGATTGAAGAAGTTGCAAAACGTATTGAAGAAGAAGGCATTGACGCTTGGTTCGAAATGGAAGCCGAAGAGTTGTTAGGTGCGGATGCGGATAAATACAGCAAAGTCACTGATACGCTCGATGTTTGGTTTGATTCTGGTGTCACGCATTATTCTGTTATCGATCAGCGTGAAGAGCTAAGCTTCCCTGCGGATTTGTATTTGGAAGGTTCTGATCAGCATCGTGGCTGGTTCCAGTCTTCTTTGAAAACATCGATTGCTGTGCGTGGCGTTCCTCCATACAAGCAAGTGCTTACTCACGGTTTTACCGTGGATGGTGATGGCCGCAAGATGTCTAAATCTTTGGGGAATGTTTTATCTCCTCAAAAAGTAATGGACACCTTAGGCGCTGACATCATTCGTTTATGGGTTGCTGCGACAGATTACACAACGGAGATGACCGTCTCTGATGAAATCCTCAAACGTGTTGCTGACTCTTACCGTCGTATTCGTAATACGGCTCGATTCATGATGGCAAACTTGAATGGCTTCGACCCAGCGAAAGACATGGTTTCTTCAAGCGATATGCTTGCATTAGATAAGTGGATCGTTGACCGCGCAGCCTTGCTGCAAAGCGAGTTGAATGCTGCGTATAACGAGTATCAGTTCCACACAGTGAATCAGAAAATTCAAAACTTCTGTTCTGTGGATTTAGGTGGTTTTTACTTAGACGTTATCAAAGATCGTCAATACACAACGCAAGAAAACAGCTTGGCGCGTCGTTCTGCGCAAACGGCTTTATTCCATGTAATGGAAGCGTTTACTCGTTGGATTTCTCCTATCTTGAGTTTTACAGCGGATGAAATCTGGCAGGCTTTGCCAGGAGAGCGTGGCGATTCTGTTTTCTTGGAAACTTGGTACGAAGGTCTGGAAGAATTGTCTGGCGATGAAGTGCTTGGTCGAGACTTCTGGAAACATGTATTGGAAGCGAAAGTTGCTATCAATAAGGTGATGGAAGCGGCACGAAGTGAAGGCAAAATGAAAGCCAGCTTGAGCGCTGAGATCACCCTTTATTGTGATGATGCGTTGCAAGCAACGTTGAATCGTCTTGGTGATGAGCTGCGTTTTGTTTTGATCGCTTCTGAGGTGAATGTTTTACCGTTAAGTGCGGCAAAAGAAGACGCCGTGGCAACGGATCTTGATGGCTTGAAAGTGCATGTTGAGCTTAGTAAAAATACTAAGTGTGTACGTTGTTGGCACCATAGAGAAGAAGTTGGTCAGCGTGAAGCGCATCCAGAGTTGTGCGATCGTTGTATTTCTAATTTGCCAGATGGGGAAGGTGAACAACGCCTTTACGCTTAATGACGATATCTGTTGTTTGGGAACGAGTTTGGCGCTGGTGGGCGCTGGCTCTGGTTCTGTTTCTTCTTGATTGGGTAACAAAACAGGCGGTTGAGTCTAATTTGTTTTATGGGCAGGAAATTGCTGTCCTTCCATTCTTTGATTTGACCTTAAGATACAATACGGGGGCGGCATTTAGTTTTCTTGCCCAAGCCGGTGGTTGGCAACGTTGGTTCTTTTCGATTATTGCCTTGGCTGTTGTTGTCGGAATAAGTTGGCGCCTTGTCAAAATTGCAGTGTCTAATCGCTTGGAAGCATTGGCGCTAACCTTTGTATTGGGCGGCGCTGTGGGCAACTTGTACGATAGACTGGTTTATGGTCATGTCGTCGATTTTATCCAGGTGCATTGGCAACAATCTTGGTACTTTCCAGCGTTTAATGTGGCGGATAGCGCAATCACGATAGGGGTTATATTGATGTTGGTCGAAGGCTTTGTGGCGAAGAAAAAAGAAGGTGAGCAGCAATGAGTTTGGTGACAAAAAACAGCAAAGTGACGCTTCATTTTGAATTGTCGTTAGAAGATGGGCAAATTGTCGATTCTAACTTTGATAAAGCGCCGGCCAGTTTTGTGTTTGGTGACGGTAGTTTGCTGCCTGATTTCGAAGATGCACTTTTAGGTATGGCGGAAGGTCAAGAGAGTGCTTTTGTGATGCCTCCAGAGAAAGCATTTGGCGCTTATAATGAAAGTAATGTTCAGCGAATTCCTCGTTCCCAGTTCGGAATGGATTTGGAAAAAGGTATGGTTGTGTCATTTGCAGACGTCAGTAAAAACGAATTGCCTGGTGTTATTTCTGAAATAGGCGAGAAAGAAGTGGTGGTCGATTTTAATCATCCACTTTCTGGTCGTTCATTAACTTTTCGAGCGTCTATTGTATCGATAGAGGATGCTGCATGAGCTTCGCTATTCAACTTGCTAACCCGCGTGGTTTTTGTGCGGGGGTTGATCGTGCCATTGAAATTGTTAATCGCTGCTTGGATTTGTTCGAGGCGCCAATTTATGTTCGCCATGAAGTAGTACACAACAAATTTGTTGTTGAGTCATTGAAAGCGCGTGGTGCTGTGTTTGTTGATGAGCTAGATCAGGTGCCTGACGATAATATCGTTATCTTTAGTGCGCATGGTGTATCAAAAGCCGTTCGCGACGAAGCCACGAATCGCGGTTTAAAGGTATTCGATGCAACTTGTCCTTTGGTGACAAAGGTGCATTTAGAAGTGTTGCGTTACTCTCGTGATGGTATGGAATGTATTCTGATCGGTCATGATGGTCATCCAGAAGTGGAAGGCACCATGGGTCAATATGATGACAGTAAAGGTGGCGCTATTTATTTGGTTGAGAATCCAGAAGACGTTGCAGGTTTGTCCGTGAAAGATCCGGAGCATTTGGCGTTTGTTACTCAAACAACTCTATCTATGGATGATACCTCTGTTGTTATTGATGCATTGCGTACACACTTTCCTAAAATACAAGGTCCTAGAAAAGACGATATTTGTTACGCTACTCAGAATCGACAAGATGCAGTGAAAACATTGGCAGAAGAGTCTCAATTAGTATTAGTGGTTGGTTCAGTAAATAGTTCAAACTCAAATCGTCTAAAAGAGTTGGCCGAGCGAATGGGGTCGCAAGCGTATTTAGTTGATAATGCCAGTGAAATTGACACCAGTTGGCTGCAAGGCGTGACAAGTGTTGGTGTTACTGCAGGGGCTTCTGCACCGGAAGTGCTTGTAAATGAAGTGATTGCTCGTCTTGAATCAGAAGGTGGTACCGCTCCTCAGGAACTGCAAGGGCGAGAAGAAAACGTCTCGTTCTCCATGCCTAAAGAACTTCGTATCGTAGAGCTTTGAGTCTCTTTAAAATAATTTAATAAAACTTGAAGAAAAGGGTTGCACAAAATCTGTAGATCCTTAATATACGCCCTCGCTGACACGGACAGGGCTTAGCATCTTAATTAAGTTTAAGAGGTTGAGTGGCTTAAGTGGATTGGCAACGCTCTTTAAAATAGATAATCAGATAATTTGTGTGGACGTTCGCTGGGGACTTCAGAAGATCGACATTTATGAGCTTAGGTTTGTAGGTGAGCGATCAAAAAAATTGAAGTCTTATGAAACGTCTACATATTAATTCGCTTTATGTTGGTTTGTTTTCTCCCAAGGAAATGAATCGATTAAGTTATAGTTAGTGTAATAGATTTTGAGTAAGCAAACTTTTTAACTGAAGAGT
>CALLIL010000086.1 GCA_938009755.1 uncultured Marinomonas sp.
CTTCCCAAACTTTACCCACTTTGCCGTCGCCTATCGCTTTACCATCGACTTTAGTGACTGGTGCAAGCTCTTTACTTGAGCTGGTTACCCACACTTCGTCGGCGTTGAACACTTCTTCCATGGAAATGTTACGTACTTCAAATGGAATGGAACCGTCTTTTTCTAGGATATCCAGAATCAGTTTACGAGTAATGCCTGGCAAGATCTGGTTGTCTAGAATAGGAGTGATAACCACACCGTCTTTTACGATGAAGGCGTTTGAAGAGCTGGCTTCTGTCAGCATATTGTCTTCGTTGTATAGCAAGATTTCATCGTTGCCTGCCGCGTAACCTTCTTGGAAGTGCATAACGTTACCCAACAATGCGGTTGATTTGATTTGGCAGCGCTTCCAGCGCATGTCTTGTGTGGTTGACACAGAGAAGCCTTTGGCAGTGCTTGCGTCACATTTTACAGCGGGCTTGATTGGGTTAACCATAGCGAAAATAGTTGGTTCTACGTCGTCAGGGTAAGCGTGATAGCGCTTTACGTCTGCACCACGGCTCACTTGAATGTAAACACCAAGGTTTCCGCCGCCGTTTTTCTCTAGGATTTCTGCGATCAGTGCTTTCCACTCATCCATGGTTTTTGAGCACTTGATGCCAATGGCAGCTAAGCCATCAAACATACGTTGCATGTGAGGTTCTAGGCCAACGGTTTTGCCGTCGTACGCTGGAATCACTTCATAAATACCATCACCAAATAAGAACCCACGATCAAGTGGGGAAATTTTAGCGTCTTCAATTGGCATAAAAGCATTATTCAAAAAAACAGTGCTCATGGTGTTCTCCGTTAAATCAGTCTGTTTGCAAGTTAAAGTGAAAATCCAGAAAGTTGGCGTAGTTGTAAAATAAGCGCATCGCCTACTTCGGCATCTTGTCCGTCTTCTGTTAATTGGTTTAGGCGAGTGACGCCATCGACACTGCCTAAGGCAGATAAATACTGTAAAACCTCGATCGGTGAAAATTCAGCGAGTAGGTCTTTATTTGCCAAACGGCCAATCAGGGCAATTAAAGCGTAGCCGCCCCAATTAGATACGTCTGCAACTAGCAGCTCGTCACATTTTGTGATGGCGGCGACAATATCCAAATCTTTTAAGGCGTCAGTAATATTTCCCATGCCGATTTCATTGCCACCGTCGCCAATGGCGATGGTTGGGCATGTTGCTAGGTTCATGATGCTGTCAAAGCAAGCCGCACCAGCGCTGATGTTTTCACCGCGCATATTGTAATAATGGCCGTCTTCCGCTTGACCTGGGCGCTCGATAGATAACACAACATTTGGCTTCAATGACGCCAAAATATCTGCGGCTTCTTGCGCTTGCGCATCGTGTTTACCGAGCTTTAAGTCGACAACGCGATAGTCTTTTTTCAAGGCTTCCGATAACGGCGCACCACAGACAATGTAAGGCGTCGCAC
Organism: uncultured Marinomonas sp.; assembly: GCA_938009755.1. Classification (GTDB taxonomy): domain Bacteria; phylum Pseudomonadota; class Gammaproteobacteria; order Pseudomonadales; family Marinomonadaceae; genus Marinomonas. The sequence continues at coordinate 1,455 of CALLIL010000086.1, forward strand.
CAATGGCTTCCAAGGCTTGATAAAGCGCGATGGCACCTAATGGGCCATCTGTTTCAAACGTGGTTGAACTTGGTGTTGTACTGGAAGTGACAACAGGGAAGCCTGTGCCAATCAGTACAACGCCTTTCGCGTCAAACAGCGTGCGAGCAGCACGAAGGCAATACCCTTCTTGCAATGCTGGGCGCACGCTCGCCATGCCACGGTAGTTACGAGCTACTAACGCTTCTTCAATCGCAATGCTCATGGATTCCAAAGAATCGGACATGGAATAACCTCTTATCAAGTTCAGTCTAGTCAGTTGATTTTAATTGTATTTTGCTTTCGTGGTGTCGAGACAATAAGTTAATGGCGTGCGCTTGCTCAATGGTTACTGCTTCAAAAGACACCGTTTTGCCTTGTGTCATTTGCGCCAAACGTGCTGTGTCTCGTGCGATCATTGATCCCATTTTTGGATAGCCACCAATGGTTTGGCGATCATTAAGTAGCACAATAGGCTGACCGTCTGGCGGGAGTTGGATCGCGCCATGGGAAATACCTTCTGACAACATATTGCTGATTGACGAGCGACATTCGTATCCCGTTAATCGATAGCCCATGCGATCCATGCGTTCACTGACAGTGTAGTCGCTGCTAAAAAAGTTTGCTTTGTCTACCGCACTGAAGCTGGCTTCTTGATAACCCAAGACAACGCGCAACGGTTTTGGATTTAAAAAGTAAGGTCGATACATTTCAGGCATCATCAAGTTTGGCTGTGGTTGCCAAGGTGACAAAGGCATAACCGAGCCTTTGGTCAATGCATGACCGTCTAAACCACCGATGGCTTCACGAACTACGGTTGCGGTGCTGCCAAATTGCGGAGCAACAGGAAAGCCGCCTTGAACTGCTAGATAAATACGGCAACCTTCACTGGCAAAACCGACTTTAAGAACATCGCCCGCTTTGATGGTTAAGGTGTGCCACATTGGCGCGGCTTGACCATTTACCTTGATATCAACCACAGCACCCGTCAAGGCGATCTGAGTGTCTTGGGTAAATTCGGCGCTGAAACCGCCGATGCTCAATTCAATGGCCGTTGAATTTTCACTGTTGCTGCATAGGCGGTTTGCCCAGTGGAAAGAAAAAGGGTCCATTGGTCCGCCAACGGTTAATCCGATACGGTGTTGACCGATACGGCCCATGTCTTGTACTAAGGCCAAAACACCTGGATTCGAGATGATCATAGTTGACCTCCCATTGCTAAGAATTCTTCTTTTGAAATGGCTTGGAACTGTACTCTGTCGCCAGTTTCCAGCGGCATAGAAGGTGTTTTGTCTGGATCAAACATCAATACAGGACATAAGCCAATAAGGTTCCAGCCGCCCGGAGAAACCGATGGATAAACCGCTGTCTGGCGATCGGCAATGGCGACAGCGCCTTTTGGTACGGCCTTACGAGGTGTTGATTTTCGTGGCATAGCAATGCGTTCATCCACTTGGCCTAAGAAAGCAAAACCCGGTGCAAAACCAATCGCATAAGCGCGATAGATTTGGCCTTGGTGAATGTCAATTACTTGGTCTGTGGTTAGTCCTGCTTTTTGTGCCAGTTCTTCTAAATCGGGCGCGGCTTCTTCACCATAATACACAGGCAAAGTAATGAGCTTGCCTTCGCCTTGATCGTCTTGATTGCCTAGCTGTTTGGCCATGTCTGTAAGCAGTTGGCACATGGCATAATATTCGTAAATATCGTCGTCATAAATGACCAATAAAGACGCATAAGACGGCACTAAATCGATAATGCCGTTGCCGACTTTTGCATCCAGCGCTTGTATCATGGCTTGGATCTGTGCGCTGGACTCGTCATTGACTTGGTCAGAAAAATACAAAATGAGGGCGTTTTCACCAGCAATTTCAATTTTCATCTTGGGTCTTTACCTTCTGCTTCTGAGTTGGCTTATGCCGTAATCATGTTTTTAATGGCTTCAATCGCCAATACGCCGGCTTCGTTGTCACCATGAACACAAAGTGTGTCGACATCCAAAGTAAGCTCAATGCCGCTCACTGTTGTGATTGTGCCTTTATCGACAAGTTGTTGAACCTGTGCCAGCATTTTTTCACGAGTGTGCACTGCGCCTTCTTTTGAGCGCGCCAATAAACGACCATCGTCGTCGTAACAACGATCTGCGAAAGCTTCAAACGCCACGTCAAGGCCGAATGACTGCGCTTCTTTTTTGTGCTCGCCAGACGCTGGAGTAGCTTGTAGTACAAGGCGAACAGGGCGGTAAAAACTGGCGACGGCTTTCATGATGTTGCTACGTACAAATTCGTCCGCCATCATGTCGTTGTATAGGGCACCGTGAGGCTTTACGTACGTCATGGTTAAACCTTGAGAAGAGGCCATGCCATCTAACGCTGACATTTGGTAAAGCACCATACTTTGGATTTCTTCCGCGGAGCATTTCATGCTGCGACGGCCGAAGCCAACCAAGTCTGGGTACGCGGGGTGCGCACCGACTTCCACATTATGTTCAGCGGCAAGCTTCAAGGTTTTTGTCATCCATAAAGGGTCGCCAGCGTGGAAGCCACAAGCAATATTAGCTTGATCAATGTGAGGCATAGCGGCACTGTCTAGGCCCATTTTCCAAGAACCAAAGCCTTCGCCAAGGTCGCAGTTTAATTTAATAGTCATAATATTTTCCTTCACAGCGTTGTCTTTTTTGACTGGATTAAAGAACGGCTAAATGGCTGTTGCGCATGTCGGTAACCAACATGCAGCCTGGGCTGTGTGTGATACAAAGTGGTGGTTTTGCTTGTTCTAAAGCAACTTGAGGTGTGACACCGCAAGCCCAAAATACAGGAACTTCGCCTTCTTTTATGGTGACGGCATCGCCAAACTCTGGTTTGTTAATGTCTTTGATGCCAATGCTGGCAGGATCACCGAAGTGCAATGGCGCACCATGAACGGAAGGGAAGCGAGTGCAAATTTGAATCGCACGAATCGCGTCTTTTGGCGTCATTGGTCGCATGCTGACGACCGTGTTGCCAGAAAAGGGTCCTGCTGGCTTACACGCAATGTTGGTGCGATACATTGGTACATTAACGCCTTCAGTAATATTGCGTACTTCTAAGCCATCAGCAATCAAAGATTCTTCAAATGAGAAAGAGCAACCTAATACAAACGTGACCAGATCTTCTTGCCAAAGATTTGAGATGTCAGTGACTTCATCCACCAGTTTGCCATCGCGGAACACTTTGTAGCTAGGAACATCAGTGCGGATGTCTACGTCTTCACCAACGGAAGGCAATAAGAAATCGCCTGGTTGATCTGACATGCCAACAATTGGACAAGGTTTAGGGTTCTTTTGACAAAATTGTAGGAAGTCATCTGCCCAGGTTTTTGGCAAGATAACGATATTTCCTTGAACAAAACCTGATGCCACACCAGAGGTGTTGTGTTGCCATTCGCCTGCACGAATTTTGGCTCTTACTTGCATAGGAGAAATTGCATGATCGGTAGACATTCTACTCGGCTCCTGAATTGGGGGATTAGGTTCTGATTTTACGATTTTTTGCTTTGACTGTAAGTGAATAAGTCAGATATTTTGGATTAAAACATCAAAATGGTGTTTCTGCTATAGGTTGATGTCTCTAAAGGTGTATAAACTTTATTTTTGTCATTATGCAGTTTATAAAACCTTAAAGGGGTGTTTTTGTAGTTTTAAGTTTTGTTTTGCGTTCTGGTTTTTTGTTCTTTCGACAAAACAAGAAATGAGTAATGGCAGCACGATTTCTGTGTGATTACTCATTTTATTTTACTTGATGTCATGGCAGAAGTTATTTATTTAATAATTTCTGACATAGAGTTCTGTGTGTTTTCGGGACTAGACAGAAAATGGGTACGCGATGGGGTCGTGGAACTGGTAACCTTCAATTGAAAAATCATCCATAGTTACCCACGTTTCAAGGTCTTCTAGGCTCTTAATGTTTGGGTTAATTTTCAATGTTGGAGAGGTGTATGGCTCACGTTTAAGTTGTACGTCACGCATGAGCTCTAATTGGTCTTCATAAATGTGCGCATTGACAATTTTATGGAAGGCTTTACCGGGTTTCTTTCCTGTAATTTGCGCCACAAGAGCAAGCAGCACATACACTTGAACCATGTTGAAATTTAGTCCTAAAGGCACATCGCAACTGCGTTGCGTGCTGTTTAAATACAAGGTGTCGCCTAATAACGAGAAGTGGTGGCTGTGCATACAAGGTCGCAGGCAAGCCATATGGAAGGCGCCCGGATGATAAAACGTGAAGATTTCCCCACGGTTATCCACACCTCGGCTTAAATCGTCGATGATTTGCTTTAATAAGTCGATGCTTCCACTGTTGTCCGCTTTTGGGAAATTGCGCCCAAGAGCGCCATAACACAATCCCATGTCGTCTTCGCCTTTACGAAACGGGTTGTTTAACCAAACGTCATTTTCATTGGCATTGGCGTCCCATGTTTTGGTTCCCAGTGCACGAAAATCAGCGGCGTTGTCATAACCTCTTAAATAACCAATGATTTCGGCAATAGCCGATTTGAAATAACTTTTACGCGTGGTTACTAGAGGAAATTCACCTTTGCCTACGTCGTACGTTAGGTCTGCGTTGATGACAGTTAAACAACGTTTGCCAGTACGTTCGTTTTCTACCCACTCGCCTTCATTGACGATGCGTTGGCAAAGGTCTAAATACTGCTTCATAAAAATGCCTTGAGTGTCTTTTTGATGAGGAGACTTAGTTTATGCAATCTTAGTCTCCATCAGTATAATGAATGGCGTTGATTGTATCAGAACCGAATCCTCCGCTCATAGAGAAGGCTATTTATATGTTGTCATTAATTGTTGCCATGTCGACCAACCGAACCATAGGTATCAATAACTCTTTGCCTTGGCATTTGCCAAACGATCTTAAATATTTCAAGCAAGCAACAATGGGCAAGCCTATTGTTATGGGACGCAAAACCTTTGAATCTATTGGTAAGCCTTTACCGGGGCGACGCAACATCATCATTAGCCGCGATCCAAACTATCAAGCAGAAGGCATCGATGTGGTCTCTACACTTGATGCGGCTATTTCTCTTGGTGAAGACATTTGCCTTGTGAATGGACAAGAAGAAGTCATGATTATTGGTGGTGCACAAATTTATGAATTGGCGTTAGAGAAGACGGATCGTTTGTACATTACTCATGTGGATGCAGAGGTTGAGGGTGATGCATTTTTTCCAGAAGTAGATTGGCCTTCTTTTACGCTAATTGCAGAAGAAGCCTTTGCCGCAGAAGGTCATAACCCTTATGACTATCGTTTTTGCGTATATCAAAGAACCAGTGCGAAATAGCGAATAGGGAATAAAAATGTGGCAACAAATTGAAATACAGTTACCCGCTATGAAGCGCGGTTTTCATTTGATCTCAGAACAAATAGAAGACGCACTGAGAAGCATGTCGCCTGTGTCTATTGGTTTGTTGCATGTTCAGTTATTGCATACTTCTGCGTCACTCACACTCAATGAAAATGCGGACCCTTCGGTGCGTCGAGATATGGAACGGCATTTCAATCAAATGGTGCCGGAGAACCAGCCTTATTATGAACATATTTATGAAGGCAGTGATGACATGCCAGCGCACATTAAGGCGAGTTTATTAGGCTCTTCTTTGACGCTTCCAATCAAAAACAGTGGCTTACATTTGGGTGTTTGGCAAGGTGTTTATCTTGGAGAGCACCGTGATCACGGTGGTGGAAGGCGTATAGTCTTGACACTTCAAGGAGACAAATAGAAAGCAATTTATCTTTGTGCCCCTTTTGTGAACAAAAAATTAAGCAAGATGTATTCTTTTTACTATAGTTATGTAACTAACTAGTTAGGATAGGATATATGATGAAAGATCTTCCTCTTAAAAAGAAACTTGCGATTGCCATTATTGCCGCTTTTCTTTCCCTTGTGATTGTTCTTTTTGGTGTTCGTTTAATGGGTAAAGTGATTGACTTTGCTTATCTTGAACGAGAGCACATGGTGGCTATTACAAAAGTCAGCGATGAATTAGAAAAGCCATCACCTGACCGTAAATTTCTATTGGATTCAATTGTTTACGCACAAAGTCAAGCCAAGCTAGTTGGTGAATCTGTATTTTCAGTCGAAAAGGTCCTTTTTCACTTGCTAGGACAGGGCTTTTTATTAGATCTTGCAGAAGAAGATTTAGATCGTTTGGATCTGGTGATTAATAAGCTAGAGTCGATTCCTAATACCCATTTAACCCCTAATCATGTTGCTGAAATTAATCCATTAATGGTTTGGCCAGTGGAAAAGTCACAAGTTTTTGGTACTAAACTGAGTGACTCTGCTGCTTTTGTGAAAATGCTGGTTATGATTCTTGTTATCTCTATTATCGGGATAGTGATTGCTATTATTGGTTTCATTATTTCAACAGCGATTCCTCCTTTGGAAAAAACGGCTGAGGTGACGTGTAAAATCGCACGTGGTGATTTAAATATTGATTTGAATGCTGATCATATAGAGCCCGCTACCGCAGATATGGTGAGTGGTCTGCGAAGCATGGTGTTGGCGATTAATGAAGTGATGGTTAAGCTATCTGAAGCGGCTCAATCCAATGCAAGTATTTCTGAACAAACGTTGAAAGGTGTAAACCGTCAACAAAGTGAAGTTGGTCAATTAACTCATTCCATTGAAGAAATGAGTTTGTCAATCCAAGCGGTTGCAGAAGCGGCTCAAGAAGCCAATCAAGCAACAAAAGAAGGGCATGCGGAATCTTCCGAAAGTACCAAAATTGTAGCCGAAGCTGTAACGTCTATTGATTCATTGGCGAAAGAGGTCAGTTTGTCTTCAGAAGCTATTAAGAAGATTGAAGCGGACAGTGAAAGTATTTTGTCTGTTGTTGATATGATTAATGAGTTAACAGAGCAAACTAATTTATTGGCATTAAATGCCGCTATTGAGGCGGCGCGAGCTGGTGAACAAGGTCGCGGGTTTGCTGTGGTGGCGGATGAGGTCAGAACCTTGGCACAGCGTACACAAGCATCAACAGGACAAATTCAAGAAACGATTGATAAACTGCTGAAAAGCACCAGTGGAGCAGTAGGCATTATGGATCGCTGTTGCGACATTGCAAATCGCTCTGTAGAAAAAGCTAATGGTGCAGGTACAGCCATTCGTAATGCATCTGATCAGATGTCGAATATTATGCGGCTTAATGAGCAAATTTCGAGTGCAACCGAAGAGCAATCAAGCGTAACAAAAGACATCAATAACAACACTCAAGCTATTAACATCGTGGCAGAAGAAGCAGCATTAGGCGCTCAAGAAACGGCTAAATCCTGTGAAGATTTGGCTGGCCTGATCGTTCAAATGAAAACGGTAGTGAGTAAGTTTACTGTGTAGAAGAGTGTTGGGAAAGGCGAAAGTAGAAGGTGCTGTTAATATGTAAATTATGCTCAAAATTTGATTAAGCAGCGAATAGAAACGAAAAAGCTCAATGATTATAGGATCGTTGAGTTTTTTATATGACGGATAAGAGCATTCGTCGTTAATTTAAAACGATTTGTTGCTGTGTTTTTTGACCTTTCTCTACTGCTTTGTTGGCGCTGGTAGCTAGCTCTTCTATGTTTTCGCCATCTTCGGGAAAAACAGCAAGACCAATGCATAAGTCCATTGGGTCGGCATTGCCTTGCTTTATGACTTCTATCTCTGATTCTGATGGGTTTATCATTTGGGTTAGTAAGTTTTTTGCGTCTTTTACACTAGTGTTTGGTAACAGTAATAGAAGCTTGTCAGACTCAACACGGGCTAATATATCAGACTCGCGCATTTTTTTATAAATGTGTCTCGCTGATGTTTGTATCGCGATATTTCGCTTTTCCATTGGCAAGTTTTGTAGTCGTTTATTCGTATCTAAATGTATTTTGGCCATGGTTAATGGTGTGTATTGACGTTTGGCTAAGCCGATTTGTTTTTTGAAGTGAGTAACGGCGGCGCTGCGGGTTAATAAACCAGTTAATTCGTCAAAGGTGGCTTGGTTTCTTAAATGCTCCTCAAGCTCTTTCTGATGGCTAATATCGACCATGAAACCAAGGATTTTTTTGATGTTGCCATCTGTGTCTTTTGTGTAGGTTCGTGCGCGCTCTTTTATCCATAAGTAGGTTTGGTCGCTTTTACGTATGCGGTAGTCTACTTCATAGTGATTATCACTTTCTTGCAAATGCCTATCAACCAATGCACTTAAGCGAGTAATGTCATCTTGGTGTACACGGTCATACCACTCGCTTAACGATGTCGGAGTCTGCTCTAAAGAGCAACCTAATAATCTAGCGATGGATTGTGAGCAAGAAACTATATCTGGCTCTGTTTCCCATATCCACATGCCTGCAGACGACTCAGTGAGTGCGAATTTAAGTAAGGTATTTTCTGCTGAGGAAAGGTCGATATTGTCTGCGTTATAGGCGCAGACTAATACAGTCTCATTTAAATTTTGAAATTCGAGCTGCATGTTGATGTGCTTATCACCGACCTTGATTAAGGATTCGCATCGCTTAATCTCCCCACTTTTTATCTTTGCGTAGAGCGTACTCCAGTCACTTTTATCTGCGTTCAATGCGCTCCATGTTGTTGCTGGTTCAGCATTGAATTTTTTAAATAGTGCATCAAGGTTATGATTAAAAGAAAGTAACTTTCCAGAGCCACTGTCGAGAACGAAAGCAGGCGTTGGCATGTGCTTAAAAGCGGATTCGTAAAAACGGTTCATAACGCGCTCCATGGTTATCTATGAGTCTGAATAAGTTCTAACAACGATTTTAAATTATTCTGGGGTTATCCACCTAGTTTGATATTGCGCATCGTTATCTTCAGCCAGTAGGTTAGTTAGTATAGGCAAAAAATCAGCGGCGTCCTTTTCGAGTGTCCAAGGCGGATTGACGATGATCATGCCGCTGCCTGCCATGCCTCGTTCTTTTTCTGTATTACGAATACACAGCTCGACAAGCAGAATATTACGAATGCCGGTTGCTTTTATATCTCGAATGAAGTCGTTTGCCTGTTTACGGTTTAACACAGGATACCATATTGCATAGGTTCCTTGTGGGAAACGCTGACAACCTTCTTCTAAGGCTCGAACTACATATTGATAATCCTTTTTTACCTCATAAGGGGGGTCCATTAATACAAAACCGCGTTTCTGTGGTGGCGGTAGCATGGCTTTAACGGCGGAAAAGCCGTTGTCTTTGACCACATTCGCTTTGCGCTTATTGGGAAAGAGCGCCGCGAGTGTTGGGTAGTCATTTGGGTGTAGTTCACACAAATGTAGCTTGTCTTTTTGACGCACGTAATAATCGACGATTTTTGGACTGCCAGGATAAACTTCTAGGGCATCGTTCGGGTTCATATCGCGAACAATGTCTAATAAAGCCTCTATGCTTTCTGGTAAATTTTCTTCATTGAGAAGGCGAGCAATGCCAGAGTGGAACTCTTTGTTTTTTTGAGCTTGCTCAGAGTGTAGCTCGTATTGACCAATACCGGCGTGCGTATCAAGGTAAAAAAATGGCGTTTCCTTCTTAATAAAATGACGACATATTTGACTGACAACCAGATGTTTTAAAATATCCGCGTGGTTTCCGGCGTGATAAATATGACGATAACTGAGCATGTATGTTCCTATAATAAATCGTTTTGAAGTATGGTGAAGGTCAATGAAAAAGGCCACTTTACAACCTAGGTGTAAAGAGGCCTTTCTGTTTCGTTTTATAAATAAAACGCTTTCGCTTTAAGGTTAGTCTATTTTGCTAATATCGCGAACGGCGCCTTTGTCGGCACTGGTCGCAAAGTGAGCGTACACTTTCAATGCTGGAGAGACTTTACGCGGACGGTCTTCTACTGGTTTCCAGGCATCGGCACCTTTTGCTTCCATTGCGGTACGACGTTGTTGTAATTCTTCATCGCTTAGCAATACGTTGATGGTTCTATTTGGAATGTCGATGCGGATAATGTCGCCGCTTTCAACAAGACCAATCGCACCACCAGCACCCGCTTCAGGTGATACGTGGCCAATTGATAAACCAGATGTGCCGCCAGAGAAACGACCATCTGTTAGCAATGCACAGGCTTTGCCCAAACCCTTTGATTTGATGTAAGACGTTGGGTAAAGCATTTCTTGCATACCTGGGCCGCCTTTTGGTCCTTCATAACGAACAATAACAACTTCGCCAGCTTTGACTTTGTCATCAAGAATGTTTTTAACGGCTTCATCTTGAGACTCTGTAATATGAGCAGGACCTTCAAAGACAAGGCAAGACTCATCAACACCGGCACTTTTTACTACACAGCCATCTAATGCGATGTTGCCATAAAGTACAGCTAAACCACCTTCCAAAGAAAAAGCGTTTTCGATAGAACGGAAACAGCCATCTTTACGGTCTCCGTCTAAAGAAGGCCAGCGAGTAGATTGACTGAAAGCGGTTTGTGTTGGGATGCCAGCAGGGCCCGCTTTGTAGAATTCGATCACTTCTGGTGTTGGCGAGCGCATGATATCCCATGTCTCAAGTGCTTCTTCCATTGTTTTAGAATGCACAGTGTGACATTGGTTATGTAATAAACCTGCACGGTCGATTTCACCTAATAAACCAAATATACCGCCAGCTCTATGAACGTCTTCAATATGGTATTTAGGTGAGTTTGGTGCCACTTTACACAATTGAGGAACTCGACGGGATAAACGATCGATGTCTTCCATTGTGAAATCAACACCAGCTTCACGAGCGATGGCTAAAAGGTGCAGAATCGTATTGGTTGAACCGCCCATGGCGATATCCAATGTCATGGCATTCTCAAAAGCTTCGAAGCTAGCGATGGAACGAGGAGCCCAATTGGCTTCGTCGTTTTCATAGAAACGCTTTGTAATGTCGACAATGCGATGTCCAGCTTCAACGAATAAGCGGTGACGATCAGCATGTGTTGCTAATGTTGTACCGTTGCCAGGAAGGCTTAAGCCCAAGGCTTCTGTTAGGCAGTTCATTGAGTTGGCTGTAAACATGCCAGAACAAGAACCACATGTTGGACAAGCTGAGCGTTCGTACTCTGCAACTTTCTCATCTGTTGCCGTTGGGTCTGCCGCGATGACCATTGCATCCACTAGGTCTAATTTGTTTTCTGAAAGCTTGGTTTTACCAGCTTCCATTGGACCGCCAGATACGAAGATGACTGGAATGTTCAGACGCATAGCGGCCATTAACATGCCCGGTGTGATTTTGTCGCAGTTAGAAATACAAACAAGCGCATCAGCACAGTGTGCATTAACCATGTATTCAACAGAGTCTGCGATTAAGTCGCGTGATGGAAGGCTGTAAAGCATGCCGTCATGACCCATTGCGATACCGTCATCCACAGCGATAGTATTGAATTCTTTTGCCACGCCGCCTGCGGCTTCAATTTCACGTGCGACGAGCTGCCCCATGTCTTTTAAATGTACGTGTCCTGGAACAAATTGGGTGAAAGAGTTTGCGACGGCGATGATAGGTTTTTGAAAATCATCGTCTTTCATTCCGGTTGCGCGCCATAATGCGCGAGCACCTGCCATATTACGGCCTGAGGTGGTAGTTTTGGAACGGTATACTGGCATTTTTTTCCCCACAGATTTTTTCTTTATTTTGCTTTATATTATGTCTTATGTTACCAAGATTATTGTCTATCCCCAATGGCAATTTATAGACAAAATTGAGACACTGTTGAAATAGGACCTTTAATCCTCACCTGGGACGGAAAATAATATGTCAGAAAATATATCTTCAGCTCATTCAGATGTTGCATTAGCTAGGCAACCAATTGTCAATAGTCACCTTTCGGTCATTGCTTATGAGCTTTTGTATAGAAAACATTCAGGCTCTCAATCTGCAGATGTTATGGATGATGTTGGAGCGACAGCTCAAGTTATTTCTGCCAGTCTCTTTGAATTCAATATGGAAGAGGTTGTGGGTTCAAAGAAAGCCTTTATTAATTTTCCTCGTACTTACTTATTAAGTGCGGGAGGAATGCCCGTTAATAAAGATAATGTTGTTATTGAAGTTTCAGAGCATGCAGGTTATGACCCTGTTTTGTTGTCTTCATTACGGAATTGGGTGAAGGCGGGTTGCTGTATTGCTTTGGACGATTTTGTTTTTGATGCAAAATTAACCCCATTTGTTGAATTGGCTGATTATGTAAAATTAGACCTGTCTAAATTAGGGCAAGAGGGGTTGCATAAGCAAATAGAAGCCTTGCGTGGCTTCGATGTGAAAATCGTTGCTGAAAAAGTGGAAAGTTGGAAGGATTATGAATATTGCCGTTTACTTGGTGTAGAGTATTTTCAGGGTTACTTCTTTGAAAAGCCAGAAATTATTTCGAGTAAAACAACCAAAGTAAATAGCATGAATTTACTGCAATTAATGTCATCATTATTAGATGCAACATCGTTGACAGTAGAAGAATTAGAAAAAATTGTTAGTCAAGATGCTGGTTTAGTTCATAAATTACTCCGCTATTTGAATTCTCCTTCCACAGGCTTGGTGGCTTCAGTTGACTCGATTCGTTTGGCTATTATGTTAATTGGTGTAGAGAAACTGAAAGCCTTAACAAATATTTTGTTAATGTCAGAAATGGTTGGTGACAGACACGTCTTGCTTGAACAGATTATGCTTCGAGCGAAACATGCGGAATTATTTGCTGAGCTGAGAAACTACAAGAACCAAGATAAATATTTCCTTGCGGGTATGTTGTCCATGGTGGATGTGTCGACAGGGATGCCACTTAATGAGGCGTTAGAAGAGCTGCCATTACCTGAAGAATTTATCAATGCAATTATTCAGCGATCAGGTCGTGTAGGTAATGCGTTAGATTTGGTTGAGCATTATAGTAATGGCCGTGTCGTACAAGATCCTAAGGATTTGAGTGATTTGAAAGAAACCTATGTACACGCTTTAGAATGGGCAAATAACTTCCTCAGCGGTGTTTGATTTTAGTGGCTCATCATAATGCGTCACTTTACATTTTTATTAAATTTTTACACCTTTTTGTCGAATAACGTCGTTTTTCCTTAGTCTTTGTAGTCCAAGCCCTACATTTTAGTAGGGCTTTTCTGTTTGTTATGTCTAAAAATGTTACTTATTGTGAAGTTTTTTATTTAACTTATTGATATTTAATATAAAAAATATAATTACACTATTTTACAAGAAATTTGCATACTCATCTGAAATTGGTAAATTGTATTTATCCAAACGGATTTCAGGGATGAAATGCACATGATGTGCTGATTAAATGCCAAAGAAGGTGTAATGGATTGAACTAGGATGTTCGAGAGTAATGGACAGCTCATAGGGATATCATAGTTTAATGGAGTACTATGTAGAGGACTTGTTTGGAACTTCTGGATGAAGTTAACATTGACGTTTTACTTATTGGATGAGTTGTTTAAAGGGATATGAACAAAAGTAGGGTAGCCCTTTGGCTGCCCTTTTTTGTGCTTAATAAGTCGTTTTGTATACGGTTTTAATTTGATCTGTACGCAGAAAAGCGAAAGACAAAATATAAGACATAAAAAAACGGTTTTTATATAAACCGCTTTTTATTCAGAATAAGTATAGGAGGTCGCTTATCTTTCTAAATGTTCTAGCTTATCTTCGACGCCATCCCATTCTGCCGCATCTGGCATTGCGTCTTTTTTATCAGCGATGTTTGGCCAAATCAAAGCAAGGTCTCTGTTTAACTCCACAAACACCTCTTGATCTTCTGGTAATTCATCTTCAGAGAAAATGGCATTAGCAGGGCATTCAGGTTCACATAAAGCACAATCAATACATTCGTCAGGATTGATTGCCAAGAAATTTGGACCTTCGTAGAAACAGTCAACAGGGCATACTTCAACACAGTCTGTGTATTTGCAGCGAATGCAATTATCGGTAACGATGAAAGCCATTCGACTTCTCCTTACAAGCTATAAAAATAATACCCATTATTTTAGAGGCATTGACTATTTATCAGCAAGTAAGAATCGTCAATAGCCTACATTTATCCGCTATTAGCTTATGCTAATAGCGAGTTAATAAGAGTGAGTATCAATTACCCTGTTATAGCTCGGATTTTAGCTTATAAAGTGCATTAATCGCGTCCAATGGTGTCATATTATCTAGGTCCAACTCTTCAATGCTTTTCTTCAATGCGTTTTGTTCTGCTTGGGCAAATAAATCCGTCTGATGAGGTTGATAAGTAACTGATGGTTCTTGTGTTTTTATGTTTTTCTTTGACAATGTTTCTTTTGCATCGACGCCTGTTACGACTTCAAGTTCTTTTAGCTTCTGTTTGGCGTGGCCAATCACATCGCGAGGAACGCCAGCTAATTGAGCCACTTGTAATCCATAAGATTGGCTTGCTGGACCATCGTGAACCTTGTGCATGAAAATGATTTCATCTTCGTATTCTGTGGCGGTTAAGTGGACATTGGCTGCATTGTCTAATTGATCCGCAAGCGTCGTCAGCTCGAAATAATGGGTAGCAAAAAGTACATAGCATTTAAGCTCTTTTGCTAAATAATCTACAGCGGCCCAAGCAAGTGATAAACCATCAAATGTACTGGTGCCACGTCCGACTTCATCCATCAAAACTAGACTGTCTTTGCTGGCGTTGTTTAAAATGTTGGCAGTTTCCGTCATTTCAACCATGAAGGTAGAACGGCCGCCAGCAAGGTCATCCGAAGAGCCCATTCGCGTAAATATACGATCAACAATAGAAATTGAAGCGGACTCTGCTGGTACAAAACAACCTGTGTGAGCCAATAGCGTAATGAGAGCGATTTGTCGCATATAAGTGGATTTACCGCCCATGTTTGGGCCAGTAATCATTAATAACGAGCGATGTTCGTTGAGTTCTAAATCATTTGGTACAAAAGGTTCAGAAATAACCGACTCAACAACAGGGTGACGGCCGCCCGTAATTTGAATGCCACCACGCTTGTGTAGCTCAGGACAAGAAAAGTCCAGCACATCAGCGCGTTCTGCAAAGTTATTCATTACATCCAGTTGAGCTAACGCTTGGCTGGTGGTTTGAAGCTCACTTAAAGCATCATTGAGTAGATCTAATAGATTTTCGTAAAGTTCTTTTTCACGAGCCAGTGATTTTGATTTGGCGCTTAAGGCTTTGTCTTCAAAAGCTTTCAATTCCGGCGTGATGAAACGTTCTGCATTTTTGAGGGTTTGACGACGAATGTATTCAACAGGCGCTTGTTCAGAATGTAAGCGGCTGATTTCAATGTAATAACCATGAACGCGATTAAAGCCCACTTTTAAAGAGCTAATCCCGGTACGCTCTTTTTCGCTGCGCTCCATTTCAGCTAAGAAATCGGTTGCATTGGTAGATAAAGACAAAAGTTCGTCTAGCTCTGCGTCATATCCTTTTGCAAAAATACCGCCATCACGAACCACGGAAGGTGGATTTTCCACCAAGGCTTTGGTCAGTATTTCGGTAATATAAGGCTGAGCCAGAATACGTTGATTCAAATCGATGAGACGCTTGGATTCGGCTTGAGATAAAAGCGTATTGATTTCTGGAACCGCTTCTAAGGCAAAGCGTAGGCGTAATAAATCTCTTGGGCGAGCAGAACGCAAAGCAACACGAGATAAAATTCGTTCTAGATCACCGACGTTTTTTAGTGGTGACACAAAGGCGCTGTAAGTGTGGTTGTGTTTTAGCTCTGTGACGACTTGCTGGCGTGCTTGTATTTCGTTGAGATCTCGAATCGGTGTGTGTAACCAGCGTTTTAATAAACGACTGCCCATTGGTGTGGCACATTCGTCTAATACTTCGACAACGGTGTTACTTGTGCCGCCAGTTAAATTGATATCAATTTCTAAGTTACGTCGTGTCGCGCCATCGATTAATACAGAGTCGTCTTTGTGCTCAACCATGATGGATTGAATGTGAGGTAAGGTGGAGCGTTGTGTGTCTTTCGCGTATTGGAGAAGTGCACCTGCGGATGCTATCGCCGAAGTGAGTGCTTCACAACCAAATCCAGATAAGTCTTTTGTATTGAACTGTTGGATCAATTGGCGGTAACTGGATTCGTAATCAAAGTGCCAAGGCCCGAGTTCTGATACGCCTTTCTCAAGTTGTAATACATCACGAGCTGGGAAGTCTTCAGAAATCAAAATTTCCCGTGGGGACAGACGTTGTAGTTCGCTGGAAAGTGCTTCATGACCATTCACTTCAAAGAGGCAAAAGCGGCCACTCGCCATATCTAAATAGGAAAAACCAAAGATGTCTAGCCCTTTGCGTGTTTGGTGAGCCAAAGACAGTAAAAGGTTTTCGCGTTTTTCTTCTAAAAAAGCTTCGTCACTGATGGTGCCAGGTGTCACAATGCGAGTAATTTTACGCTCTACAGGACCTTTGCTGGTAGCTGGATCACCTGTTTGCTCGGCAATAACAACAGATTCCCCCATGCGAACAAGACGCGCTATGTAGTTCTCGGCAGCATGGAATGGAATGCCAGCCATCGGAATTGGTTGGCCGCCAGAGTGTCCGCGTGATGTTAAGGTAATATCAAGTAACTGAGAAGCACGTTTGGCGTCGTCGTAGAAAATTTCATAAAAGTCGCCCATACGGTAAAAAAGTAGTTGGTTTGGATGCTGTGATTTTAGGCCGAAGTATTGGCGCATCATTGGCGTGTGATTGTCGTTTGTTGCTTTGCTCATTTGACGATGCTCGATTGTGATCCAAAAAATAGAGCGTTATTCTACGGGATATTCGCTCAGGTTTTAAGAGATAGGTGTAATGAATCAGATGCAAAAAATGGTAAATGTCGCGCAACAGCTTGGCGAGTCTTTGAAATCCAGAGAGCAGGTTCTAGTGACCGCTGAGTCTTGTACTGGCGGGCTTATTGGCGCAATTTGTACAGAGGTCGCAGGCAGCTCATCTTGGTTTTATGGTGGCGTAATCAGTTATGCAAACGACGCTAAAGTAAAAGGGTTAGGCGTGAAAGAATGCACGCTGGCTTCTTTCGGCGCTGTTTCCGAAGAAACCGTACGAGAAATGTGTGCAGGTGCTTTGCAGCTTGGCGGTACACTTGCTATTGCTGTCAGTGGCGTAGCAGGTCCTGCTGGAGGATCGCCTGAAAAGCCAGTGGGTTGCGTTTATATAGGTTGGCAATTGCTTGGGCAAGAAACCGTCATTCAGCGTTGTCAGTTTGAAGGGAATCGTCAGTCTGTTCGTGAGGCGACAGTGCTTACGGCTTTGGAAGGTGTGAGTGCTTTATTGGAAAGATAAGTACATAGGAAAAAATAAATAAGGCTGATAGAAAATAATACTGGTTTTATATACAGTATTTCTTGAGCTTCTTAAAAAAACGCGATAGAGTTACTCACAACGAAATATTAGTCATTAAGGATTACTTACATGTCATCTACTGCAGACAACAAGAAAAAGGCGTTAGACGCCGCTTTATCTCAAATTGAGCGTCAGTTTGGTAAAGGCGCCATCATGAAAATGGGCGAAGGCACTAAACTTGATATTGATACCGTATCAACTGGTTCTCTAGGTTTAGATGTTGCGCTGGGTGCAGGTGGTCTTCCTTATGGTCGAATTTGTGAAATCTATGGCCCTGAATCTTCAGGTAAAACAACACTGACCTTGAGTGTGATTGCGGAAGCACAAAAGCAAGGTAAAACCTGTGCTTTTATCGACGCTGAGCATGCTCTTGATCCTGGATACGCAGAGAAGTTGGGTGTAAATATTGAAGATCTTTTGATCTCTCAACCTGATACAGGTGAACAAGCGCTTGAAATCGTAGATATGTTGGTTCGTTCAAACAGTGTTGATGTGGTGATCGTTGACTCGGTAGCCGCTTTGGTTCCTAAATCTGAGATTGAAGGTGAAATGGGCAGTTCGTCTGTTGGTGTTCAAGCCCGTTTGCTTTCTCAGGCAATGCGTAAACTGACAGGCTCTATTAAAAATGC
This sequence comes from uncultured Marinomonas sp., assembly GCA_938009755.1. Lineage (GTDB taxonomy): Bacteria > Pseudomonadota > Gammaproteobacteria > Pseudomonadales > Marinomonadaceae > Marinomonas. The sequence goes on from CALLIL010000086.1 coordinate 19,439, forward strand.
AAATTGTCTTGTTGTCTTCATTAACCAAATCCGTATGAAAATTGGTGTGATGTTTGGTAGCCCAGAGACGACAACTGGCGGTAACGCTTTGAAGTTTTATTCTTCTGTTCGCTTGGACATTCGTCGTATTGGCTCGGTAAAGCAAGGTGATGAAGTCATTGGTAATGAAACTCGTGTAAAAGTAGTGAAAAACAAGATTGCACCGCCATTTAAGCAAACTGAATTCCAAATCATGTACGGTAAAGGTATTTATCGTATGGGTGAAGTCTTGGATTTGGGAGTGAAGGAAGGCTTAGTTGATAAGTCTGGCGCTTGGTACGCTTACGCAGGCAATAAAATTGGTCAAGGTAAGGCAAATGCTGCTCAATTCTTGGAGGAAAACCCTGAAATTGCTGTTGAAATTGAAACGCAAATTCGGGAGCGCTTATTAGCGTCAGCTGCACCTAAAGCAAAAGAGGCTACAGCAGAAGAAGAGCTAGAAGAATAATTTTTCTAATTTCCTCTCTAATAGATGAATTTAAAAAAAGAGCGCAATTTAGCGCTCTTTTTTGTGCTTGGTATAATTTGTATGTGCTTTGACTAGCTTGTTACTTTACTACTAACTTTATGAGGGGTCTTTGATTGGCTTGCTGACTTGATGCTATTTTATTAGAAGCTATATGTATCCTAATATTTTTTATATGGTTTTTTACTTTTCGAACCAACCCAAATAGTCTGCTAGAATTCACATTAGTATCTTTTGATAAGTTTAAAGGTTGGGGTGTTATGTTGTTATGGCATTTTGGACTGATTGGATTAAGCATATTGCTTTTGGTCGTGTTTTCGCTTGTGTTGATTCGCTATTTTTCGCTCAGAAAAATGATGAAATCCGCCAATACTGGATCTAATGATGATTCTATGACTCATGACGTTTCTGTCGAATCTACTACTTTAAGAGAGCAGCAAGAAGAAAGGGCGTTGTGGTTAGCGCTTTTACAGAAACAAAAAGTTATCTGTACAGATTTACTTTCTAAAGTGCCTTCCACAGACTTTCAGAATAAAGCTGCGCTATCTTGCTGGTCTATTTTTCTGGGTGTAGAAATACAGATCGTACAACACTCTATACCGCAATCAAAAGTTATTGACTTACTTGATGCATTCAAAAGCTTACTTGAAAAAATTGATAAAGCTCAAGAAGTGGATTCGCTGTTTAAATCATTAAAAGTAAATCAGTCGATTTTGAATGAACTTAATAAAGTTATTCAACGCGCTGAAGATAAAGTTGCCTCTCAAGTGAACATTACTTCTGAACTCCATGCAAAATTAGATAAGCTTAATCAGCAACTGGCTGGTGAACATCAATTGGATGAATCACTTGCTGCATTACGAGTTGAGATGGCTGCATTGTGTGAGTTTTTTGAGAGACTAAAGCTCTATGTAAATGAAGCAAAGAAAAACGACAGCGGTGCAAGTTATATAGAAACAATCGAATCTTTCTTAGGTAGTACAGACGATTCCAGTTTTTTGAAGCCGATGCATTCAGAGTTGGACTCCAAAGTGTCAGATCTGAAACAACTTGCAGAACATCAAAAGAATATTATTACTGAATTGAAAGAGCAGATTAGGAAAGTAAAAGGTAGTGTTGACGCGGAAGGCCGACATGTTGGTGCGTACGATATTTCTATTGCTCGTTTAGAAAAAACCTTATTGGATAGTAGTCATGTTATTAAGCGTTTGGAAAGCAAATTAGAGAACTTGCAAGCGATCAAATACAATTTGAATATTGATGTCATGAAACGTGATGAGGCGCTAAAGCAAAAAGAAGCAGAGCTTAGAGATCAAGAAAATGGAAGTGCTCAAGGGATGGATATCTATGGCGTTTTTGATGAAGAGCGCAATACGATGAAAAATATGGAGGATTTGCTTCATCAAGATGACTTCACTGAAGAGTCTGATGTGTTTGCAAGTGAGCAAGCGTCAAAAATCAGCTCCTTGCGTTTAATGGTTAATGAGTCTGAGCTTTATGTTCAAATGCTTGAAAATGACTTGGATAGTGCCAAAGCCTTACGTGAAAAACTGCAATATCAAATACAGAATCCAGATGAACATGTTAGTGGCTTAGATGATGGCGCTTTACTTGAAAAAGATGAGGAAGAGATCGAAAATCTTAAAGAAATTAATCATGAATTGGAAAACGAAAGAAGAAAATTAGCACTAGAACTTAAAGAAACTAAATCTCAATCTGCCGAATTTGATGCCTTACAGAAAAAAGTCGATGAGTTAGATGAGAAGATTGAAGTTATCCAAGAGAAGTATGTTGAGATGGAAGATCGCTACCTAACCGCTTTAATGTCAAAGGAGTGATATTAAGCTGTGTATTTATAAGGCGCTTAAAAGTTGTCTTGCGGTGAGAGAGCGTATTTTATTTGATCGAAATTAAAGCCTCTGTATTGAAGGTAACGAGACTGTTTTGCTTTTTCTTTAAAGTCTGTTGCGGTGTCTTCACCAAAGCGCCTTTCTTTTAGCTCTCTAGCCAGCTCGAACCAATCAGCTTCTGCGTTTTCAATAGCTGATTTTGCCAAGTTAGACTCTACTCCTTTCTGTATTAATTCTTGTAATATTCGGCTTGCACCTAATGGTTTAGTGATTCTGCCTCGTACAAACATGTCCGCAAAGCGTTCATCATTAAGATAATTCATTTCTTTTAGTTGTTCTATTGCCGCGTCGATTTCAGGTTCTTCGTGGCCTTTTAGCTTGAGCTTTTTTGTTAGTTCTACGCAACCGTGTTCTCTATGGCTCAATAGAGAAAGTGCTTGATCAAACGTGGATAATGGCTGCCATTTCACGGCGGTTCCTCTCAATTTGTATTTTGTAGTGCATATATTGGTTTTGTTTTTAACTATAAATCTTGGCTTTTAGCATGCTATCAACTGAACTTTTGGGTAAAAATAGAGAATAAGTCTTATGATCTTGTGTAAAATAGGAAAAATAACTTTGAATCTTTCATCTTTGAAGTCTCTCCTAATAATTTAATCGTTAAGACTAAGGACAAGAAATGGCAAGGCCTTTGACTGCAACTGTAGATCTGAATGCAATTCTACATAATTATCGCTATGCGAAAAAGCTTCAACCAAGCTGTAAAGCTTTTGCTGTTGTTAAGAGTAATGCCTATGGGCACGGTGCTATCGAGGTGGCAAAACATTTAGATGACGATGCAGATGCGTTTGCGGTTGCGACAATTGAAGAAGCAATAGCGCTTCGTGAAGCGGATATTGTGTCTCCTATTTTATTATTGGAAGGCGTGTTCGAAGCTGATGAATGGCGTTTGTGTGAAGAACATGGTTTTTGGTCTGCGATAGAAAGTGATACTCAATTGGCGTGGTTTTTGGACTCTAAAGCCAATGTCGAAAAGATTTTTGTCAAATTAGATACAGGCATGCATCGCCTCGGAATGGACCAAGAAGCGGCCGTTGCTTTTATTGACACTTTAAAAAGCAGCGACCAAGTCGATGATGTGATTTTGATGACGCATTTTGCATGTGCAGATGACTTGTCTGATATTACGACAATGGAGCAGCTCACTCGTTTTGAGCAGGCGCGTCACGCTATTGAAAAATCAGGGAATGGTCCGGTCGACGCTAGCGTGGCTAATTCTGCCGCTATTATGAAGTGGTCTGTTCCGGAAGGTGGTTGGATCCGTCCTGGTCTGATGCTATATGGAATCTCTCCATTTTCAGGTGTGACAGGACAGCAGCTTGGTTTGGCTCCTGCGATGACATTGTCTTCTAAAGTTATTTCTGTCCGTGCCTTAAAGAAAGGGGATAAGGTCGGTTATGGTCTGTCTTACGAGGCGTCAGAAGATCATCAATTGGCAACCATTGCGGCTGGGTATGGCGATGGCTACCCTAGAACCACTGCTTATGGTGCGCCAATGAATATCAATGCGATGCCTGCTATGTTGGCTGGAAGAGTGTCTATGGATATGATTACAGCAAGGTTAACAAATGCGACGTCTGGGATTGAGATAGGGCAAACAGTAGAACTTTGGGGGAGTAATGTTCCGGTTGAAGAGGTGGCTGATTTTGCAGACACTATTGCTTATGAGTTGGTAACCCGAATGACATCACGACCTCATTATAAATACGAGACTCGATTTGAGTTAAAATAAATATCTGTTTACAAGGCCTCGGAATTGTTGAAAAACGAGGCTTTGTTTAGAGTTTGTACAAAAAACCTTAAATATCCTTCGGTTTCTTTTGAAAACACCTATCCTTTACGTGTACTATTTTGTGCTTTTCATTGCATCGAATAGGCACTGCTTAGTTTGCCATTCACGCAATCCAATTCGTCCAGAAAAATAGAGATAGAGACTCACCCAATTATGAAGAGTTCTGAGTTACGCCAGTCATTTTTATCATACTTTGAAAGCAAACAGCATCAGATAGTTGAATCTAGCTCATTGGTACCAGGTAACGATCCAACGTTGCTATTTACTAATGCTGGTATGGTTCAGTTTAAAGATGTTTTTTTAGGCGAAGATGTTCGCTCTTATAAGCGTGCAACGAGCTCGCAGCGCTGCGTTCGTGCAGGTGGTAAACATAATGATTTAGAAAATGTTGGCTATACCGCTCGTCACCATACTTTCTTTGAAATGCTTGGCAATTTCAGCTTTGGCGACTACTTTAAGCGCGACGCGATTTTATTCGCGTGGGAATTTCTGACGTCTACTGAGTGGATGGCTATTCCCGAAGAAAAGCTTACTGTCACTGTCTACGCTGATGATGATGAGGCCTACAAT
>CALLIL010000087.1 GCA_938009755.1 uncultured Marinomonas sp.
CATTCCAAGGTTGAGCCCTGGGATTTCACATCAGACTTAACAAACCACCTACGCGCGCTTTACGCCCAGTAATTCCGATTAACGCTTGCACCCTCTGTATTACCGCGGCTGCTGGCACAGAGTTAGCCGGTGCTTCTTCTGGGGCTAACGTCAAAGTACGCTGGTATTAACAACGCACCCTTCCTCACCCCTGAAAGTGCTTTACAACCCTAAGGCCTTCTTCACACACGCGGCATGGCTGGATCAGGCTTGCGCCCATTGTCCAATATTCCCCACTGCTGCCTCCCGTAGGAGTCTGGGCCGTGTCTCAGTCCCAGTGTGGCTGATCATCCTCTCAGACCAGCTACGGATCGTTGCCTTGGTGAGCCATTACCTCACCAACAAGCTAATCCGACGCAGGCTAATCTAATAGCAAGAGCTTTCAAGAAGAGGCCCTCTTTATCCCATGGGACATATGCGGTATTAGCATGGATTTCTCCATGTTATCCCCCACTACTAGGTATATTCCTACGCGTTACTCACCCGTCCGCCACTCGTCGCCTGCTAGCAAGCTAGCATCGTTACCGTTCGACTTGCATGTGTTAAGCATACCTCCAGCGTTCAATCTGAGCCAGGATCAAACTCTCCAGTTCAATCTAATTACTAAAGGAATTTTTTGTTTTACAGCCAAAAATAATAAAAGCTGGATTCCACCTAAGCCTCGGAATGAAACTTAAGTTTCCTCAGTTTGTATGAAACCTAATCACTTAAGAAAACGTCCACACAAATTGTTTGGTTCATATTATAAAAGAGCGTACTTGAGCCCACCGATCTCTCGGCGTTTCCAAGGAAGGCGAATTATACGCCTTAAACTTCCCTCGTCAACTGCTATTTCAAATTAAATTCAAAAAGCTGTTTGAGTTAATAAAAACGCTTAATTCAGCCTTTTTATTGACCCTGTCAAGGGAGGTGCATTCTACTCAATTAAGGCTGCTGGTCAATCACTTTTTGAAATTAATTTTCATTCAGTTTTTGATTCGCATTTTGAGTGATATTGCACTCAATTGCCCTGCTTGAGGAAGGCGCATTCTACTCATTTCACAGGTGTGGTCAACCACTTTCTCATTTATTTTTATTTAGCACTTTCCTTGCGCTATTTATCCTAGAAAATTAACTCTCAAACGCGTTATGAATAGAGTTAAAAAGCACTCAATCAATTAACCAAAATTGAATAATGCGATTTTAAGTCCTTTCTGCGTTTTGATTAATAACATTTTGAAATCACGTAAATCTTCGAATTGATTCGAATTCAAGCTATATCCGATGTGCATCTGACCTTTTATCTGAGCGCTATGAAAACCATCGTCCTGTATGTCAGAGATTTTTAGGGCAAGACTGCGATGTTGAGTATTGGAAAATAACTCCTTATAGGACTGTTTAATAGCAGCGATGCCCCGAATACCGTTCTCATTAGCGTTATTGATATATAAATTGGCAAGCTGCAGATCATCACCTGCCATGAAATAATCTTGATACTCCTGAAACACCTCTTGCATTGCCGTATCTATTTTTAGACCACCAAAATCAACCGGCTCAGTCGAATCGATATATAAGGCCTTGGGCTCTGTAACTTGGTTGATTACGTTATCCTTGGGCACAAGATCATTAGCCGCTAATTCTTGTTTATTCAGTAATAAAGATTTATCACCCGTTACTGTAACGAACTGACTCGAGACCCAGCCTGACACTTTGGGTTTAGATTTACGAATCACTGAAACATAATACCAAAGTCCATCTGTCGAATATTTGTGTATCGAAATAGGCCTACCAGGCAAAAGGGTAATAATAATTGCGCACTCTTTTGACGGACCTGACCTCAATCGAAGATTCGCTACATCGATAACTCCACCTACAATTGGATGCCCGAATCCTTCTTCTTGCAACTCAATACAAGTCGATGATATTGGAGCCGCTTGTGCTAGGTTTGGGGTGGGTTGTGGCAGGCTGGAAGTTTTGTTGATATCTGTAGCCGGATAATACTCTGCAGTATCGGCAATAACTTCAATTTGATTGTCTGGTTGTTTTTGAATGAGAGCTTGATTGCTATTTACAGTTTCTACAGAAAAGTCATTTTTTAATTCCAAATCGTCAACGGTATAAAAGCCTATTTCAGATAAATTTTCTGCCTCGTTAACTGACGCTGATTCAAGATTATCAGTAGCCGTTAGTGGTTTTGTAGCAGTGGCATCCTCACTGCTCAAGGCTAGTTCAGCAGCCTGCGAAAATTTTTGAGAAGGTGTTTCATTTGGTTCAGCGAATGTCTGTGTTGACTCAGATTGACTTGAAGTATTTTCAGCCCCTAGATCACTCTCATCTAACTCAAGTGACAAATCAGCAGTTTGCGACTCTTGACCAAGATCATTATTATCGATACCTGAGTCTGTTTGCACAATTTGAGTTGAAGCGGGTTGATCAATTTTAATCGGCTCTTGTGTTACAACAGGCGTTTTAACTTTATTGGGCTCGAGCACAACAGAAGATAGAACTACGGCTAATGCAATTACCACCAACGAGCTCAAGCCATACACAACCTTATGTTGTAAATTGTCAGGATCACCTAGTAGATTACGCCAATGTTCTAATGTAAACCAAGGATTAGATCCGCTACGATGATTATTGAAGATCGAATTTGATCTATTATTTGTACTCGAATCGGCGTCATAAGCTAATACTTCTGACCACAACACTTCAGCGCGTCGCTCCTGTTCCTTATAGTTTTCTACAAAATCCTTGTATGTAATGTTTACTATCTCTGAGCAAGTGGTTAACCATTTTGTGTCACTCACGCCCCGATCTGGATGAAAGACTCGAATCAATAAGCGATAGCGTAATTTACCTTTATCCTGATGCAAGTTAATTGGAAATAATAATGAAGGATGCAGAGTAAGCAACTGGCTTAATACTTCTTCAAATCGAACACGAAAATCATGTTCTCCGTACTTAGAGACTAAAGAGTGTAGAAATTCATTTTTATGATCAGAATTTCTTTTGTTATACCAATCTAGAATATCATCCAAATACTCTAGCATGCTCATATTTAGCTTACGTTGCGCTAAGCATATCTTGAAGATATTTTGCCATGGAGCATCAGTTTTCATGTCTTTTTACTCCAGTGACTAACTTACTTTTTTAAGTTCAGCTTGTTCTGGATTATTGGCAATACTGTATGTAGATTTACTAGACAGATAATTCAATACCGTACCGATGATCGGCGCATTCACCATTCGTAAACGTCTAATCGAATCTTTCACTGCATCTTGAGAGACTGTGTCGGCAGCTACAACCAACACCAACGCATCAACCAATGTGGACATCAAAATTGCATCTGCAACACCTTGTATAGGCGGACAATCAACAATTACTAAATCGTACTCTTCTTTATAATCATTGATTAAATCACGCATTTTTTGAGAACCAAGCAAATCGACTGGATTGTTTGGTGTATGACCACTTACCATCAAAGATAAACCACTGATAGAGGCAATGTTGTATAGCTTTTCTGAGGCATTATCTGCCAAATACTCTGACAAACCCGGTGACGCAGGCACTTCAAATACTTCGCTATAACGAGAGCGTCGCATATCAGCATCAATCACAACAACTTTCTTGCCAGACTTTGCGCATGATATTGCAAGATTCATCGCCAAGGTGCTTTTGCCTTCTCCCGCAGTGGCACTTGTTAACATAAGTGATTTTGGCAATCCATCCGCACGTACAAAGGTTAAAGAAGTTCGCAATGACTGGATCGCTTCAGCAAAATTAGAGCTTGGGGTATGATGGAGCACAGTATTGAATAAATTGACACGCACATTTTCATCATCAACACCAATGTTGAGCTCATCATTTTGGCTTACGCTTGCGCTCTCATTAAAACTAGAACCGCCATCTTGAGTCTGCTCGTCGCTCGATTCGGAATGCAGTCCATCATAATTGCTTTGTTGATTGAGTAAGGGAATATCTATTGCTGGGGCGATGCCTAAATAGTTCAAACGAGTTATCTTGCGTAATTGTTCTGGATCATTAACTTTATTATCAAGCAGTGCCAACAAGAACGCTACTCCAAGCGCTCCAACCAACCCAAAGATAGACGAAGTCATAAGGCTTGCCATCAATGATTGATCGCTTGAAGGAATCGCAGCATCAACAACAGAAGCAACATTCAGTTCCATGCCCGCGGCAACACCTACTTCCTTAGTTCGATCCAACAAACTAACATAAAGCTGCTTGTTAGCTTCAAACTCTCTTTTAAGAATATTAAATGCAACAGCTCGATCTTGTAAGTCAAGCATTTCATCTTTCAATGACTCTAACTCTTCGATTAATCGTTGCTCGCGTAGCTCAAGTTGTTCAAAATTAGTTTTCAATCCTGAAACAATGGTGTTCGCTTGGGTTTGTATACTTGATTCAACTTGATTGATTTTGGCTTGGAGTTGCTCCATAAGCGGGTAGCCAGATTTATAGATCCTTGACAACTCGTTATATTCAGCGCGCAATTTCGCCTGCTCTTGCCTTAAGTTTTTTATCAAACCATCCTCAGTTACAACAGATAACTGTCCATAACCAACTGATTGTGACTGTATATACTTGGTTTCAGCATCAATCCTTGCACTTTGTGCAGTAGATAAATTTTGGTTTAGCTTAGTAAGCCGGTCAAGCATAATGTTGTCTCTGTCTTCCGTATCGATGACACCATTCTCACGCGCATACTCAGTTAAGCTTTTTTGCGAATCTTCCAATCTTGTTTGCACGATTGCAATTTCACTTTCAAGAAACTGTTTAGCGCCAGAGGTTGAATCAAACCGACGCTGTGAACTTAGCCAAATATAGGCTTTCATATGTTCATTAACTATTTTTGTCGATAAGTCCGCATCAAAACTATCGAAACGAACACGAATTAGTGTTGAATTATGGATAGGGTCGATTGAAAGTCGAGAAAGGTATCTTGAAGTAGCACTTTTCAGTAGCTGATCTTCAGAGGCGGGCTCAGCATTTGACCGTTTAAAAAAGTCTAGGATTGCGCTGAGGCCATTTCGAAAATCACGCTGACGGATTTGCCCACCCAACTCAGGATCAAGTACCAAGTCCAGACGCTTAATTACTTCAGCAGCAACAGCTTGGCTGGAAAGAATGGTGGTTTGAGTTGATAGGTGCTCACCGGGAGCAACATCTTCACTTTCAAGATTCTGGAATTTAACTAAATTTCGGCTGCCTGTATTTATCTCAAGAAGAGCTGTAGCAGTGTAAATTGGCCGTTTTAATAATGTTAAGGCACCCGCAGTAGCGACTACCAAAACAAAGATAAGCGTAATCATTCGTTTATAGCGTAATATTATTCGCCATAATGCAAATATATCGATCTCATCTTCATTAAACCCTTCGTTTAAATTTGGATCATACAAAACAACGGACTGACCTGCTCCCTGCTGCAACATGGGAAAATTATTCGTATTTCCATACGGGCTGTTATTGTAGTTCATTTTGGACCCCTTCCTATTTAATTCAGACTATAGCCAACAACCTTTCCAGCAGCTCTAAAGAAACCACTGACCGCTCGTCGTGCTAAATTATAAGACACAACCACGATATCTCCATCTTTGAGTATGACGTCTTCACTTTCTTGTGATCGAATCTTATTCAAATTAACTTCTATCGCGATTGGCTCTCCGCCTATTTCACGAATCACCTCAATTCGATTTTGTTTACCCTCCCAAGGAATACCTCCAGCCAATGTAATTGCCTTCCAGACAGTAGTTTCACCGGACAATTTATAGGAACCTGGGTTTTCAACCGCCCCGTCAACAAAAACTACTCCCGCTTGAGGCACTAATAAACTATCTCCTCCATTAAGTCTTATAGTTGACGCTTCATCTTGCCCTTGCAATAACTTACTAAGACTTAGCAACAAGTTTCGTTTAACCAGCTGTCCGGTTTGCGGGTCGACTTGCTGAGTTTCAATTCTGATAAGGTCGCCAGCATTTGGCGTAACACCACCTGCCAATGACAGCATTTCAAAAACTGAACGGGATTGACGCACGCTATACACATTAGGATTCTTAACAGCACCCATGACTGTGATCTGTTGAGATCTATATTCATCAACAAAAACACTTACCTGCGGATTCTGTAAATAATCTGCCTGAAGTTTTTCAACTAACCGTTCTTCGAGCTCAGGTATTGTTAAACCTTGCACCTCAAGCATACCGATTATTGGTAAAACTATATTACCTCTTTCATTGATTCGCACTTTAGTATTAAGTTCGGGCACTTGAAATACACTGAGTTGTAGAACATCGCCAGTACCGAGATAATAATCTAGGCCATCATTTATTTGCGAGGCTCGAGCCGCACTTTGCATAATTTGTTCATTGGTACCAGATTGATCTGCTGCTGATGCTGAAGAGTAACTGCTAGCTTGTTGACTGCCACTGAGATTCGACCCAGCACAACCTACTAGGAACAAAGTAACGATTATCATACAACCTAACTTAATAGCCAATTGCTGATAATATTTTGAATAATTACACATCTTTTGCACGAAACTTTCTTGTCTTGTGAAAATAACAAGATCTGACAAACTGCACTTCATTTTAATTACCCCTGTATAAAAACTTTTATTTACCCCGTGCCAAGAATTTTTAAATCACATATTTATCTAATAAAATATGATCCTTCTTATATAAAAAACTCGAAACCCTATACTCAAGTTCAATAACTCGAGTAGCAATTATCTAGGCCTAAATTAGTTTAGCTATGCACCAAATTTGAGATAGTTTGAGCCTAAAATTTCTTTACTATCCTAATACCGTACTATAAATATGCAAATCAATGTTTGCAAGATTAAGTAACCAGCTATATGGTTTTTTTTAGTTAACCAAATTCAACAATATAGTCATACAAAGATTGCAATAACAACTCAATTGGCCACCTGACTAACGGCTAAAATAAAGCTTGTCGATACTATAGGCCCAACCTTTTCATTACTTTTTTTAGCAACACTAGAGCAGTTGCCTTTAATCCAGCCAATTCAATAGATTTCCTGATCCATTTAATCTTATCTTGCTTATGAAATACATAAGACAAAATTTGCCCCGCTACTCGATTTCGAAAATGCTTTTCACCCAACCAGGTTCGATGCTTATAAGCTGACGCGAGACGATCCTCAGCTTCAGAGATTGTCATATTTTTAGCTTTAGTGGTTAGACCTTGATGCGAGCCGCGTCGATATAAGTATAAACTTTCGGGGACATATCGAACATTCCCTAAAAGACTAAGTCTAACAAAGATATCCCAATCCTGGCCACAAGGAAGACTATCGTCAAACGTATGTTCGGAAATAATATCGCGACGCACCATAAAGCCGGATGCACCACAATACGGATTGCCTTGTTTTAGTCGTTCAGAACTGACGAATTCAACCCGAGGCGTCTTTCTTATTTCTTGATCGTCAACAAAACGAGACGAGCATAATGTCGCAATCGGCTCAAACTCTTTGCTAACTAATCTCAAGTCGCTTACTTGCCGAAAAATTTTATTTGACAACCAAATATCATCATCATCTAAGAAAGCAACCCATTCGCTAGTCGCCAACTTAACTCCGAGATTACGCGCAACATTTGCACCGCTGTTTACAAGCAAACGATGGTAAACAATTTTATTATAGTCTTGATGACTTTCGAATCTCGCGATAACGGGTTTTAAGTCAACGGTAGAACAATCATCAACCACAATAACTTGCTCTACCGGGTATTCTTGGTCAAGCACGCTCTCAAGTGCAGAAAATAAATAGTCTGATCGATTGTACGCTGTAATAACAGCTGAAACTGTCACCCCAAGAGTCTCATGCTTTAAATCTAGAGCAACCTTTGCTTCATCATCTAGATCAGGATCTATGGCTACTTTGTCAGTATTTTTCATGGTAACTAAATCGTAAAATAACCGTTAGAATAATTATAAGTATAAAGAAATATTAGAAGACAAAATGTTAGCCGTTCGCTGCCAATCGTAATTCTTTTTTGCTCTAACTTGAAGCTGCTCACCCAACTTATGAGCAAATTCTGGCTGTTCAGACAGTCGGAGCAAGCCTGTTGACAAACTAACCACATCATCTGCAATAAAGATCGCCTCATCATTTTTTAATACATCCTTATTAGGACGAATATCAGACGCCAAAACCGCCTTACCCGTAGCCATAGCAGACAATAAACTGTTCGACATACCTTCTAAAACAGAGGGTAGAATAAAAGCTCGGCAATGCCTCATTAAAGGGGAAAGCGTTTCTTGATCTACATGCCCAACAAAGATTACTTTATCACTTATATAGTCTTGTAAATCACGAAAATAATCACGACTTTTGGAGTGTCCTCCGGCAATAATAAGCGGTATGCGAAGACGTTCTGGTAGCTGCGCGTGCGCCTCTAGTAGAAGGTGCAATCGTTTAACAGGGTCCAACCGCGCTGCAAACAGAAAATACCCATCACTTTGTAGTCCTAGCTTATCAATTACAGAATCATTTCCTTCAAACGCTGCACGCGAACCATTGGGTAAGTATTTCACATCGGATCGCTTGCCAAGAAAACGTGTTTGCATTTCTCGACTATTGACAGTAAATGTGTCAGCAAAACGCCAAGCACAATACTCTCCTGCTCTAAGTATCAAGCGGCTAGTGAAACCCCATTTATTTCGTTCGCTATCCACAGCACGTAAACTAGTAATAACACGTACTCCAAATAATTTTAACAAAGGTGCAAAAACACAAGGGCCCGAGGCAAATAAAATAACAACCCGAGGGCGTAGTTTAAGTATTGTCGTTAATACACTGGCTGTGATTAAGCCGTGCTGACCCAAACGACGATAGACCCAAAGCGGAATTTTAATAACTCTTAAGTTCGCTGGCACCGTGAATGGATATTCATTAGATTTATCGTCAACACCTAAGACAGCGATTGTTAAATCCCTTTTTGATAACTCTGTAACAATTTCACGAATCGCATTTTCAACGCCGCCATATAATGACAAAAAACCTCGTCCGCCTATAAAGGCAACATCAATTGAACGATCACCAGTTACTCCTTTTTTCACCTTGGCACGTGAACCGTTATATTCTTGCTGATTCAGGTAAGTCATATCGCACCCTGTCCACGCCTGACTAGTTCTGGTTGATTATCAGCATTAACAAATTTATCAACCTTTTTCTTGTACTCAACCCGGCGATCATATAAACATTTGGCTAACCCAATAAATATCCATATATAATTACCGCCATAAAATAGCCCTCCATTATGAAATAAACTATTTACAAGATAAGGAACCAACGCAACTAGAAATATTCCGCCAAACAAAGCCCGCATATACCAAAATAGGTATATTGTCGCAATTAAACCAAACACACCGTAGACCCATAAAATATTAAGGGCATAATTATGTAAGCCGCGTAAGAAAATCGACTCTGCACCTTCCATATGGCGATATTCTTGCCAATATTCTTGAGCATAATAAACACTCTGATCAATCCATCCATATCCCCATGGCTGGTCAAAAAATAATTGAAAACCAAATAAATAAAGCGGTAAACGCATATTGGCTGAAGAATCCTGGGCTTGTAAGACTCGTAAGTTTAGGGCTTCTTGTATCAACGGGAACACATAAACGCCAAAAACTATTATAAAAATCACACTAATAAAATAAATAAACTTATTTTTACTGCTAACAAAATAGTAAACGATTGGCAAACAAACCACGCCAATAAGCGCAGATCGTGTGCCACTAAAAACCATCGCAATAAAGGCGATTGATAAAATAGATATTGTTAGATACTTACTCAATCGAATTGGCCGATATCGGTCATCGACATAAGTCAAAAACAACATTCCTATTACAAGGCAAGATTGATATGAAAGATGAATCGCTGACCAGGAAATTCCTCGAGCACGTACGCCATCCGAAAATCGGCCATCAGAGGTGTCGAAGTTTAAATCATCCAGCGCACCCAAATCGCTGCCTAGGCCTTGAAACGAGTTAACTAAACTACGTATTTCCCAAGCCGCCGAGACCTGAAATCCCTGTAAAACACCAATAATTAAGGTGACGCTGTACATTAATAAAATGATTTTAAAGGTCTTAAGGGGACCAAGACAAAATGCAATTTGATAAGCCAAACACATAATAATAATCGGTTGCAATATCCATTTTGTTAGATAAATAAGCACGTCCTTTAACTCTCCCACTCCAGCCAAAGTAGCAGCACTTCCGGCAAACGCAAAAACTAAACTAATCGATATAAAATCATTTTTACGAAAAAAATTTATTACTGACTTGCGAGACACAAAAGTATAGACAAACAAAATCAGACAAGAACTGTATATAGTTCTTAATGGTATTTCACCACCTAGCTTAATTAAATATAAACTAAGCGCCATATAGCCAGCGAACATGATGGATAGGCTAAATTTCAACATAGCATTAGATCTCTAGAACAAATGTGCCAAATAACGAAGTTCATTTTGCAAACTTACCCATTTTTTCTGGCTTTTGATTGAGTGCAACTCTATGCAAATCAATAACCTTATTCAGTGAATATAACTCTTCAACATCAAGTCGAGCCCGTTGAATCAACTCGAAGCAATCATTGTTTTTAGCAAATGATATAGCATCAGTTATCGCTGGCATTGAATAATCTGCGCTCACTACGCCATTAATCTTATGTTCAATCACTTCTGTACATCCGTAATGAGGACTTACGATACAGAGGCATCCACTCACCATTCCCTCTAATAAAGATTTCGGCATTCCCTCGTATGTACTAACTAAAAAATAATACTTATAGTTAGTTAATTCTTTGCGAATTGTATTGTTATCGGTGACGCCTTTAAAGACACAATCACTACCTAGATTTTTTGCAAATTGCTTCAATTCATTTTCTAAAAACAATGATTGCT